>JAAELR010000442.1 GCA_024226455.1 Paracoccaceae bacterium
TGCGTCTTGCGCTGCCCTGGCAGACGCTCAAGAAGATCAGCCCGTATCTGTTGCGTAAACCTGTCCAAACGCATCCAAAACACTCCCGATATTGGGGCCCTAGGAATCAGATAGCTTACTATTTGTCAAAACTGACCCATGCCAAGGTGAATCAGGTCTAATTAAAGCCCGCGTCTGCAAATTCCGAAAGCCCAATTGACCGCGCCGTTTATCTGTTTGCCAACGGTGGCAGGCTGCGCAGGTAGAGGATGATGGCGGCGAGGTCGTCGCCGGTCAGCTGCGCCAGGTGGTCATAGGGCATCGGTGGCAAGAGCGGCGCGCCGCCGGGGCGTTTGCCTTGGGTGATCATCGCGGTCAGATCCTCGTCGCTGTACTTGCCGATACCGTCGGCGTGGCTGGTGATATTGGTCGCCACGCTGACGCCCCACGGGCCGAAGAACTCGTACCCGCCGCGGCCGAGATCGGTGTCGAGCATCGGGCCTTGCGGTCCGAATGGCGTGTGGCATTCCATGCAATAGGTCACCGGCCCGGCGAGATAGGCGCCGTATTCGACCGTTACGCCGGGGGTGGGGGCAGAGACGCTCTGAACCGGCGGGCCGTAGGCGGGCGGCAGGGCGATCATGTAGTCCGACCGGCCTGGGTCGTGGTCTACCGGTGGCAGGGTGCGAAGGAACATCACGATCGAGGCGAGGTCGTCGTCGGAGAGGCCGCGATACATGGCAAAAGGCATCGGCGGGCCGATCAGCGAGCCGTCGGGGCGCAGGCCTTCGCGGATGGCGCGGGCAAGCTCTGCATCGGACCAGCCGGCGATGCGTGCGCCCGGCGTGATGTTGGGCGCTATGGCGGTGAATTGTGCGTTCTGCTCGACCAGGCGGCCGACCAGTTCCATGCCTGCCACCGGGCCTTCGGGGCCGAGCGGGGTGTGGCAGTTGCCACAGCCACCGGGGCCGCGGACAAGGTATTCGCCCCGCGCCGCGTCGGATGCTGCGGTGGCGGCGGTGCTCAGCAGGCCGAAAAACGCGAAACATAGTGCAAGACGCATCGTTCGATACCTCTCCGTGAATGGATTGGGGGTCTTCACGGCCCCCTTGAAGCAAAAGCCTAGGCGGGCAACGGCGAGGCTGTCAACGTGCGGCTCGGACGGGCCATGCGTGCGTTGCAATGCGGCAATTCCGGATTGGCAGTGGTTCCGGGCCGCGACTGCCGCCATGTAACACGCAGATCCAACGGATATCGACAAACGGAGACATGGCCATGTTCGCCACCCTGAGAGAGTTTGCACGCAGCCTTACCAACACCCATCGCGTCGAGTGGCGCTATTCCATGACCGACGCTGAACTTGCCACGCAGGGCTTTAACCGCGATGGTCTGGTGCGCAGCTATGTCACCGGGCTTGGGCATCGCTGATTTGCCCGATCACGCGGCGGTTCTTGTTCCGGCGCAGAAGTCGGACAGGCCGCGCTAGACCGGCTTTTTTCCAGCGAGCGGTAGCGTTCCTGGTGCTCCCGCGTCGATGCCAGCCGCAATAGGGCCAGATGGCCGCCCGATTGTGCATCCAGATCGGCCATGGCGGCGTATGTCGCGGCAGCGCTCGGCCAGGCGAGCGCTGCCGCGATGCGATTTGAGCACGAAACTGGCGGCGTCGCGCACGAAATAGTGGTTGATCTGTACCAAGCCGCGCAGGCCCGGATCGCGGGCGCGGAACCGTTTCAGGTCGAAGGTGCCCAGCGGCAGGTTTGAGCCGTTGCAGGTGCGGATCTGCTCTTCGGGCAGGTGTGGTCTTGGCGGGCGGTGGATGCTGCGGCGATCGAAGAGCGAGGGCCGGAACACGGTCTTGTATGGGGTCAGCCGTTCAATTATGCGCTCGCCGCACTCGGCCATGGTGAAACGGGCCGTTACCGTTTCGTCGGTAAACTCAGTCAGGACGCTATTGTCAAAGCGGCGCCAGTTCAGCAGCACCCGGTTGGTTTCGGGCAGCGCCGCGAAAAGATCGACGAGCCGGCCCCGGTACAACGAGCCGGCCCAGGCCCGGGTGGATCTGCAGGAACTCATCAAGATCAAGCGCCAGCGCGAAATCGGACTTCTGGTATTCGGGCTGGCGGGCGGCGCATTTATTGGCCTGGATCTGGTGTCGCACGGTTATGGCGGTAGCGCACGGCGTCGACCTCATCGAGGATCTGTAGGGTCTCTTGCGTCAGATCGTCGGAATCGTTCTGGAATATGAGGATGTTATCGAATCCGATCCCGCAGTGGAGTGCGACCCACTCCAATAGGTGCGGGGCTTCGTTTTTGGAAGTTGCAACGAGTATCTAGGTCATGCCCGCCGGTGCTTTTGCTCCTTTATTTCACGATTCCGCGGCAGCTGGCGGAGGTAAATAGGGGTTTTCGAAAAAGTTGCCTTGTTTTTTTTGTGTTTGTGGGCGAAGATTCCCCAAAAAACAACGGGCAGCTTCACCAATTCGTGCGAACCTGACCCGACAAAAAGAGCGGTCAGGGCTGTCGAAAGAACAGCCAAGCAGGAATGAGAGAGTAGTTACATGCAGCTCCCCATCGTCGCGTCGCTGTGGATCGGCGGTCCGCTGAGCTACTTAGAGCAGCTTTGCCTGAAGTCCTTTCTCGACCACGGGCACAGGGTGGTTCTCTATGCCTATGAAGAGGTGCCCAATGCGCCCGCGGGGGTCGAGTTTTTTGATGCGCGGCGGATATATCCCCTCGACACGATCCTGCGGCATAGCGATACCGGCTCTCCGGCGGTGCACTCCTATGCGTTCCGCTACCGGCTTTTGGAAGTGCAGAACGTTGTCTGGATCGACCTAGACATGCTGTGCCTGCGTCCCTGGGAGACTACCGATCAGTGGTTCTTTGGTTGGCAGGTAGAGGGGCGCCGGATGGGCGGCGCGGCGCTGAGGCTGCCGCGGTTTTCCAAGGCGCTGGTCAAGCTGAACCGGTTCTGCGGCAATGACTTTCCCGTTGCTCCCTGGCTGGACGAGGATCAGACGCACCAGGTGCATGTGACCGAACGGGGGCTTGACCTCTGGGGTGGCGCGGCACTTGGGCATTTCCTGGGGGAAACCGGCGAGATATCGGCGGTGCGACCGCAGACGGAGTTCTATGGTGTGAGTTTCAAGAACCGGCGCGAACTGGTGCAGCCGGGGCAAATGGTCGAGGAACGGCTGGGAAGCGACGCGCTTGGCCTGCATCTGTGGAGCCGTCGGCTGATCCGCTGGATCGATGGAACGCTGGATGGCCAGGCCCCGGCCGACAGCTATCTGGGGCGGGCACTGGCCCGGCACGACATCGACCAGAGTGCGGCGCCGCTGCGTTTCGTGCCGCCGGGCATGGTGGCCCCGAAGACGGACGCGCCAAAGACCGTGCCACCGCGGGGCGCGCAGGAACGCCCGGCGTCGGCGGTCGCTGGTCGGATGGAACGGCGCCCGATCGACCCGGGCTTGCCGACGGTGGCGACACTGTGGATCGGCAAGCTGAGCTTTCTCGAACAATTGTGTCTCAGCTCGTTCCGCGACTATGGCCATCGCACCGTTCTGTACAGTTACGGCCCGGTCGAGGGTGTGCCTGATGGGATCGAGCTGCGTGATGCCAACACGGTGTTCCCGAACCAGGATTTCATCCGGCACAAGCGCACCGGGTCGCCCGCGATCCATGCCGACGCGTTCCGCTACCGGATGCTGCAGACCGAGGATGTGATCTGGGCCGATGCGGACATGCTGTGCCTGCGCCCCTGGGATTTCGGCGGCAAGCGTGTGTTTGGCTGGGAGATTCAGGACGAGCAGACCTGCAACGCGGTGCTGGGGCTGCCGAAGGGGTCGCAGACGCTCAAAAAGCTCAACGCGTTCTGCAAGGATGAATACCCCATCCCGCCCTGGGCCGAACCGAAGGAAAAAGACCGGCTGGAGGCTGCGAAAGCCGCCGGCAATCCGGTGCATGTGTCAGAGCTGAAATGGGGCGTCTGGGGACCGGCGGCGCTGACCTATTTCCTGCGCGAAACTGGCGAGATCTCCCATGCGCAGGTCGAACAGGCCTTCTTCCCCATTCCGTACGGGTCGCGGCGCGAGTTACTGAAGCCCGGCGACATGATCGATAGGCGCCTGACCAACAAGGCCTACGGTGTGCATCTTTGGAACCGCCGGCTGCGGCGCAAGATACTGGCCGATGACGGGGGTGTGGTGGATCCCGCCAGCTTTGTCGGGCGGGCGCTGATCCGGCACGGGATCGATCCGGACAAGGCGCCGATCCCGGACGACCTGAAGGCGCATCAGCAGGCGTTGAAGGCAAAGGAGCAGGCCGGGCAGGCCGCGGCGGAAACCGCCCTGCCAAGCCGAGAGATCTCGCGTCAGGAGATCCGCAAGGCGATGCGCGCCATGCCAGTCGATAGCGCCGAAACGATGGCGCGCCGACCGATCGACCCGACGCTGCCGACGGTGGCCGCTCTCTGGATCGGCGGCACGCTGAGCTTTCTCGAGCAAGTCTGCCTGCTGTCGTTCCGCGATTTCGGCCACCGAACGGTGCTGTACACCTACAAGGGTGTCGACTGCGTGCCCGACGGCATCGAAGTGCGCGACGCAAATGAGGTCTTTGCGCAGGAGAACTATGTCAAGCACAAGAACTCCGGCTCTCCGGCGCTGCATTCGGACGTGTTCCGCTACTGGATGCTGAAGGAGGAAGACGTCGTCTGGATCGACGCGGATGTGTTGTGCATGAAGCCATGGCGGTTCGAGACGCCGTTCGTCTATGGCTGGGAAAAGCCGCCGCGGCTGATCTGCGGCGCCGTGCTGGGCCTGCCGAAGGACAGCAAGACGCTGCACGCGCTGCTGGAGTTCTGCAAGGACGAATACCCGATCCCGCCCTGGGCCGGAGACGAGGAAAAGGTGCGCCTGCAAGAGGCGCATGGCCGGGGCGAGCCGGTGCATGTGACAGAGTTGAAATGGGGCGTCTGGGGGCCCTCGGCGCTGACCTATTTCCTCAAAGAGACCGGCGAGGTCGAGCATACGCTGAAGCGCGAGGCGTTCTATCCGGTCTCGTTCAAGGACCGCCGTGACCTGTTGGAGCCGAATTTCGACCTGAGAGACCGGGTCGGGCGCGGCTGTTTCGGGGTGCATCTGTGGAACCGCCGCATCCGGCGCCGCATCGTCACGGACGAGGCCGGCCTGCCACATCCCGAGAGCCTGCTGGGCAAGGCGCTGCTGCGCCACCGGGTCGATCCGCGCCTGTCGCTGATCCCCGACACGCCACCGCCGGGCTTTCCCAAGCGCGAAGAGGTGCTGGCCAAGATGCCCGCCGCCGATGTGACCGCTGAAAGGGCGGAGTATGACCGCCGGTCGGAGATATACGATGCGATCGGCGACAAGACCAACGCCGCGGTAGCAGGGGCCGTTGAGCAGCCGGTTTGGCCGGGCGAGGACGACACACAGAAACCGCAGAAAGACGCCACGAAAATCCAACTTGCAGCGCAGCCGGTGCCCGGGGCCGATGCCAACGCTGCGCCCGACATGGATGCCGAAGGGTTGCAGGAAACGCCCGAGGGGTCGAACAACCCCAATGTCACCATCACCCCGCCCGCCGCGTTGCTGGATCTGCCGGTGATGCCGCTGCAGCAATCGCCGGAATATCAGCAGGCGATAGACAATCTCGAAGGCCGAACCGGCGGTATCACGGGTTATCTGAAAGACCCCGAAACGCCTATCGACAATGACAAAATCCTGATCGTCACCTCGATGAAGAACGAGGCACCGTTCATCCTGGAGTGGATTGCTTATCACAAGTCGATAGGGATCGATCATTTCCTCGTCTACACCAACGACTGCACCGACAACACCAACGAGATCCTCGACCGGTTGGGCGATCTGGGTTATGTCACCCGGGTGGTGAACCCTTGGGACAAGGCCAGCGGCAAGAAGCCCCAGCATGTGGCGTTGAAGGATACGCAGAACCAGCCTGCCTACAAGGCGGCCGACTGGGTGTTGACCATCGACGTGGACGAGTTTGTCAACATCCACGTGGGCGACGGCACATTCAGTGATCTGTTCCGTGCCAGCAACTATCCCAACGTCGTTTCTTTCACCTGGAAGTTTTTTGGAAACAAGGACATCCACGCCTATTTGGATCGCCCGATCACCGAGCAATTCGTTAATTGCGCGCCAGAGTTCATCCCCAAGCCAAGGCTGGGCTGGGGTTTCAAGTCGATGTTCCACAAGAGCTCTCCGTACACACGGATCGGCGTGCACCGCCCGCTTGGGATCGACGATGACGACGCCGACCAGGTGCGCTGGGTCAACGGCTCTGGCCGGGCGATGCCGGACATGTTGCTGACCAACAATGGCTGGCGTTCGACCAAGCGGTCGCTGGGCTACCGGCTGGCGACGCTGAACCACTATATTCTGCGCTCTGCCGAAAGCTTTCTGGTCAAGCGGGAACGCGGGCGGATCAACCATACCGAGCATGATCAGGGCATCGATTACTGGACGCGGCGCAATTATGCGACCGAGACCGACACCCGCATCCATGCGCGGTTGCCGAGGATGCAGGCCGTGCTGGACGAATTGAAGGCCGACGCCGATCTGGCGCGGATGCACGATCAGGCGGTGGACTGGCACAAAACCCGGATCCGGGGCTTGCTGGACAACCCCGACTACAAGCAATTGTTCGACGAACTGACCCGGCCCGACCGCGCCGACGCGCTGGAACTGGCCAAGGCAGCCGAGGCCGAGGCGCAGCAAGAGGAGCGGGAGGCGCAAGAGGCGATGTTGCACCGCGAGGACAAGCCAGCAGTGTCGCTGACCGCCGTCGCACCGCTGCAAAGCCTGCACATGGTCTCGCCGCCGGCATCCGCGGCTTCGGGCCCGTTGCACGAACGGTTCAACGACGCCCGGCAACTCGCACAGCGCTCCAAGGGCTTTTTGTGGGAGGGCCCGACCAACGCATTGATGTTCACCCCGCGCTCGCGCCGGCTGGTAGTGGCCTTCGACAACATCTCGATCGCGCGCGCCGAGGGCCAGCGCTGGCCCTGGGGCTTCAGGGTGCTGGGGCAGGAAATGGATTGTTCGGTTCTGGGCGTGATGTGCACCGAACGCAACTGGTACCGCGAGGAATTCGTGCATGACGGGTTCGAAGCGTTGCGCGACCAGGGTTTTTTCGAGCAGTTCGACGAGGTTCTGTTCTACGGCACCTCGATGGGCGGGTTCGGCGCGTTGGTCTATTCGCAATGCGCGCCCGGCAGCCACGTTCTGGCCATCGCGCCGCAGTCGACGCTGGATCGCCGAAAACTGCCGGAAGAGGACCGCTGGGGTTGGACCCGCAAGCTTGACTGGTCGGGACGGTTTGCCGATGCGGCCGGCGCGGTGGACAAGGCGGGCGAGATCATCATCGTCGCTGACCCCTATTTTAAACCCGATTTCGACCAGGTCGACCGGATCCGGGGCGAAAACGTCACCTGGCTGCACACGCCATTCATGGGCCACCAACTGCCCAACGCCTTCCTTGTGATGAACATCCTCAAGGACATGCTCTATGCCGCCGCGGGTGGAACGCTGACGCCGAAGCTCTTCTACAAGCTCTTCCGCGCCCGTAACGACCTGCCGCGTTATCAGCACGACCTGCTGATGGAGGCGGAAAAACGCGGCAAGATCCGCAGCGCGATCCAGATCTGTGAATACACGCTGAGGAAACGCAAGGCCCATAACATCAAGAAAACGATGGACAGGCTGAAGACCGAACTGGCGAAAATGCAACGGCACGAGGCGGCGGAGTAGGGGCAATGACGGAAAAACGGCTGATCGTAACCTGCATGAAGAACGAGGCGCCCTACATCCTGGAATGGGTCGCCTATCACCGCGCCATCGGGTTCACTGACTTTTTGGTCTTCACCAACGATTGCGACGACGGCACGGTCGAGGTGCTGGACACGCTGCAGAAACACGGGGTTCTTACCCGGCGCGACAATCCGTATCTGGAGATGTCCGGAGATCATAATCCGCAGAAAGGTGCCTTGCGCTTTGCCGAGGATCTGGACCAGGTGCAGCAGGCCGACTGGGTGATGGTGACCGATGTCGACGAGTTCGTGAACATCCATGTGGGCGACGGCACGCTGGACGCTTTGTTTGGCGCGGTGGGCGAGGTCGATGTGGTTTCTATGCAGTGGCGGTTATTTGGCAATGCAGATGTGGATGGCTTCAGGGACAGTTTCGTTACCGAGCAATTCAGCATGTGTGCGCCCGAGTTCTGCCCCAACCCGATCCAGGCCTGGGCGGTGAAGTCGCTGTTTTCCATGCAAGGAGGCCACAAGGTGGGCAAATTCACCCGACTCGGCGTGCACCGCCCGGCGAACCCGGGCGAGGATGCCGGTGACATCACCTGGGTCGATGGCTGCGGACGTCCGGTGCTGGACAAGTTCATCGACAGCGGTTGGCGATTCGGCACCCATTCGGCGGGTTACGGGCTGGTGACCCTGAACCACTATGCCTGCCGCTCTGCCGAAAGCTTTGCGGTCAAGCGCGACCGGGGCCGGGTCAACCATGTCGACCGCGAACAGGGACTGGCCTATTGGCTGCGGATGAATTTCAACATGGAGCGTGATGACAGCATCCGCCGGATGATCCCGGCTGCACGGGTGGAATACGACCGGCTGCTGGGCCTGCGCGGCATGAAGACCCGGCAGACCGAGGCCCTGCGCGCCCATCGCGGCAAGATCCGCGACCTGCTGGCGCGTCCGGACATGCAAGCATTTCATGCAGAGATCACCTCACCCCGGATGCGGCTGATGTCGCGGCATCTCAATCTGCTGAACCGGGAGATCATGACCGAGGGTCCGGCGTTGATTCCCGACAGGATCCTTGACCGGATCGCGCAAATACCCGACTTGCTGGCGGGGTAGGGCGATGGTCGACGAGGTCTGGCTGCATATCGGCGCGCCGAAAACCGGCACGTCCAACCTGCAAAAACGCTTTGCCGCCGACCGCAAGGTGCTGGCGGAGCAGGGGCTGGCCTATCTGACGCCGCCGGGCAAGAACTGTTGCAACGACTTGGCGTTTGCGGTGAAACGCAACCGCTCTGATTTGCGCGACATGGCCGGGGCGCTGAACCGCGAGATCGAGATCCGGCCCGAGCCACGCGCGGTGATCTCCAGCGAAATGCTCTATGGCGTGCCGCCCGACATTCTGTTGAACCTGATGCCGGCGCTGGCCGCGCGGCCGTTGAATGTACTGGCCTACCTGCGACGCCAGGACCGGTTCATCGAGGCCATGTTCCTGCAGAAATCGAAAAATGGGCGATTCTTCGGCTCGATTGCCAGCTACATCAAGCGGTTTCAGGGCAGTGGATCGGACTTTCAGGCCATGCTGGCGCCTTGGGAACAGGCCGGTGGCGACGTCACACTGGTGCCACGGGTGCTGGAACCTGGGCAGCTGACCGGCGGCGATGTGGTAAGCGACGCCTTTTCGTTGATCGGATTGCCAGCGCCGCAGGTGGATGGAGAGGCACGGGTAAACGTGTCACCGGGGCTGCACCGGGTGCAGATCTTGCAGGTGGCCGCGCGGCTTGGCGTGGTTAACCCGCGCCGCCTACAGAGGGAACTGTCGGCGAAGTACCCGCAAAAACCGGCAGAGCGCGCGCCGATCCTCAGCCAGGCCGAGCGGCGCGAATTCGTGGCGCGCTACGCGGCGGGAAACGAGGCGTTGCGGGCGCGCTACTTTCCGCATGCCGACACGCTTTTCGACATGTCAGGCCTGGAGGGTGAAACGCCGCCCCAGGGCATCGCGCCCTTCACGGACGCGCAGTTGATGGAAGTGCAGCGCCTGATGGAGGTGATCGAGGAACTTCGCTGATCCTCAGGACTTTTCTGGCGTCTCGGGTTCGGCCAGCCAGTCCGGCAGGGCGCCCTTTTTCGCCAACACGGTCGTTGCCGCATTGAGGTTCCTTCGAAAAACAGGACCGTTCTGGCGGCTCCTGAGCACGTAGTCGCAAAGCAGCGCCACGCGCAGTGGATTGCCGCGGCGTCCGGTCGCCTGCAACAGTGACCGAAGGTACGGCCCATGTGTGCGGCGCTTGCGCAGCAGGTCAAAGAAGACGTGCGCGCTGAGGTGGTCCACGCTGGCCAATTCGATGACCTGGTGCAGCAGGTCCATCTCACGCAAACCCCGCTCGACCGCTCCGCCGAAATGGCGGCAGGCCAGCCGCGTCACGTTGGGGCCGCGAAACAGGCTGGCATGGATGTGATCCAGCGGCTGATACGGGTCGAAGAGGACAAATGCCTCGCCGGCACCCTCTAGCATGTCGGGGGCATAGCCATAGCGGTCGTCGAAGGAGAATCGCCGGGCCGCAGGAAAGCGGTGATCCCACCCTGCCCGGCTGGTGTCCAGCGTCGCCTGCGGCGAGATTGCCACAACCGTCGCGCCCGGCGCGGCGACCGAAAAGGCACAGGCAGAATAGGCGCCGGTGCCGGCGCCATAGAACAGAACCTGTTCGAAATCCTCAAAGAACATATCATCGACCAGCCGGTCCATGAATTCATAGACGCACGGATTGCGAAACCAAGTTTCCTTGCGCGCAGTCATCTGCAGAAGCGAGCAGTTCTTGTCCTCGACGAAATCCAGCCCCAAGGGCATGCCATCGGGTGAGGCGGCGATTGTGTGCCCGGCCAGTTCGAATGTTACCAGCAGCTTGGGGCCGCGTGCGATGAACGTGGCGATGTGGTTTGCGTCTAGTTCGGTCTGGAACCCGCCTTCGCCCAGGTCGTCGCCTAGTGCCGCCAGCATCTCGCCCGGCGTTGCTACCTTGTCCAGTTTCGCCACTTTCTTGACCATCCGCTACCCTTTTCACCCATGCTTCAGCGCTTGTGAAGCACGAGTATCTGATCGCGCCGTTTCTTCTGGAAGTTCGCCTGAAAGATGAAGCAACCAGAAATGTCGGCTCGTACGTTGTTCAATTCCGCCTTTGCCCCCTCGTCGGGAAGGTCGAAGACACCGGTCTCCAGATAGCCGTGGAAAATCGCCGATGTTTTGACCGAACCTTGTTTTTCCAGCGACGCGGGCTGGGTGCGCAGATCCTCGACGATATAGAGCCCCCCCGAGGCGAGGCGCGGGAAGATAGCGCGCAGGGCGTTCTGCTGGTGGTGGCTGACATGGGTGGCGTCGTCGATCACGATATCGGGATTCTTGTCCAGCGCAGCGGCGATCTCATCGGGGTTTTCCAAGGTGACTTGTTGGTATTTCACACGTTTGTCGCGAACGGGCAGGGGCGCGGGGGCGGGGCGGTCCAACGCGGTGATTTCAGCCTTTGGAAAGTACTCCAGCCACATCTGCAGCGTCTGTTTCGCCAGATCGGTCCAATTCTCTGGCGCGTCCACGGCCGCGCCGCCGTCGAGGCCGATCAGCGCGATCTTCAGCTTGCGCTGGCGCAGCGGCAGGAAAAGCATCTGGTAGAGTTCGGTGAACCGGTGCCGGCTTGAGCCTCGGTCAGAGCCGCGCGCGTCTGCCAGATCGGTGAGGTTCACAAGGCCGCGGCCCCGCCTTTGTTCGGGCGTCAGCGCCACCGGTTTCGGTGACGGTTTGGGCAGCGGCGCGTCCGAAGGCACGACGCTGTGTTTGCGCAACAATCGCCCGATCAGCGAGTCCGGATGCGGCTCGCCGTCCCCCTGCGCGATGCGCGCGCGCATCCGGCGCCCGTAGAAATGGATCGACAGGGTTTCCGGCGTGATGAAGCGCTCTGCATTGGCGCCGGGGCGCACCATCGACCCGCGCTCTTTGAATCCGATGGGATAGAGCGCCGCGCGTGGCAGTGCGTGGCGGATCTCTCCGGTCTTGTGCAGGAAATGGGTCAGGGCCCTAGGCCCCCAGGCACCCCATTGCTGGTCTCCGACGCCGATCGGATTACCGCTGTCTCTTGCGGCGCGCAACTGGTCCTGTTCGGCGGTGGGCAGCCATTCGGGGATGGCGAACTCGTCGGCGGTGAAGGCGATCAGTTCGCGCAGAGTTTCGCTATCGCGGGGCAGGCCAAGTACGCCATTATTGACGTGATGGGGGGATTCCCACCCGTGGAAATGGCCGTTCGCGGTTTTGAAGGGGCGCACGCAATAGGCATCGGTGTCTGCCCAGATCATATGGTCGTGCTGCGCCAGCAAGTGATAGCGGAACCTGTCTGCCTGCGGCGCCGGGCTGCCGGTGCGGCTGTGCCGGATAAATCCGTCGGTCGGCAGCACTCTGTTTGCATCGGCTATCTCGACCCCGTCGGGCACATGCTTGACTGGGCCATAGGTATAAAGCTTGACGTGATGGCCTGCGTCGAGAAAGGAGATGAGACAAAGCTGTTCGAGGAAACTCAAAGTCCCGCCGATCCAGAGCGCACCGATCTGATAGTCTTGTGGCATTCAACAATACCTCGTTTCCCCCCGCTATCTGTGCAACAACGGAAACAATCGAGCAAGGGTTTGCAGATGCGAGGAACAAACGCAATGACGCTTTGGGGTGAATGGCTTCCGCGTCGGTGGCGTGGGTGAGGGTTCTGCTGGTCTCTGCGCTGCGCGACGAGGCGCTGCATCTGGCCGAGTGGGTGGCCCACCACCGAGCTGCAGGGGTTACGGACTTTCTTTTGTTCTCCAACGATTGCAGCGACGGCACCGACGCAATGCTGAAGGCCCTGGCGCCGATGGGCGTGGTGCATCTGCGCAACCTGCCACCACAGGGCAAATCGCTGCAGTGGAACGCGCTGAGAGAGGCCTGGCACCATCCGTTGCGCAAGTCCGCCGACTGGGTGCTTTGCATCGACAGCGACGAGTTCGTCAATCTGCGCGCGCCGCTCGGCTCGCTGGCCGATCTGGTCGCGGCTTGCGGCGATGCGGACGCGATAGCGCTGCCCTGGCGGCTTTTTGGTCATGCCGGGCAGGCCCGGCAGAGCACCCAACTGACGACAGAGGTCTTTACCCGCGCCGCGCCAGCGGGCTGCGACTATCCGGTGGGCGGGCGGCAGTTCAAGACCCTGTTTCGCGCTCACGGGCCGTTCCGTCAGATCGGTGTGCATCGGCCGAAGCTGAAGAAGGATGCGCAGGCGGTCTGGACCGACGGCTCTGGTGCGCGGATGCCGGTGGGATTTGCCCAGGCGGAACAACGGATCAACCTATACGGCTTGGCAGAGGCCAGCGCTTTGGTGCAGCTCAACCACTATTCGGTGCGCTCTGCCGAAAGCTTCATGCTGAAGCGCGCCCGCGGGCTGCCGAACCGACGCTCCAAGGAGATTGGGCTGACCTATTGGGTCGAGCGGAATTTCAACACAGTGGAAGACACCAGCATAGCGCGCATGTTGCCTGATACCAGGATACTCCTGGACCAGATCATGGCGCTGCCGGGTATGGCCGGGCTGCAGAACGAAGCGGGTGTGCACCACCGTACACAGTTTGCGGAATTGATGCGGCAGACCGACGAGATCAAGCTCTACGGGCGTCTATTGCTGATGGCCACGGCGACGCCGCTGGCGCCTGATACCGTTGCCGGGCTGGTGCGCCTATATCAGGTCAGCCATGGTTGACCGGGCGGTGTTTCACAGGCGAGAACTGCGGGCGGTCAAGGTGGCTGGCCTGCTTGTGCTCGACACCCTGCGCTGGCCGACACCTTTTGGCAGCGCGTTGCGGCTCTATCTGGGCCGCGGTGGCGACCCGGGGTTGCTGGTGCAGCCCAAGGGTGAGGCGGTCACGCTGGACGAGCCGGAGATGGTTAGTGGCAACGTCATCGTTACCGGCACCGCGCCCGAGGGTGATGAGGCGTTGACGCTGAAGCTGGCCGCCGGCGGGTTCAGCCTGCCGGTTTCGGTGCCCGATCCGGGGCTGTTCGACGATCTGAACGTTTTCGTGGCGCAGCGGCATCGCGAGACCGCCGATCAGGTGGCCGGCTGGCTGGGCTATCATGTGGCACATCATGGGCTGGAGGCTTTGCTGCTGTTCGATCGGGCGCCGCCGGGGCAGGGACGCGAGCAGTTCGCGCAGGCGCTTCAGGCGGCGATTGCCGGGATGGAGGGGCTGAAACGCGCGGTTCTGGTCACCGCGCCGCTGCCGCTCGGCTGCGCCGACATGCCCGCGCTGGGCGACCCGGCCATGGCGCCACGCGCCAAGGACCGCACCTTTGCCGCTGATCCCTGGCGCGCCGCGCTGAACCAGCCCGTGCTCTATGATATCCTGAAATGGCGCTTTCTCAGCCGGGCAGGGGCGGTGATTGCGCTCGATCCCTGCGATATCCTGCGTCTGCCCGTTGATGGCATCGGTGTTTTCGAGGCCTGCCGCCAGTCGCATACCGGTGTAATGTGGGTTGTGGGAGAACTGATCTATCCCTGGCGCGTCCGCAAGGGGCAGGTGCCGCTGCTGGCAGACCATATCTGCCGCGCCCACCCCGCCGCCGATGCACCGCGGAGCTGGGCCGTGGCCCCAAGGCGGTTGGCGGCGAGGGCGGTCTGGCTGCCGCAGGAAGTTACCGGGACGCAGGTGGTGGCCGAACAAGTGGTTGAGTATGACCGTGCGCAGTCGGTGCTTTTTGCCGAGGCCGAGGTGGCGGCGCTGGTCAACAAGGACCTGCTTGAGCGGGACGAGGCGCTGCTCGAGCGCGCTCGCGACGCCCTTGGCCACCGCCCGGTGCTGCCGCCAGAGCGCAAGGCAGCACTCGTTCCGGCCAACTTCGCGCCGCTGTCGGATCGAGTTGTGATCGTCACCTGCATGAAAAACGAGGGGCCGTTCATTCTGGAATGGCTGGCCTGGCACCGGATGACCGGGGTCGATGATTTCCTGATTTACACCAACGATTGCGATGACGGCACCGACCGGCTGCTCGACCTGCTACAGGACCGCGGCCTGGTGCAGCGCCGCGACAACCCTTTTCGCGACACCAGCGGCAGGCCGCAGCAATCGGCGCTGAAGGCGGCCCAATTGGAACCGGTGCTTGAACAGGCCGGCTGGATCGTCGCGATGGATGTGGATGAGTTCATCAACGTCCATACCGGCGGCGGGCGGCTGCCGGATCTCTTTGCGGCCATGGGTGAGGCCAACATGATCTCGATGACATGGCGTCTGTTCGGCAATTCCGACATCGAGGTTTTCGAGGACCGCCCGGTCACCGAGCAATTCACCCGTTGCGCACCGCATCTGATCCGCCGGCCGCATCAGGCCTGGGGTCTCAAAACGCTGTTCCGCAATCTTGGCTACTGGGACAGCCTGGGTGTGCACCGTCCGCGCGGGCCCAGGGGAGACGGTATCAAATGGGTCAACGGTTCGGGCCAACCGATGCCGGAACGCATGCTGCGCACCGGCTGGCGCAGCGCGATGGACAGCTACGGCTACGACCTGGTGACCCTGAACCACTACTCGGTGCGCAGCGTGGAAAGCTTTCTGGTCAAACGCGACCGGGGTCGGGTCAACCACTTGGCCCGCGATCAGGGCGAGGCGTACTGGTTTCGGATGAACAACAACGACGAGCAGGATCTCTCGATCCAACGCCATTCTGCGGCATTGGAGGCAGAGATCGCGGCGCTGAAATCCGACCCCGACATCGCGGCGCTGCATGAAATCACGGTGGCCGCGCACCAGGCGAAGATTGCCGCGCTTTTGCACGATCCGAGCTTTTCGGCACTTCATGCGCGACTTTGCAGCGACCGATTGCGCCGGCTTTCCCGGCTGCACCGGCATTTCGGGATGAATGTCTTTCTGCGCGGCCCCGGTGTGGTGCCCGAACGGGTATTCGAGCCCGACCTGCCGGCGAATTTCTTTTTCAACACCGCTCGACCCAAGGGAAAGGCGGCAGAATAGCATCCGACGGTTGCGCGCGGACCGATAGGGTATTAGTTGAATCCACAGGACCTTTCGGCAACAACCCGAAATGACCTGATGGTGAGGTGCAGCGAAGAGGCGTAACAGACAGCGCATGAAATTCGGCAGTCCCGCAATCACTTTCGTCTATCATCTCGGCGCGCATTGCACCGACGAGAACACGCTGATCCGTTCGCTGATGAAGAATGGCAACGATCTGAACAAAAACAAGATCATCGTGCCCCGGCCGCGTCGTTATCGCAGACTGCTTGGGGACGTCATGAACAAGTACCGCGGCGACCCGATGCCCGAGGACGAACAGAAGAGACTGTTCGAGATGATCCTGATGGGCTACCCGGCCGAGCGGGTGATCGTCGGCGATGAAAACTATCTGTGCTGGCCGCAGAAGATCTTCGATGCCGGCCAGTTCTACAGCACGGTCCCGTTCCGCAGCACCTGGGTGCGGTATCTGTTTCCGGAAAACCCTTGCGAGTTTTTTCTCGCCATCCGCAACCCGGCGACGTTCGTGCCTGCGGTCTTCGCGGCCAGCAAGGCAGATGACTTCGAAAGTTTCATGTCCGGGGCCGACCCGCTCCAGCTGCGCTGGGCCCGGGTGATCCAGGATCTGCAAGACAACAATCCCGGCTGCGCGATTACCGTCTGGTGCAACGAGGATACGCCTCTGGTCTGGCCGACCATCCTGCGTGAGCTTTCGGATGCCGATGATGACCTGCCTCTGGACGGCGAGCTTGACGTGCTTCGCGGGATCATGACCGAGGACGGGTTCGAGCGGATGCAAACCTATCTGGCGACACATGCCCCGCCCAGCGAGATCCAGCGCCGCCGGGTGTTCGCCGCGTTCCTGGACAAGTTCGCCATTGAGGAGGCGCTGGAAGAGGATATCGATCTACCGGGGTGGACCCCGGAACTGGTCGACCGGATCACCGCGAACTACGAAGACGACGTCTATCAGATAGAGCGAATGTCAGGGGTGAACTTCATCGCCACCTGAGCGGTTCAGCGTGTCCGGACCAGGTCGTATTCACCGATGCTGCGTATTGCGCAAAAAACCCTGGCGGGAACCGCCAGCAGGCCGGGGCCCGCGGTATTGGACCGGTCGCCACTGCTGAATTCGGTCGGCGTGGAATAGATGCGTCCGAATTCCTCTTCGGTGGTTTGATCCATCGGAAAGGAACGGGTCTTGGCCATATAAGGCATCTTTCCGCCGGGCACTGCATCGCCCATTGCTAGTTGCATCACTCGCCGGGAAAACCGGGACATTGCCATTCTGGCCATCACCTTGCCCTCACACTGTTTACGCAACAGCATCAATCGCGGGCAACAATGGTGATCGGTTGGCCAAACCGGGGCATCAAACGTGCCATTTGGGGGTGAAATCCGGGCAACTGCCCGGGCTTCGCCCTCAAACCTTCACATTTAGGTTGGCGGTGGCGTCAGAAAAACGCCTGCAGCCCGGTCTGAGCCCGGCCCAGGATCAGGGCGTGCACGTCATGTGCGCCTTCATAGGTGTTTACCGTTTCCAGATTCACCATGTGGCGCATTACCTGGAACTCTTCCGAGATACCGTTGCCGCCATGCATATCCCGCGCCATCCGGGCGATATCCAGCGCCTTGCCGCAGTTGTTGCGCTTGACGATAGAGATCATCTCGGGTGCGGCGCGGGCCTCGTCCATCAACCGGCCGACCCGCAGCGAGGCCTGCAGTGCCAGCGAGATCTCGGTTTGCATGTCGGCGAGTTTTTTCTGGAAAAGCTGGGTCTGTGCCAGCGGGCGGCGGAACTGCTTGCGGTCGAGCCCGTATTGACGTGCCGCGTGCCAGCAGAATTCGGCAGCCCCCAAAACTCCCCACGAGATGCCATAGCGGGCCCGGTTCAGGCAGCCGAATGGCCCTTTCAGCCCCTCGACGCCGGGCAGCAGCGCATCCTCGCCGACCTCGACATCCTGCATCACGATCTCGCCGGTAACGCTGGCGCGCAGGCTCAGTTTGCCGCCGATCCTCGGTGCGCTCAGCCCGGCGGCGCCTTTTTCCAGCACGAAGCCGCGGATCTTGCCGTCATGCGCCTCGGATTTGGCCCAGACCACAAACACATCGGCAATCGGCGCGTTGGAAATCCACATCTTGGTTCCGCTCAGCACATAGCCGCCCTGAACCTTTTTGGCGACGGTCTTCATGCCACCCGGGTCGCTGCCGGCGTCCGGCTCTGTCAGGCCAAAACAGCCGATCCACTCGCCAGTGGCCAATTTCGGAAGGTATTTCTGCCGCTGCTCCTCTGACCCGTAAGCATAGATCGGGTAGATCACCAGCGAGCTTTGCACCGACATCATCGAGCGATAGCCTGAATCGACCCGTTCCACCTCGCGCGCGATCAGACCGTAGGTCACGTACCCCGCGCCCAGCCCGCCATATTCCTCGGGCAGAGTGGCACCCAGCAGCCCGGCCTCGCCCATCTCGGGGAAAAGCTCAGGCGCCACCACCTCGTCGCGATAGGCGTCGATCACCCGCGGTTGCAACCGGTCCTGCGCATAGGAGCGGGCGGCGTCGCGCAGCAGACGTTCGTCCTCGCTCAGCTGGTCTTCCAGGCGGAACGGATCCTGCCAGTCAAAGCTCGACAGGTCAGGGGCGTCCTTGGCGGAAATCGGGGCGGCGACATTCATGGGGCATTCTCCTTTGGCCTTGCTTTACGGCACCCCGCGGGCAAGCGCAAACGCGGGTTGCTCTAACGTCCCAGCCAGCGCGCAAAGACTGGTGCCAGCAGGATGACGACCAGAATGCGCAGCAGGTGATGAGCCACCACCAACGCCACATCGGCCCCCGCCACCAGCGCAACAATAACCA
Source organism: Paracoccaceae bacterium (assembly GCA_024226455.1). Taxonomy (GTDB): domain Bacteria; phylum Pseudomonadota; class Alphaproteobacteria; order Rhodobacterales; family Rhodobacteraceae; genus JAAELR01. Next base: position 18,647 of record JAAELR010000442.1, read on the forward strand.
TTTCCGCCTGCCCGCCGGGCAGGAATGCCAGGATGACCTCGATCTCGCCGGCGCTGGAAAGCTGTTGCACCAGCCAGATGAAAACCAGGCTGATGACCGTCAGGACAACGCAGAACAACAGCCCCGCCCCCACGTCGCGCCGCAGCTCGCGGCCGGTGATGCCGGTATATTTGGCCCCGACATCGAGGCCGATGAAGAACTGCGCCAGCCAGATAAACTCGGCCGGTGGGCGGTGGGTCAGGATGCCAGACAGCGATAGCGCCGCGGCCGCGATCATCGGCCCCAGGATCGAGGCTCCGAACATGCCCAGCCGCCTGGCCACCTGCCAGCCGCCAAGTGCCGCCGCCAGCATAAGCGCGATCTGACCGGGCGGCAGCGTCGCGGCCGGCGCTCCGGGCGGGGCGGTCAGGTCGAGCCCGTACAGCAACGTCAGCACAAAGGGCGCCACGATCACGATCACCAGCACCCGCGTGGCGTGGATCAGCGACATGGCGCGCACGTTGCCGCCTGCCTCCTCGCCGAAAATCAGCATGTCCTGCAGCCCGCCGGGCATCGCCGCGTAAAAGGCGGTGGCGTGGTCATGGCGGTAGATCCGGCGAAACAGCGGATAGCCCGCGAGGCCGATGACCAGCACGAATCCCGGGATCAGCACCAGCGACGGCCCATAGAGCGGCAGTTCGGCGACCATCGCCGGGGTGATCGCAGAGCCGATGGCGATCCCCAGAAAGCTGCGCATGAAGGTGCCGAACAGGCCCATGCCCTGCAGCGATGCCCGGCCAAGCGCGAAGACCAGGCAACCCAGCATTGGACCCAGAAGCAGCGGCAGCGGCAACCCCAGCGCAAGGAATGCCCCGGCGCCAAGCGCGGCGGCGACCAGGGAGCGAATCCGGGCGGCGGAGAGCAGGGTCATGAGCGGTCTAAACCAGTATGCACCAGGCGTTGCAAGCCACCGGGGTCCGGGGCATCGGACGCGCGCTTGTGTGGTTCTCACCGGCCGCGACCTGGCATATGTTATGCGCGAACCGCCCCGCGACGGGCGTCTTCTGGACGGAACGGGAATGGCCACCATGACTCAGGGTTTCGACGATATCCCCGAAATTGTGCTCGACTGGCACAGGGCGGGCAGGGGCGCTGCCCTGGCGACGGTGGTGCAGACCTGGGGCTCGGCGCCGCGGCCTGTGGGCAGCCAGCTTGCGATTTCGGGCGACGGGCAGCTTGCCGGCAGCGTCTCTGGCGGCTGCGTCGAGGGCGCGGTGGTGGCCGAGGCGATGGACGCGCTGCAGGACGGCAAGGCGCGTGTGCTGGAGTTCGGCATCACCGATGATGAGGCTTTCGTGGTCGGTCTGGCCTGCGGAGGCACCATCCGGGTGATGGTAGAGCCGGTGGGCGCCCAACTGCCAGAGCCTCTGCTGGCAGAGCTTTGCGCAGCCCGGGCGGCGCGGCGGGCGGTGGCCTATGCCGTCGACACCGAAGCCTGGAGCCGGCGGTTGGCCGATACCGGCGACGCCGATCTTAGCGATGCCATCACAGACCGGTTCCGCATGGACAAGTCGGGGTTCGAAGGGGCCACGTTCCTGGCGATCAATAATCCGCCGCTGCGCATGGCGGTGGTCGGCGCGGTGCATATCGCCCAGCCGCTGATGGTGATGGCGCGGCTGGCGGGATACGACGCGGTGTTGATCGACCCGCGTGAGGCCTTCGGGTCCGAGGCGCGGTTTCCCGGCGAGGCGATCAGCCATGACTGGCCCGACGAGGCGCTTGCGCAAATGGGGCTCGACGGGCGCACCGCGGTGGTGACGCTGACCCATGACCCCAAGCTTGATGACCCGGCGATCATGGCTGCACTGCGGGCGGATGTGTTCTATCTGGGCTGTCTCGGCTCGACCCGGACCCATGGCAAGCGGGTGGCACGGTTGCAGGAGGCGGGATTTGCCGAGGCCGATATTGCCCGCATCCATGCGCCGGTGGGGCTCGATATCGGCTCCAGGTCGCCCGCCGAGATCGCCATTTCGGTGATGGCTCAGATCACCCACACCCTGCGGCGCGGCGCATGAAGTTCGGCCCGGTTGCGCTGGCAGAGGCCCACGGCGCGGTGCTGGCGCATTCGCTGCAGCTTGGTGGGCATAGGCTGCGCAAGGGGCGGGTACTGGAGGAGGGCGATGTCACGGCGATGGCGGCGGCAGGGATGGTTGAGGTTACCGTCGCCCGGCTGGGGCCGGGGGACCTGGCCGAGAACGAGGCCGCCGCACGGATCGCCGCCGCGATGGCGCCGGACCCGGGCGCGGCCGGCCTGCGGCTGACCGGGGCCAGCACCGGGCGGGTGAACGTCTATGCCGGAACCCCGGGCGTGCTGGTGCTGGATGTGGCCGCGATCGAGGCCGCGAACCGGATCGATCCGATGATCACCATCGCCACGCTGCCGCCCTTCGCCCGGACCCGGGCGCGGGGACTTGTTGCGACGGTGAAGATCATCGCCTACGGGGTCGCCGGTGCTGCGGTGGAACGGGCGGCAACCTTGGTGCGGGATGCGATCCTGGTGCGGCCTGTGGAGATCTCTGACGCGGTGCTGATCCAGACCGATACAGGTACCGGAACAGGCAAAGGAGAGATTGCGGTGCGGGGTCGGCTGGAGACGCTGGGGATCGCGCTGACAGAAGTGGTGAACGTGCCGCACCGGACCGGGCCGCTGGCCCGGGCGGTGGCGGTGGCAGAGGCCGGGCTGGTGCTGATCCTGACCGCCTCTGCCACGTCGGACCCGGCCGATGTGGCTCCGGCGGCGGTGCGCGCGGCGGGCGGCGAAGTAACCCGGTTCGGGATGCCGGTCGATCCGGGCAATCTGTTGTTTCTGGGCCGGCAGGGCGGGCGCCCGGTGATCGGGCTGCCCGGCTGTGCCCGCTCTCCGGCGCTGAACGGCGCCGACTGGGTGCTGGAGCGGGTCGCCTGCGGGCTGCAGGTGAGCGACGAGGATATCGCGGGCATGGGAGTCGGCGGGCTGCTGAAAGAGAGCCCGGCGCGACCGTGTCCGCGCGAGCAGAACGGCTGACGCGAGAGATGTCCCCATGGGGATATGGGGTCAACTGTCGGAATTGGTTGATGATAGCGCTAACGAAGCAGTGGGGGCTACGAGGCGCTTGGCAGGCCCTTCGGGCCTTTCTAGCTATGGCCGGTCCTGCGGCCCCGACCGGGCGGTCGGTCAGCGAGGAGGGCCCGCAAGGGCCCGATGAGCGCCCCTATTTCGCGGCGCTCAGGTCGTTGAGCATATCCAGCAGCGCCTCGATCCTCTCCTTGCCGAACTCGGCCTCAAGCTCTGCGAAGATGCGGGTGCTCTGGGGTATGTTGCGCTCTATCAACTCACGGCCCGTGCCGGTGATCTCGATCACAAAGCGGCGCCGGTCGGTGGGGTGCGGGCTGCGGGTGCAATAGGCTCTTTTCTCAAGCCCCTGAATGATGCGGGTCAGGCTGGGCATCAAAAGGCAGGCCTGGCGGGCGATCTCTGTCGCATCCGCCGGGCCCTGTTCGGCCAGCACCCGCAACACCCGCCATTGCTGCTCGGTGACGCCGGCATCAGCCAGCATCGCCCTGATCGGCCCCATCACCCGGTCGCGCGCGCGCAACAGCGCGATGGGCAGCGAGCGGGAGGTGGCGCGCATGCGGTTCTTGCTGTCTGCGGCATCGGCTGTCATGGCGCCGTTATTGCCGATGCCGCGTTAGGGAACAAGCACCCCGGGCCGCAAGGCGCGAGGTTGACGCGGGCAAGGCCGGTTGCTTAACCTCGCGGATTGGAGGAGCGATGCCGCATCTGACGATTGACTATTCGGCCAACCTGGAGACCGCCGCCGATATTGCCGGCTTGTGCGACCATCTGCGCCGCACCGCGGCGAGGCTGGAGATCTTTCCCGAGACTGGCGTGCGGGTGCGTGCCTTTCGGGCCGATCATGTCTCTATCGCCGATGGCGATCCGGAACATGGCTATATCGACATCTCGGTACGCCTGCGCGAGGGCCGCCCGCAGGCGGCGAAACAGGCCGCCGCGGCGGCGCTGTTCGAGGCGGCGCGGGACTATCTGGCCGACATGCTGGCCACCCGCCCGGTGATGCTGTCGCTGGAGATGCGCGATGTCGACGCCAAGCTGGCGCCGAAGATGAACACGGTGCGCGACTGGATCGCCAGGAAGGCCGTCAGGGACTGACCCAAGGGCGTGTGCCGGGCTCGCAGAGGTCCGGCGCTGAGTATTCGTGCCCGGATGAATGCAAAAGCCCGGGGTGCGGCAGGTGCCGCCGGGCGCCGCAAGACGCTGCCCCGGGCAGCAAGAACCGGTTCCGCCGCCGTAACGCAGCCCGTGCTTGACCTGGAACAAGGCATCTGAGGTCGGAAATGCTATGGTTGCCCGTGGTGTTATGCGGGAGAGCGGGGAGATGACGGGGCAAACCATTGCATTCTGGGCGATCCAGGGGCCGGGCTGGTTGCTGGTGGCCTATCTGGTGGTGGCGCAGTGCCTGTCTGCGGTCAGCTACGGCTTGGGTGTGCGCCTGGGCATGCAAGAGCCCGCCGGACAGATCACCGAGGTGGGCGTGGGTTTTTTTTGGGCCTTTGCCTTCGCCGATCTGGTTTTCTATACGCCGATTCTGGCGCTGGGGCTGGTCGGGCACTGGCTGGGCAGCGGCTGGGGGGTGCCGGTGCTGGCCGCGGCACTTGGTACCACCGTTTACTGGCCCATTGTCTGCCTTGCCGGCGTGGCCCGCACCCGCGGCGCACCGGGCTGGTCGCTGCCGAAAGAGCGCGACTATTGGATCGTGCTGCCGGGAATCGCGCTTTGGGGCGCCTGGGGGCTCTTTCACCTTGTCGTTTCGGTTGCTTAACCGACAAAACTGCCTAACTCTGGTGCCCGGCGAACAGGGAACGGACAGATATGGCGCGGGTGATCCTCTATTATGCCCATCCGGGGCAGAAATTCTCGCAAGTTAATGCCGAAATGTATGCGGTCTCCGGGCTGGTCGAGGGGCTGACCCGGGTCGATCTTTACGCGGAGTACCCGCGGTTCGAGGTCAACCCCGACCGTGAGCAAAAGCGGCTGCTGGAGCATGACATCATCGTTTTCCAGTACCCGCTGTTTTGGTATTCGACCCCGTCGCTGATCAAGGAGTGGCAGGATATCGTGCTGGAGCACGGCTTTGCCTATGGCACCGGCGGCACAAGGCTGGAGGGCAAGCGCCTGATGCTGGCGGTAACCGCGGCGGGACCGCAAGAGGCGTTTTCACCGCAAGGTTACCAGCACCATCACCTGCGGACCTTTCTGCGACCGCTGCAGCAGATGGCGTCGCTGTGCGGCATGCGGTTTCTGCCTCCATACGTGCTTTATGGCGCGCTGAGAGAGGCGCGGACCGGCCATGCGGGCGCGCATGTTCAGGGCTACCGGCGGCTGCTGGAGGGGCTGCGCGACGGGCGGCTGGGCGAGGCGGAGGCGGAAGAGTACGAGGTGCTGACCGCCGGCGCGCCGGGCGAGGAGGTTTGAGATGGATTTCCTGACGCTTGCCTTCATCTTCCTCATTGCCGGTGTCGTGGCGGTGCCGCTGGCCTCGAAACTGGGGCTGGGTTCGGTGCTGGGCTATCTGATCGCGGGGATCGTGATCGGGCCGGTGCTGGTGGCGTTCAATGTCGATGTGATCGCGCTGCAGCATTTCGCGGAATTCGGCGTCGTGATGATGCTGTTCCTGGTCGGGCTGGAGCTGGAGCCGCGCATGCTGTGGCAGATGCGCGGGCGGCTGCTGGGCCTGGGCGGGCTGCAGGTCGGTGGCACGGCGCTGGCGGTGATGGGTGTGGCGATGGCGCTGGGGCAGCCCTGGACCGTGGCGCTGGCGATCGGGCTGGTATTTGCGCTAAGCTCGACGGCTATCGTGTTGCAGACGCTGAATGAAAAGGGATTGATGAAATCCGATGGAGGGCAGGCCAGTTTTTCTGTGCTGCTGTTTCAAGACATAGCCGTGATCCCGATGCTGGCGCTTATTCCGTTGCTGGCAATGCCCGAGCTGATGGACATGGCGCCGGTCGATACCCATGCCGTAGACAGCCACACGGCCGCCCCCGCGCATCATGGCGGCGGTCATGGGGAGGAAACGGGGAATGAGACGGGGGACGGCGCGCAGGATGACGGGCATGGGGATACCGGCCCGGCCTGGATAGAGACGATACCGGGTTGGCAGCGCGCCCTGATCACCATCGCCGCGATTGCCGGTGTGGTGGTCGGCGGCTCGCTGCTGACCCGGCCGGTTTTTCGCTTCATCGCGCTGGCACGGCTGCGCGAGATGTTCACCGCCACGGCGCTGATGATGGTGATCGGGATTGCCCTGCTGATGACGCTGGTGGGGCTGTCGCCGGCGTTGGGGACGTTTCTTGCCGGCGTGGTGCTGGCCAATAGCGAGTACCGACACGAGTTGGAAAGCGACATCGACCCGTTCAAGGGGTTGTTGTTGGGGTTGTTCTTCATGACCGTCGGCGCCGGTATCGATTTTGGCCTGCTATTGGAGAGTATCGGCAGCATCCTTGGCCTCACCGTCGGCCTTATTGCGCTGAAAACGCTGGTTCTTTTGGTGCTGGCCCATGTTTTTGGGGTGAATGGATCCGACAGGTGGCTGTTTGCGTTGGGCCTGGCGCAGGCGGGCGAGTTCGGTTTCGTGCTGCTCGGTTTCACGGTCGCCAACCAGGTGATCCCGGCATCCGTCGCCGATCAGCTGCTGCTGGTGGTGGCGCTGTCCATGCTGCTGACGCCGGCGCTGTTCATCGCCTATGAGCGGTTCATCGTGCCGCGCCTGGCCGCCGCGCCGGCCGAACCCGACCAGATCGACGATGCGGCCCCGGTGATCATCGCCGGGCACGGGCGCTGGGGCGGCATCGTCAACCGGATGCTGGTCGGTGCGGGGTACCGGACCGTCGTGCTGGACCACAGCTCGGCGCAGCTGGAGGCGCTGCGGGCCTTCGGGATCAAGGTATTCTTCGGCGACGCCTCGCGCCCGGACCTGCTGCACGCGGCGGGGATCGAAGAGGCGCAGATGCTGGTGGTGGCGATCGACGACAAGGACCAGGCGACCGAGATCGTGCGCCATGTGGCGCAGACCCAGCCGCATTTGCACATCATAGCCCGCGCGGTGGACCGCGATCATGTCTACGAGCTTTATGCCGCGGGCTGCCGCGACATCATCCGCGAGACCTTTGACAGTGGCGTGCGCGCCGGGCGTTCCGCCTTCGAGGCGCTGGGGCGGCATCCTTTCGAGGCCGAACGTATGGCGCGGGGCTTCGTCGAGCATGACCGCTATGTGCTGCGCGAACTTGCCTCGCTTTTCCGCACCGACATTCCGGCCCATGAGAACGAACCCTACGTGGCGCGTGCCAGGGAGATCAGCGAAGAGATGGATGCGGCGATGACCGGGGCGTCGAACGCCTATACCAACCGGATCGACCGCGGCTGGTTCCCGCCGGGCGAGGGTGAGGTGAAAGGCGACGAGGGCGCATAGACCCGGGCAGAAAGGCGCGCTAAAGGGAGCGCCAAAGGAAGCCCCATGCCAGTTGCGTTCGACAGCCTAGCCGATTTCTATGCCGCGCCGTTCGACGATGTGATCGATGTGCGCTCGCCGTCGGAATTCGCCGAGGATCATATTCCGGGCGCCATGTCGCTGCCGGTTCTGTCGGACGCGGAACGGGCGCGAGTGGGCACGATCTATGTGCAGGAGGCGCCGTTTCGGGCCCGCAAGATCGGTGCCGCGCTGGTGGCGCGCAGCGCGGCGGCGCATATCGAGGGGCCGCTGGCGATGCGCGATGGTTCTTGGCAGCCGCTGGTCTATTGCTGGCGCGGTGGCCAGCGGTCGGGGTCGTTCGCCTCGATCCTCAGCCAGATCGGCTGGCGGGCAGATCTGGTCGAGGGCGGTTACCGCAGCTATCGGCGGCTGGTGGTACGGATGCTGCACGAGACCGCGCTGCCGCACCGGTTGGTGCTGCTGGACGGCAACACCGGGACGGCGAAGACCGAATTGCTGGCTCTTGTGGCGCAGCGCGGGGTGCAGGTGCTGGATCTTGAGGGGCTGGCGGCGCATCGCGGCTCGCTGTTTGGCGCGGTGGCGCGGCCGCAGCCGGCCCAAAAGGGGTTCGAGAGCGCGCTGGCGCAGGCTTTGACCGGGCTCGATCCGGCCCGCCCGGTGCTGGTCGAGGCGGAATCGAGCAAGGTTGGCGATCTGCTGGTGCCGCCGTCGCTGTGGGCTGCGATGCGGGGGGCGCCACGGCTGGAGGTGACGGCACCGCTGGGGGCTCGGGCGCGCTATTTGACGCGTGCCTATGCCGACCTGACGGCGGATGCGGCGGCGCTGCAGGTGACGCTGGCATTGTTGCTGCCGTTTCAGGGCCAGGCCCGGGTCGAGACCTGGCAGGCGATGGCGGCGGCGGGGGAATTCGAGACCCTGGCGGGCGAACTGATGCAGCACCATTACGATGCCCGCTATGAGAAATCGCGGGGGCCGCGGGCCGGCACGGTCCGGGCGCAGGTGGCAATGCGTGACCTGGCAGAGGCCGATCTGGCGCGGGCGGCGGACCGGATCGAGGGTTTTCTGGAACGGTGACGGTGCGCTCATCGGGCCCTCGCGGGCCCTCCTCGCTGGGCGGCGAGCGATGAGCGTTGGGGCGGAGCCCCGCGCGATGAGCGTTGGGTTCAGCGCACCCGGATGAAGGGTGGACCTTCCTCGATGCAGCCAATCTCTGCCGCGTCGATGCCCGCATCGCCAAGCGCGGCAAGGCTGCGATCTGCCTCTTGCGGCGCCACCGCGGCGAGCAGGCCGCCGGCGGTCTGCGGGTCAAAGAGCAGATCGGCGCGGGGGCTGTCGGGCAGTTGCATGGCTGCGGCGATGCGGCGATTTTCAGGGTAGAGCGTCGAGCGGATGCCGCGCGCGGCCAGCTCTTCGGCGCCCGCCATCACAGGGATGCTTGCCAGATCGAGCCGGGCCCCGACGCCCGAGGCGCGGCAGATGTTCAGGCAATGCCCGGCGAGACCGAAGCCGGTGACGTCTGTCATGGCGTGGGCGCGGCCCAGGATCCGCGCCGCGGCACCCTGTGGTCGGGCCATGATCTCCAGAGCCTGCATCACCTGGTCGCCGCGCGCCTGGCGTGTCATTTCACCGGCCAGGATGGTGCCCGAGCCGATCGGTTTGGTCAGGATCAGCCGGTCGCCGGGCTGCGCGCCAGCCAGCGTGACGGGCGCCCCGTCGAGCAGGCCGCTGACGCTGAAGCCCAGCGTCAGTTCGGCGCCGGACGAGCTGTGGCCGCCGGCGATGTCGGCGCCTTCGGCGACGAAGACCCCAGCGGCGGCGGCCATGATCTCGGCCAGCCAGGCGCGCTGCATCGGTTCTGCCATGCGCGGCAGGATCACGGTGGCAAGTGCTGCCTGCGGCGTCGCACCCATCGCCCAGATATCGCCCATTGCATGCACCGCGGCGATGCGTGCCATCACAAAAGGATCTTCGGTGAAGGCGCGCAGGTGGTCGGTGGTGAGAACCTGGCGCGTGCCGCCGGTCAGCAAGATGGCGGCATCGTCGCCGGGGGCACTGACGATGTCGGCTCTGGTCGGCTCTGGCAGCGCGGCCAGCGCCTGCGTCAGCGCGTCGCCGCCGATCTTCGAGCCGCAGCCGCCGCATTGCGGCTTGTCACCCAGGGTCTCGGCAACGCCAAACGCGGTCTCACGCGGCAGCACGGGGCTGGGCATGCGCGGCAACTCGGCGAATTTGGCCATGAATCTCAGGTCGATCCGGTTCTTGAGGCGCCATAGCCAGCGGCCCAGCAGGCGGCCGCCGTATTTCTCGACAACGGCGGATTTGCCGCCCAGCGAGATCAGTTTCAGATAGTCGCGCTGCGGCCGGTAGCGGCGTCGGCTGGTGCCGGTGAGATCGGCGCGCAGGTTGCGACCGAGCACCGGTGCCTGGCGCACCGCATAGACCCCGGCCTTGGCGCGCGGCGAGGGCAGGGCGGCGCAGTCGCCGACGGCGAAGATCGACGGGTCAGAGCTTTGCAGTTCAGCATCGACCCTGATGAAACCATCTTGCAAGGCCAGCCCTGTGTTCTGGAGCCAGCCTTGCGGTCGGGCGCCGGCGATGCCGACGGTCAGATCGGCGGCAATCTCGGTGCCGCTCTGCAGGGTGACGCTGCCGGCACCGACCGCGATGGGCGCGGCGTGCTCGGCCAGGCGGACCCCCTGGTGGTCCATGTTGCGCAACAGCGTCTGGCGGGTGCTGGCGCCGAGGCCGGGCAGGGCGGCGGCCTGGTCTATCAGGGTGACTTGGGGGGCGTGGCCATCGGCGCGCAGGGCGTGCGCCATCGCCAGGCTCAGTTCCACCCCGCCGATGCCGGCGCCGATCACCGCGACCCGCGGCGCGGCGCGGTCGGCGGCGACATCGGCGCGAAAGCGTTGCCAGCGGTCGGCATAGGGACCCAGCGGTTTGACGGCGATAGCGTGTTCGGCAAAGCCGGGCAGGCCCGACGGGTGCGAGGCGATGCCGATATTGATTGAGGCAATGTCATAGGGCACTGGCGGGCGGCCTGCCACGAGGACCAGCCGGGCGGCTGGGTCGAGCCCCGATACCGCCGCGTCGATCAGGCGGGCCCCGGCGAAGCGGGCCAGTTGCACCAGGTCGATCATCAGGTCATCGCGGGAATAGTGCCCGGCGATATGGCCCGGAAGCATGCCTGAGTAGGGCGCCGTGGGGCCGGGGCTGATCAGCGTCAGGCGCACGCCGGGCAGCGGCGCCATGCCCCAACTGCGCAACACCAGTGCGTGGGCATGGCCGCCGCCGATCAGAACGAGCTCTTTGGTCAGGGGGAGAGGGCCGGGCATCATGGGCGGTGCTCTAGCGGCTCTGTCAGGGGAATGCGAGGGCCGTATCGGTCGCAGGGGGGGCGGCGGAACGGCGCTCGCCGCTGGCGCGACGTCGCCCCGCCCACCGTCCCCAGACCACCCCCCAAACGTGTGAAAGCCTGTTTCCTGTCGGGTGCCTATGGTGCCAGCCATTGCCCGGCCCTGCCGCCGCTGCGGCAATAGCGCGCGGCGGGGTCAGTCACCGGGGAGATGCGCGATGCCCATTTCGGACAGGGTGAGGGTCAGGACGGCGGATTTCCCGGGATCCGGGGCGCGGGAATGGGTGTCGGAGGCGGAGATTGCGGTGCCGGGGGCCGGCACCGCGCAGGACGACCATGGCGCCTGTGGTCCGCCGTCCCGACCGGTCGTGGCCAGCACCGCGCGGGTTCTCGGTCAGACCTGCAGCGCATCCGCCCCCCGCCGCCGCCACCGGGCCCAGCATAGCCTGATCAGCGTCTCATGCCACAGTGCCACATTCGCACCCGTCCGACGTCGGGCGCCGGGCATCGGCACCTGAGGTGTGACGCAATTGCCGGCTCAGTCAACCGGCAGGCCGCTTGGCACCGTGTCGGGGCGGCCGAGGGGGCGGTTTGTTGCGGTCTTGCCGGTCAGTGAGTGCAGGAATTCCACGATATCACCGACTTGCGCGTAACTCATCAGCGGCAGATCGACATCGATCCGGGCAAGGATGCGCTGGGTCTCGGAGGCATCGCCGAGAATCAAGCCGTCGATCGGGGCAAGCCAATCGGCCTTTGTCAGCACAGCCTGGTCCAGGGTCCATTGCAGGGTGCTTGCCTTTGGGTCCAGATGGTGGCGCACCATCGCTTCGAGCGTCGGCATGGCGCCATTGTGACCATAGGGCGCGGTCAGCGCGATGTTGCGCAGGAACGGCACGCGGAAGCTGTAGGCATCGTCCAGATCGTCGGTTTCGGCCAGCCGGCCCACGTCACGTGCCATCGGGTCGGAGGGCCGGGTGCGGCCCGGGCCGAAAACCGGCAGCCCTATTGCGCGGAAGCTCTGATCGGACAGCATCGGGCCTGCGTGGCATTCCGAACAGCCGCCCTCGCCGAAAAATAGCTCCATGCCGCGTTTCTCGGCGTCGCTCATCGCGGTGTCGTCACCGGCGAGATAGGCGTCGAACGGGCTGTCATGGTTGCGGAAATCGGTGCCGATGAAGGCGGCTATGGCGTTGACGACCTCGACAATGGTGATGTCGTCGCGGCTTTGCACATGGTCGAAGGCGGCGATGAACATCGGCTCGTAAGCCTCGACCCCGCGCACCTGTTCGGCGACCAGCGGCCAGACCTCGTGCGCGCCCCTGGCGGCGGCGACGCCGACCGGGTTCTCATCTGCCTGGCCCGCCATCTCGTCGCCCGAGGTCATCGGGAACAGCGCCTGCGCCGCAAGGATGCTGTTGAGCCCCTCGGGCAGGCGGGAGCCCGCAGGGGTGAGAAAGCCGCTGGGATAGCCATCGGCGGTGGCGACGCGACCGTCATGGAACAGGAACTTGACATCGCGGTGCCCGAGGTTCCACAGCGCCGGCGCGTTGCGCGGCACGCGCTGTTTGATCCGGTCGCTGCCGCTGCCGGCGGTGCGCAGGGTGCCCAGGCCAGCGCCCCCCTCGCCGACGCTGAGCGACAGGCCGTCGGCGCTGCCCAGAGCGTGGTGATGGCAGGTCGCACATGCGATGTTGCGATTGCCCGACAGGACCTTGTCGTAAAACAGCAACTGCCCGAGTTCGGCCTGAGCCTGGTCGAAGGCGATGAAATCGTCATCGGTCAGCGGGTCGGGCAGGTCGAGCGCCGCGGCGGGCATTGTGGTCAGCCCGAGGAATAGACAGGCGAGCACGGGAGGCATGCCGGGACGAATGCGATTGCGGATCTGATCGAACATTATTTGAAAACCTCGCAGCAAAAAGATGGACTCTGGTGCTACCCTTGGCCGGAATCACGACGAATTCAACCTTAATATGGTTAACAGATTGGTTCCGTCGCTTGCTACCAGGGGTGGATTGCGAGGGTTCTGCTCGCGCTTTGCGGGTATTGCGCCAAGTCTGGACCGGTTGCGGCCGGGCGATGGTATTCCTGATGATTTGCGCTGAAATGGACCGCAATGGCGCGAGCTGACCCGGATTGTTGTGGTGTTTCCCGACCGGCCGGTCCGGACATGCGCGGTGATGCGTTTCAGATCACCGGTTTCGGGGCGCGATTGTCGCTGCAAGCAAGCCCCGTGTCGCGCCTGACGCGGACCGGGGCACGGGGGGCGTATTGGAATGGGTACCATAGCGAAAGGTGAACCCCGTGCCCGCCATCCAGCCACCCTGTGAGGCCGCAAAACATCCCGAAGCGGGCTGTTGCCGCCCGGCGCCCGCCTGTAGCCTTGCGCATGACAGGGGTGGTGCCGGTGCGGGCGGGTCCGGCGCGGGCCAGGATGAACGTGGGGCAAGGCAATGAAGACACATGCAAGGGTCGTTGTCATCGGCGGCGGGGTCGTGGGCTGTTCGGTGCTATACCATCTGACGCGGATGGGCTGGTCGGATATCGTTCTGCTGGAACGGTCAGAATTGACCAGCGGCTCTACCTGGCACGCGGCGGGCGGCTTTCACACGCTGAACTCCGACACCAACATGGCCGCACTTCAGGGATACACCATCCGGCTATATCGCGAGTTGGAAGAGATCACCGGCATGTCTTGCGGGCTGCACCATGTGGGAGGCGTGACCATCGCCGACAACCGCGACCGCATGGACATGCTGATCGCCGAGCGGGCCAAGCACCGCTACATGGGGCTCGAGACGGAAATCCTGTCGCCCGAGGAAATCGCGCAAGTTGCACCGGTGACCAATGTCGAGGGCATTCTGGGCGGGCTCTATGACCCGCTCGACGGGCATCTCGATCCCTCGGGCACGACCCATGCCTATGCCAGGGCGGCACGTATGGCCGGCGCCGGGATAGAGACCCACTGCATGGTGCAACAGACCAACCCGCGCGCCGACGGCACCTGGGAGGTGGTGACCGACAAGGGCACCATCGTGGCCGAGCACGTGGTCAACGCCGCCGGGCTGTGGGCGCGCGAGGTGGCGGCGATGGCGGGGCTGTATCTGCCGCTGCATCCCATGGAGCACCAGTATCTGGTGACCGACGATCTGCCCGAGATCTATGAGCGCGAGGCCGAGCACCCGCATGTGATGGACCCCGCCGGAGAGAGCTATCTGCGGCAAGAGGGCCGGGGGATGTGCATCGGGTTTTATGAGCAGACCTGCCGCCCCTGGGCGGTGGGTGGCACGCCCTGGAGCTTCGGGCACGAGCTATTGCCCGACGATCTCGACAAGATCACCGACTCGGTGGCCTTCGCCTATCGGCGCTTTCCGGTGCTGGAACAGGCCGGGGTGAAATCGGTGATCCACGGGCCGTTCACATTCGCGCCCGATGGCAACCCGCTGGTCGGCCCGGTGCCGGGGATGCGCGGCTATTGGTCGGCCTGCGCCGTGATGGCAGGGTTCAGCCAGGGCGGCGGGGTCGGCAAATCGCTGGCCGAATGGATGGTAGAGGGCGAGCCCGAGACGGATGTCTTTGCCATGGACGTGGCGCGGTTCGGCAACTGGACGGGGCCGGACTGGACCCGCCTGAAGGTGACCGAGAATTATCAGCGCCGGTTCTCTATCTCTTATCCGAATGAGGAACTGCCCGTGGGGCGACCGCTGGAAACCACACCCGCCTATGGCTTGTGGGATGCCCAACGCGCCGTGTTCGGCGCTGCCTACGGCATGGAGCATGTCAACTATTTCGCGCCCCAAGGCGAGGCGTGTTTCGAGGTTCCGTCCTTTCGCCGCTCGAACGCCTTTGCGGCGGTGGGCGCCGAAGCCTGCGCCGTGCGCCTGGCGGTGGGAATCAACGAGATCCACAATTTCGGCAAATACCTGGTCACCGGCCCGCGGGCGGTGGACTGGCTGAACAGGATCATGGCGAACCGGGTGCCAGAGCCGGGCCGGATGACCCTGACGGCCATGCTGAGCCCGAAAGGCAAGATCATCGGGGATTTCACCATGATGCGGCTGGATGTTGACAAAGTGCAACTGACGGCAAGCTTTTCCGCACAGGCATTTCACATGCGCTGGTTCTTGGCACATCAGGAAGGCGGCGTAACTATCAAAAATAGATCAAAAAAACTACTTGGGTTTCAGATCGCAGGGCCACAAGCGCGCGCCGTGCTAAGCGCCGCAACAGGGTCGAATTGTTCGAATAGTGTAATCCCATTTCTCTCGGTACGGCAAATGGCAGTGCGCCACATTCCCGTCACCGTGGCGCGGGTCAGCTATACCGGCGACCTGGGCTACGAGGTTTATTGCCACCGCGAACATCAGGTTGCCTTGTACAGGATGCTGTCCGAGGCCGGCACCGAACACGGGCTGCGGCCCTTCGGCATGCGGGCGATGATGTCGTTGCGGCTGGAGAAATCCTTTGGCTCATGGATGGCTGAATACCGCCCCGATTATACGCCGGCCGAGACCGGGCTTGACCGTTTCGTGTCGTTCGGCAAAAGCGACTTCATCGGTCGCGACGCCGCCATGGCGGCGCGCGAAGCCCCGCCTGCGCGGCGCCTGACGAGTTTTCTGGTCGATGCCGACGACGCCGACGTCGTCGCCTACGAGCCGATTTTCGACGGCGCGGATGTCGTCGGATTCTGCACCTCGGGCGGCTATGCGCATTTCAGCGGAAAATCCGTAGCCATCGGTTTTTTGCCCCGCGAACGCATCGCCGACGGGGCAGCGTTCGATATCGAAATCCTTGGGCAGCGCCGCAGGGCGATTGTTCACCAAACACCCCTGTTTGACGCGGACGCGTCACGAATGAGAGGCTAAGAACATGAAAACGCAAGCCAAAGCTGTCGTCATCGGGGGCGGCGTCGTCGGCGTTTCGGTGCTGTATCATCTGGCCAAGCTCGGCTGGAAAGACGTCATGCTGCTGGAACGGTCCGAATTGACCAGCGGCTCTACCTGGCATGCCGCGGGCGGCATGCACACCATCAACGGTGACCCGAACGTCGCCAAGCTGCAGCAGTATACCATCGATCTGTACAAAGAGATCGAGGAACTGAGCGGCCAGGCCACCGGCGTGCACCTGACCGGGGGCGTCATGCTGGCGGCGACCCAGGCGCGGATGGACTGGCTTAAGGGGCTGGTCGCAACGGGCCGCTATCTGGGCATCGAGGCAGAGGTGATTAGCCCCGAAGAGGCGCATGACATCATGCCACTGATGGATCCGTCGCAATTCGTCGGCGCGGTGAAAACCCATGTCGATGGCCATCTCGACCCGTCCGGTGTCACACACGCCTATGCCAAGGCCGCGCGCAATCTGGGCGCCACGGTCGAGACCCATTGCAAGGTCGAGGCCATCGAAAGACACCCCGAGGGCTGGCTGTTGCGCACCGGCAAGGGCGACGTGATCTGCGAGCATGTGGTGAATGCCGGCGGGCTTTGGGCCCGCGAAGTGGGGCGCATGGTTGGGCTGGAACTGCCGGTACTGGCCATGGAGCACATGTATCTTCTGACCGAAGACATGGCCGAGGTCGCCGACTACAACGCCCGGACCGGGCAAGAGATCATTCACGCGGTGGATTTCGACGGAGAGCTTTACCTGCGGCAAGAGCGCGGCGGCATGCTGATGGGAACCTATGAAAAGGCCGGAGTGGCCTGGTCGGAACGCCAGACCCCGTGGGAGTTCGGGCATGAGCTGCTGGCCCCCGACATCGACCGCATCGCGCCCAGTCTGGAGGTCGGGTTCGAGCATTTCCCGGCCTTCCAGAACGCAGGCATCAAGCAGATCATCAATGGCCCTTTCACATTCGCTCCGGACGGTAACCCTTTGGTGGGCCCCATAAAAGGTTTGCCGGGGTTCTGGTGCGCCTGCGGTGTGATGGCCGGGTTCAGCCAGGGTGGCGGCGTTGGGCTGACGCTGGCCAACTGGATGATCGATGGCGATCCCGGCGCCGATATCTTCGCCATGGATGTGGCCCGTTTCGGCGATTTTGCCACCCTCGGCTACACCAACGCCAAGGTGCGCGAAAACTACTCGCGCCGCTTCTCGATCCGCTACCCCAACGAGGAACTGCCCGCCGCGCGGCCGCTGAAGACCACGCCGATCTATGACCGGCTGGCCGCCGAGGGCGCGCAGTTCGGTGCGTCGTACGGGTTGGAAGTGCCGCTGTGGTTCGCGCCCGAGGGCGTTGGGGATGAGTTCTCGTGGCGCCGCTCCACCGATTTCGAGCACGTCGCGGGCGAGGTGAGGGCCGTCCGGGAAGGTGTTGGTATCATAGAGATTTCCGGCTTTGCCAAATACACTGTCACTGGCGAAGGCGCCGAGAAATGGCTGGACTGCATGCTGGCCTGCCGCATTCCGGCAGAGGGCCGCATGGTGCTGGCGCCGATGCTCAAGCAAGATGGGCGGCTGATCGGTGATTTCACCCTGGCACGGCTTGGACCAAAGGAGTTTTTTATCGCGGGGTCCGGTGTTGCCGAGGACTTCCACATGCGCTGGTTCGACCGGCATCTGCCTGAGACGGGTGTGAAGATCACCGCGCATGGTGCTGGAATGGTGGGGCTTTCCATTGCCGGGCCCAATGCCAGAGCGGTTCTGGAACAGCTGACCGATACGGATGTCTCGGCCGAGGCGTTCCGGTTCATGGATATCAGGCGGATGGATCTGGGCATGGCGCAGGCGCTTGTGGGGCGGGTCAGTTTCACCGGTGATCTGGGCTATGAGATCTGGCTGGCGCCGGAATACCAACGCCATGTCTATGCGGGGCTGATGCAGGCGGGGGCAGAGCATGGCATCGGCAATTTCGGCCTCAGGGCGCTGAACGCGCTGCGGTTGGAAAAGAACTTCGGCGGCTGGGCACGGGAGTACCGCCCCATCTACACCGCCGACGAGGCCGGGCTGGGCCGCTTCGTGGCTTTGGGCAAAGAAGCCAATTTCATCGGCAAGTCGGCGGCGCTGGCGCATCGGCAGGATGGCGGCACGCTGCGGCTTTGCGCCTTTACGGTCGATGCAAGCGACGCGGATGTGATCGGAGACGAACCGATCTGGCACGATGGCGCCGTTGTGGGCTGGGTCACCTCTGGCGGATACGCCCATAACGCGGGCAAATCGGTGGCGCTGGGATATGTGCCCAAAGAGTTGGCGGACAAGGACGAGGGTTGGCAGATCGAACTGCTCGGCGACAGGCTGACCGCGCATCTGCAGCGCCAGCCGCTGTTCGACGCCAACGGATCAAGAATGCGTGCCTGAACCGGGCTAACCCCCGGTCGATCGGTCTGTCGTGCGTTGTAATGCGCGACAGACAAGCGCGAAGCGCGGCGAAAGCCCTGCCTCAGACTGGTGCGAACCCTTCGATCAGCTGCCGCAACCCGATTGCGGCCCCGGCGACGATGGCCAGGAAGGTGACGGGCGCCGAGTAGCTTAGCACCGAGAAAGCCGACATGCCCTGGCCCACGGTGCAGCCAAGTGCCACCACCGCCCCGGCGCCCATCAGCGCGGCGCCGAATATCTGGCGGCGTAGTTCACGCGGGTCCTCGCAGGCCTCCCAGCGGAAGTGCCCCTTGATCAGCGATCCGACAAAGGCGCCGGTCCAGACCCCGGCGACAGATCCGATGCCGAAGCTCAGCGAACTGCCCGACGAGGTCATGACGTATAGCAGCGTTTCGCCGATCGGGCTGGAAAAGGTGTGCGACACCACCGGCACCGCGTCAAAGCTTTGGTCGGCGACCCAGGCGGTACCGGCCCAGCCGATGACGATGGCGATGCCCACGGCAGCGGCCCAGAACATCGCCGAAGGACTGGCGCGCAGGTGCTGCGAGGCCAATGACAGTGCCAGAACGCCAAACCCGGCGCCGAGGCCGATGGGCACCGGCGAGATGCCAAGCAGGCGGCCGGCAAGATGCGCAAGGCCCGCCGGCGCCTCTGCCTCGGTGACCGGAAACAGCCAGACCCGGATGGGCGCCAGCGGCCCCGATAGGGTGACATAGGCCGCGACGCCCATGACCATCACCAGCACAAAGGCCCGCAGATCGCCGCCGCCGAGGCGGGCCAGGATGCCGTAGCCGCAATTGCCCGACAGAGCCATGCCGTAGCCGAACGCCATCCCGCCGAGGATGCTGGCCAGCGGGTTCCAGGCTTGGCTGAGATAGAACACCTTCTCGGCGGGCAGATATCCCAGGCCAATCAGGCCGAAGCTTCCCAGCATCGCCACGCCGATGGCGATGCCCCACATCCGCATCCGCTGGTCGCTGCCCTGATAGAGCAAATCCTCGACGGCTCCGAGAGTGCAAAACTGCCCCAGCCGGGCCGCGAGCCCCAGCAGAACACCGCCTGCGAGGCCGACCAGCGCAACCAGGGTTCCATCAGCGATACCGTCGATCATGCCCCCCTTTCCGGCGGACCGAGCCTATTTTTCCGGAAGGGTACAGAACAACTCGTAGATCGCTTCGAGAATTCGCTTGGGTCGATCGTCCGTCAGGCTGTAGTAGATGGTCTTTCCCTCGCGCCGAGGCGTCACCAACCCTTCCAGCCGCAGCCGGGCCAACTGCTGCGACACCGCCGCCTGGCGCGCGCTCAGCAGTTCCTCCAGCTCTGTCACCGATTTCTCACCGGTGACGAGATGGCACAGGATCATCAGCCGCCCCTCGTGGCTGATGGCCTTTAGGAAATTCGACGCCCGGCAGGCGTTGTCGACCATAAGGTCCATTTCCGCGTCCGTGATTTCTTCACTGATCACCGGCAGTGCCATATCCCAAGTCTCCGTATGCCCGTTATTTGAACTGTGCCGCGCTGTGGACAGCCATCACGACGCCTCTGGCATTTCGAAATCGGTATTGGCTTTGAGCATCATGCCCAGAAGGCCCCAGAAGAAGTCTTCGCCCGGATAGCCCTCGATCCGCCCCACCTCGTGGCCGTCGCTGAACAGCACGAAAGTCGGCGTATATACCGGTTTGCGGGCAAATTCCAGATCTTCCGGCAGCGGTTGGCGGATGTCGATGCGGCGCAGCGGGGCGGCGGCCCCCTCGGGGGTCTTGGGGTAAATCTCCGAGATGTCGCGGTTCCAGCGGGCGCACCAGAGACAGCCATGTTCCTCTACCATGACCAGTTCCTCGCCCGCGTTTGCAGGGCTGGCAAGAACCACCAGAAATGTGACGGCAGCGGTCAGAAACGGAGCAAAAAGTCTTGACATCGGCAACCCAGTTGACGCGGGGATTGTATAATACATAATCTGAATGTGTGAATTGATCAAGGAAAAGCCCGCCGATGATGTTTGACATTACCTATGCCGGGGCCTTTCTGGCCGGGCTGGCGGCCTTCCTGACCCCATGCATCCTGCCGATGGTGCCGTTCTATCTGTGCTACATGGCTGGCATCTCTATGACAGAGTTGCGCGGCGATGGCGACATCGCGCCGGGAGCGCAGCGCAGGCTGGTGGTCTCTGCCATCATGTTCGCGCTGGGTGTCACCACGATCTTCGTGCTGCTGGGCATGGGGGCGACCGCGCTGGGCCAGACTTTCATCCAGTGGAAGGACACGCTGAAATACCTGGCCGCCGCGGTGATATTTCTGTTCGGCCTGCATTTTCTGGGTGTTATCCGAATCGGGTTTATCTATCGCGAGGCGCGTCTGGAGAGTAAATCCGACCCGAGCACGCTGCTGGGCGCTTATGTCATGGGGCTGGCTTTCGGGTTTGGCTGGACGGCGTGCGTCGGGCCGGTTCTGGCCTCGATCCTGATGATCGCCAGTGGTATGGGAGAGATTAGCCGTGGCGCGATGCTGCTGGCAGTATTTGGCATCGGCATGACCGCGCCTTTCGTGCTGGCGGCCTTATTCGCGCGGCCCTTCCTTGCCTGGATGCAGCGCAATCGCGGTCTGATGGGCCATGTCGAGAAGGCTCTGGGGGCGATGCTGATCGTCTTTGCCATCCTGATCGCCACCGACACGATCAACTACATCGCCAGCTGGATGGTGAATTTCTGGCCAGAGATCGGCTGACGGATTTTGGAGGATCTGACATGAAACGAATAGCCGTGACGCTTGCGGCGCTAATGTTCTCGCTGCCGGTGACGGCGTCTGAGATCGGCGATGACGGGCTGCACAAGCAACCCTGGATGCGCGACACGTTCAAGGATCTGGGCGAGGATCTGGCCGAGGCCAACGACGAGGGCAAGCGCCTGCTGGTGATCATCGAGCAACGCGGCTGCATCTATTGCGCCAAGATGCACGAAGAGGTGTTCAGCCGCGACAGCGTCTCTGCCTATATCCAAGAGAATTACTTTGTGGTGCAGTTGAACCTGCATGGCTCGACAGAGGTCACCGATCTTGACGGCGATGTTCTGGAAGAGCGCGCCATGGCGCGAAAATGGGGGCTGCTGTTCACCCCGACGATGATGTTCTTGCCGCAAGAGCCCAAGCCCGTGGCGGCGCCCGAGGCGGCGGTGGCGATGATGCCGGGGGCGTTCGGTCCGGGCACCACGCTCGACATGCTGACCTGGGTCGTCGAAGAGCGATATCTGAATCAGGACGGCGAGGATTTTCAGCGTTATCACGCAAGGCGGATCACCGAACGCAACAATGGCAGCACCGACTGAGTCTCGGCAGCGCCAGAAAGAAGGATTTGAGACGCGCAATAAATGCGCTGTTATCAAAGTCACTTGCGCGGCGGGAGCGGTGGGAAGTATTGTGTAATTCAGCTCTATGAATTCATTGTTGCGTATTCGCCGCATGTCTTGTTAGAATATTTCAAACAGGGATCAGGGAGGACCCATGAAAAAAATCGCAATGACAGTCGCGGCCCTTGTGGCCAGCGCAGGTCTGGCGAGCGCCGGTGCGGTTGCACCTGGCGATGTCGCTTTTGCCGAGGACGGGTCGGTTGCGCAGTCGCTGAGTGGCGCTGCGGGTGATGTCGAGAACGGTCGCAAGATCATGAACAAGGGTGCCGGCAACTGCATCGCCTGCCACCAGGTCACGGCTTTATCGCACCTGCTGTTCCACGGAGAGATCGGACCGACGCTGGACGGCGCCGCCGACCGCTGGACCCAGGCAGAACTGCGCGGGATCGTGGCGAATGCCAAAAACGTATTCGAGGGCTCCATGATGCCGTCGTTCTACAAGACGACGGGCTTCATCCGGCTGGGCAAGGCCTATACCGGCAAGGCCCACGAGGGCGAGGTCATGCCGCTGTTGACGGCGCAGGAGATCGAGGACGTCGTGTCCTTCCTGATGACGCTCAAGGAAGAATAACTCGGGATCCGAGGGACGAATTCTCTAAACCAAGGAGACGAAGAATATGCAACTGACACGACGCGATACATTGGCGATGGGGCTGGGCGCGACCGCGCTTGCCCTGCTGCCGATCCGCGCCACGGCGGCAACCGACGACCTGATCGCGGCCTTCACCGGCGGCGCCGAGGTTGGCGAGGGTGGTATTACCCTGACCGCCCCCGAGATCGCCGAGAACGGCAACACCGTTCCGGTCGGTTTCGACGCCCCCGGTGCGGCGGCGGTCATGATGCTGGCGCCCGGCAACCCGAACCCGGCTGTCGGCACGTTCAATTTCGGCCCGCTGGCCGGTTCGCAATCGGCCTCGACCCGGATCCGTCTGGCCGGAACCCAGGACGTGATGGCAATCGCAAGGATGGCTGACGGCAGCTTTACGCAGACATCGGCGACCGTGAAAGTGACAATCGGCGGCTGCGGCGGCTAAGGAATTCAGGAGAAATACCACATGGCATCTGGTGTCAAACCACGCGTAAAAGTCCCGAAAAAGGCGACTGCCGGGGACGTGATCAAGATCAAGTCCCTGATCAGCCACAAGATGGAATCGGGCCAGCGCAAGGGTAAGGACGGCAATCTGATCCCTCGCTCGATCATCAATCGTTTCACCTGCGAGTTCGGCGGTGAGATGGTCATCGACGTAGCGATGGATCCGGCGATTTCGACCAACCCATACTTTCAGTTCGACGCGAAAGTGCCCGGGTCCGGAGAGTTCGTGTTCACCTGGTATGACGATGACGGTGACGTTTACACGGCGTCCAAGTCGATCGACGCCGGCTAGGCGGTCGAGACCGTCAACAGGGAGGGAATAAATGAAGAATACCAGCAAATTGGTATCGGCACTGGCGCTGGCGGCGATGACTTCGACGCCGGCTCTGGCGGGACCGGACGAGGACCAGCTTTGGGTCAATGACGAGATTCAGATGGTCACAGAGGTCGCCGCACCCGCGCATATGGAAAACATAGATACGCTCTATTCCGGCTGGCGCTATCGCAGCAACGAAACCCAGGCGATCCAGATGGATGATTTCGAAAATCCCGGTTTCGTCGGGGTCGAGAATGCCATGGTGTCGTGGGCCAAGGTCGAGGGCGATGCCGGCGAAAGCTGTCAAAGCTGTCACGGCGATGTCGAGAGCCTGAAAGGCGTGCGCGCGGTCTATCCGCGGTGGAACGAGGCTGCCGGCGAGGTTCGGACGCTTGAGATGCAGGTCAATGACTGCCGGGTGACCCGGATGTCGGCCGAAGAGTGGGGCTATACCAGCGGGCCCATGGCCAACATGCTGGCGCTGATCTCTTCGGTATCACGCGGCATGCCGGTGAACGTTGCCATTGACGGCCCGGCGCAGGCAACCTGGGAGCACGGCAAAGAGCTGTACTACATGCGGACCGGCCAGCTGGAGTTGAGTTGTGCCAACTGCCACGAGGACAGTGTCGGCCTGATGGTCCGCGCCGACCATCTGAGCCAGGGCCAGATCAACGGCTTCCCGACTTACCGTCTGAAGAACACCAAGCTGAACACGGTGCATGCCCGGTTCAAGGGTTGCGTGCGCGACACCCGCGCCCAGACCTACAAGCCCGGCTCGGCAGAGTTCATCGCGCTGGAGCTTTACGTCGCCTCGCGCGGCAACGGGCTGAGCGTCGAGGGCCCCTCGGTCCGGAACTAGCGAACCGAAACCCGCGCCGTGACTGCGGCGCGGGTTTTCTTAGTCTGAAGACATTCAAAATCACGCATGCTAGATGCGTCAAAAGGTAGGAGCGCACATGATCTCTCGCCGCGATTTTCTGCAGACCAGCATGGCGGCTTCGGCCATCCTTGGCGCGTCCTCCTTTGGAAACTGGTCAAGGCTGGCCGCTCAGCAGGCGCTGACCCAGGATCAGCTGCTGCAATTCGACACGTTCGGCAATGTCAGCCTGATCCACATCACCGACATTCATGCGCAGATGAAGCCGATCTATTTCCGCGAGCCAGAGATAAACCTGGGCGTCGGCGGCGCGCGCGGGCAGGTGCCGCATGTCACCGGGGCCGATTTCCGCAGGATGTATGGTATCGAGGACGGGTCGCCCTCGGCCTACGCGCTGTCGTACAACGACTTTTCCGCACTGGCCAAAGGCTTTGGCAGGGTCGGGGGCCTGGATCGGGTATCCACCGTGGTCAATGCGATCCGGGCCGACCGGCCGGATGCGTTGTTGCTGGACGGCGGCGATACCTGGCACGGATCCTACACCTGCTTTCACAGCCAGGGCCAGGACATGGTCAACGTGATGAACGCGATGAAGCCCGATGCGATGACCTTTCACTGGGAGTTCACGCTGGGCAGCGACCGGGTGCGCGAGATAGTCGAGGAACTGCCCTTCGCGGCGCTTGGGCAGAATATCTTCGACAATGAATGGGACGAGCCCAGCGAGGATTTCGCCGACTATGAATTCTACGAGCGCGGCGGAGCGAAGATCGCCGTGATTGGCCAGGCGTTCCCTTATATGCCCATCGCCAACCCGGGCTGGATGTTCCCGGAATACTCGTTCGGTATCCGCGACCAGCGCATGCAGGAAATGGTCGACGAGGTGCGCGCGGCGGGTGCCGATCTGGTGGTATGCCTCAGCCATAACGGTTTTGACGTCGACAAGAAGATGGCCGGAAAGGTCAGCGGCATCGACGTGATCCTGTCGGGCCACACCCACGATGCGCTGCCCGAACCGGTGCTGGTGGGCGAAACCATCATCATCGCCAGCGGCAGCAACGGCAAGTTTGTCTCTCGCGTCGATCTGGATGTGCGCGATGGGCGCATGATGGGGTTCCGCCACAAGCTGATCCCGGTCTTTGCCGACGTGATCGACCCCGATCCGGCGGTGACGGCAGTGATCGACGCAGAGCGCGCGCCCCACAAGGACAAGCTGGAAGAGGTGATCGGCACCACCGACACGCTGCTGTACCGGCGCGGCAATTTCAACGGCTCGTGGGACGATCTGATCTGCGACGCGCTGATTTCCGAACGCGACGCCGATATTGCGCTAAGCCCCGGCGTGCGCTGGGGGCCGAGCATTCTGCCCGGGGACCCGATCACCCGCGAGGATATCTGGAACGTCACCTCGATGACCTATGGCCAGGCGTACCGCACGGAAATGACAGGGGAATTCCTGCATGTCGTGCTAGAGGACGTGGCCGACAACCTGTTCAATCCCGATCCCTATTACCAGCAGGGCGGCGACATGGTGCGCACCGGGGGGCTGGGCTATCGGATCGACATCACCAAACCGCAGGGCAGCCGGATCAGCGATCTGACGCTGTTGAAGACGGGCGAAGCGATCGACCCGGCCAGGACCTATGCGGTGGCGGGCTGGGCCAGTGTCAACCCGGACACCGAGGGCCCGCAAATCTGGGACGTGGTCGAGGCGCATATCCGCAAACAAGGTACAGTTGTGGTCGAGCCCAACACCTCTGTTATCGTGGAAGGTGTGTAACCGCGCCGCATGTCAACACATTGACAAATTCGCTAGTGTGAATTTGGGAGGAACTATTCGAATGCTGAGAATGCTGAGGCACTCGTTTGTCGCACTGACCCTGATCGCCGGTCCGGTCATGGCCGCCGACGAGATCGGCGATGCCGAACGCGGCGCCGAGCTTTATAAGGAATGCAAGAGCTGCCACCAGGTTGGCGCTGGCGCCAAGAACCGGGTCGGCCCGCAGCTGAACGGCATCTTCGGCCGGCAGGCGGCTAGCATGGAAAAGTTCCGTTATTCCAAGAGCCTGAAACGCGCCGGCAATGACGGGCTGATCTGGGATCTGGAAAAGCTCTCTGCCTATATTGAAAACCCCAAGGCCTTCGCTTCGGATACAAGGATGAACTACAAGGGCATGAAACGGGTCGGCGACCGCAATGACCTGCTGGCCTTTTTGCGGGTCTATTCGGACAATCCGCAGGACATCCCCGAAGCACAGCCCACCGCGCGTGCGCTTAGCCACGACATCGATCCCACGATCCTGACAATCGTGGGGGACCCTGAATATGGTGAATACCTGTCCAGCGAATGCCTGACCTGCCACCGCGCCGACGGCACCACAGAGGGCATCCCCTCTATCACGCTGTGGCCGGAAGAGGATTTTGTTGTCGCCATGCATGCCTACAAGCGCAAGTTACGCCCGCATCCGGTGATGCAGATGCTGGCCGGGCGGCTGAACAACGAGGAGATAGCGGCACTGGCTGCATATTTCTCCCTGCTCGAGGAGTAGCTTTTTTGCCGATGATGCCCGCTTTGCGGAGGTGGCATCGACCAGCGCCCGGATCATTGGGCGCTTTTGACCGGCGCCGGGCCACGGGCGTCAAACACTCCGGTCGGTTGGGCCGGTAACGGGAGGACTATAGATGAAACTCAACAGACGTTTGTTCCTTGGTACTGCGGCGGCGGCGACGGCCTCGCTTTCGGCCCCGATGGTGATGGGAGGCAGCCATTCCAGGCCGCGTGTCGTCGTCATCGGCGGGGGCGCCGGCGGTGCCACCGCTGCGCGCTATATCAACAAGGACAGCAAGGGCGAGATCGACGTCACACTGATCGAGCCGACCCGGCGCTATTACACCTGCTTCTTCTCGAACCTCTATCTGGGCGGTTTCCGCGAAATGGAGAGCCTGGGCCACGGCTATGGCAGCATGGCCAGTCAGGGCGTGAACGTGGTGCACGACTGGGCCGTGGGCATCGACCGCGACGCCAAGACCGTGGCGCTGGCCGGTGGTGGCAGCGTTCCTTATGACAAGCTGATCCTGTCGCCCGGTATCGATTTCATGGACGGCGCGGTGCCCGGCTGGTCGCTGGCCAGCCAGAACGCCATGCCGCATGCCTACAAGGCCGGGTCGCAGACCGAACTGCTGAAGGCGCAGATCGCCGCAATGCCGCAGGGCGGCACCTTTGCATTGGTTGCCCCGCCGAACCCGTTCCGCTGCCCGCCGGGCCCCTATGAGCGGATCTCGATGGTGGCGCATAACCTCAAGGCCAACAACCCAACCGCCAAGATTCTGGTGCTGGATCCCAAGCCGAAGTTTTCCAAGCAGGCGTTGTTCGAGGAAGGCTGGGCAAACCACTATGACGGCATGATCGAGCGTATCGGCCCGGACTTTGGCGGCGACGCGGTCGAGGTGCGCCCCGACGCGATGGAAGTTGTGGTCGATGGCGAAGTGGAAAAGGTCGATGTCTGCAACGTCATCCCGGCGATGAAGGCAGGCCGTGTCTGCGACATGGCTGAGGTCACCGATGGCCGCTGGGCGCCGGTGAACGCCGCCGACATGTCCTCGAAGATGGACGACAGCATCCACATCCTCGGCGACGCCTCGGCCCAGGGCGACATGCCCAAGTCGGGCTTCTCTGCCAACAGCCAGGCCAAGGTCTGCGCCATGGCCGTTCGCGGTGCGCTGACCGATTCCAAGGTGTTCCCGGCCAAGTTCTCGAACACCTGCTGGTCGCTGATCGACACCGATGACGGCATCAAGGTCGGCGCCACCTATGAGGCCACCGACGAGAAGATCGCCAAGGTCGACGGTTTCATCTCGAAGACCGGCGAGGACGCCGATCTGCGCCGTGCCACCTATGAGGAATCGGTGGGCTGGTATTCCGGCATCACCGCCGACATGATGGGCTGACAACGGTCCGCCGGACCCCGCACCCACGGTCGCCCCGGTCAGGACCGGGGCGGCCTTTTTTTGTTCCGATTGACCGTGGTCAAGGCCGGTGGCAGAAAAGCCGCGCAGGCTGGTGCCGATCACTGAGAGGAGACTTGCCATGCCCAGATATCTGACCGCCGCCCTGATCGCCCTGGCCCTGCCGGCGCAGGCTGCCGATGTGGTGACCTATGCCACCGAAGATGCGTTCGACGACGCCAGCTTTGCCGTTGAAAGCGCGATTGTCGGGCGTGGACTGGTCATCGACTATGTCAGCCACGTAGGTGAAATGCTGGCCCGTACCAAAGAGGATGTGGGTGGCACCGTTGACATCTTCGATGCCGCCGATATCTATTTGTTTTGCTCGGCCGCTGTGTCACGGCAGGTGATGGAAGCCGATCCGATGAATATCATCCACTGCCCCTACCGCATCTTCGTGGCCGACAAGGGTGGCGAGGTGACGGTTGGCTATGGTGCCATGCCCGAAGGAGCCATGCAGGCGGTGCAGGAGTTGCTGGAAAGCATCGCACGCGAGGCCGTGGACCAGTAGACCGGTTGCGTTGAAGAAAATGGGGCGCGCGAAGCGCGCCGCTGTATTCTCCCCAAACCCGCCTTCGGCGGAACTGGGGCTCGCCGCCCGCTGTCGGCGTGTCGCGATTGTTCCGTTGGTGCTCTTTGTTGCCAACGGCGTCTGTGGATGGCTCCTGCATTGCAAGAGCTTTTTGTGATTTTGCGTCAGCCTGTCAGTACAGTCGTCTGTTCCCGCTGCCCGGTAGTTGATTGCGTAGCAATCAAAGAGGGGCCTGCTTGCCATGGGTCAGTTTTGACAAATAGTAAGCTATCTGATTCCTAGGGCCCCAATATCGGGAGTGTTTTGGATGCGTTTGGACAGGTTTACGCAACAGATACGGGCTGATCTTCTTGAGCGTCTGCCAGGGCAGCGCAAGACGCA
>JAAELR010000443.1 GCA_024226455.1 Paracoccaceae bacterium
ACACCGCCAAGCTACACGGCCAATCCTCATGGGAAACCATCAAAACCACCCTGGCCTGACCCAAAACCACAAAGGGGGGGTGAGTAATTACAGCTCACATGGCTTTGAGTCAGAAAACCACGCCCACGTCACCAGTCTATTCAGTCGATTGCCCTGACAGGTCTTGTGCAAGTAGCCGTCGGGGTAAAAGGTCCACGCTTGGTCCTGTGCTCAGCCGCGTCCTGGAGCCCCGGAGCCATCGCGATCCGGGGTTTGCTGACCCCGGTCGCCGTGATCGCCGGGCCGTCCGGAACCTTCCGGCACCGGACCTGGCGGAGCTCATCGCCCATCGGGGTGCCATGGTCGGGCTCTCAATCCTGATCGCCAGGCGATCCGGATCCCGCTCTGGCGGTTGGGCCCCGAACTGCCGGTAGTGCACTGCGAGGCAATTGCCACCGGGATCCTCCCTCTCTCCTTCACACCGCTGCTGTGGCGGGGCAACAATAACTGGATCGGAGATCCGCAGGGGTTGGTGTTGCCCAGTCCGGTCCGGGCTGACACCAACACCCACATCCGATTCCGGACCGGCGTTCGTCCCCACGGCCCGCCCGCTTTTGCGTCGCATGCCGCAGATGGCTAGCCGGCCCGTCCCGGCATCGGAATAACCTGCACCTTGCGCCCGATCAGCACCGCCAGCGCCTCGCGCCGCATCAGATGCGCCAGGTCCGGCGCCGTGCTGCGTTGGCCCCCCGTGTATGTGCCGAAGGCCGGCAGGATCACCCGGTCGCCGTCATAGAGAAAACAGGGCCGCGATACCGTCCGCCCACCCGCCCGCAGCGTGGCCTTGGGGTGATGGTGCCCCGAAACCTCGCCGCTGGCACCGGCTCGGGCGATATGGCGGAAACTCAGCGGCGCCAGCGGCAGTTCGGCCAGATGCGTGCCGCCCAGCCCCAGCGGGCCCGGGTCGTGATTGCCCTCGATCCAGATCCACTGCCGCCCCGCCATCAGCCGCGTCAGCCAGTCCGATACCGCAACGGTCAGCCCCTCGCTGGCCGCCAGATCGTCGAAACTGTCACCCAGACAAATCACCGCCGCCGGCCCCACCGCGGCAACCTCGCCGTCGAGCCGAGCCAGCGTGTCCTGGGTCTCGTATGGCGGCAACATCGCGCCGCCTTCGCGCGCGATGCGTTCGGACTTGCCCAGATGCAAGTCACTGACCACCAGCACCCGCCGCTCGGGCCACCACAGCGCCCCGGACCCGCGTGCCTCCAGCACGGCACCGGCAAGGGTGAAGGAATGCGCGTTCATGCTATGTTCACTAGCGTATTTCCACGCGAAATCAAGCGCCTCTTCAGCTTCCTTCTCGTTGTCCCAAATTGCCGGTGGGGGTCCCCGGGGGGGCTGGCCCCGCAATCACCGCGCCGCCGAAGGCGGCGCAAAACCTCCTGCCAGCCCCGCCGCCGCCATCAGCCGCCCGGCCTCTTCGGCGACCAGCCGCTCGGTCGCCGCGCCCTCGACCGGCACCCTGCCCACTTCCAAAAACAGCGGTGCGGCCAGCGGCGTCACCCCGTTCAGCGCCACATGATCGACCCGGCCCCGGGTCCGGGCCAGCATCTCTTCGATGCGCCCGAAATCCACCAACCCCTTCAGCGCCTCTTCCCGGGTGATCCGCATCAATACGTGATCGGGGTCATAGCGCAAAAGCGTGTCATACAGGATGTCGCTGGAAAACGTCGCCTGCCGCCCGCTCTTGCGCTGGCCCGGCAGTTGCCGGTCGATCAGACCGGCGATCACCGCGCTGGTCTTGAAGGTCCGCTTCATCACCGCGTTGCCCGCCAGCCAGGTCTCGAACCCCTCGCGCAGCCGGTCGGCCCGAAACAGCGGTGCCGGGTCGCGTATCGGGTCGAGCCCCCAGATCAGCACGGCGTAATCGGTCGACACGAAACCCAGCGGGTGCAGCCCCTCGGTTTCCATCCGCCTTGTCAGCAGCAGCCCCAGCGTCTGCATCGCGTTCCTGCCGGCAAAACCATAAACGCACAGATGTTCCTGCCCTTCATGCGCAAAGGTCTCGACCAGCAGCCGGTCCGCCTGCGGCAGCTTGGAAACCTGGCGCTGCAGTGCCAGCCAGGTTGCCGTATGCTGCGGCAGTTCCGGCCAGGACGGGCGCCGGAACATCTCCAGTATCCGGTGCGACAACTGCGTCGATGTGGAAAACTTGCTGCCGGAAAACACCGCGATCTTCGGCTTTTTCCGCGCGTCCGGCGAAACCTCGACCACCATCTCGCGCAGCCGGTCATAGGCCACGATACGGCCGCCGATCAAAAAGGTATCTCCCTTGCTCAGCGAGGCGGCAAAACTCTCTTCCACCTCGCCCAGCGGCTTCGAATGGCCGCGAAACCGCACCTTCATCAGGTCGGTATCCTGGATCGTGCCGATATTCATCCTGACCCGCTGCGCGGCCCTTGGGTCGCGCAGCTGCCACCTGCCGTCCCGCAGCAGCAGCCGCTGCCAGTGGTCATAGGCGCGCAAGGCATAGCCGCCGGTGGCGCAAAATTCCAGGCACGCATCGAAATCTGCACGAGTCAGTCCGGAGTACGCCCCCACGCTTTGCACTTCTGCAAATAACTCATCCGCCGCGAAAGGCCCCGAACAGGCGGCGATCAGGATATGCTGGCACAACACGTCACGCGGCCCCGGCCCGCGCCGGTCGCCATCCAGCTGATGCGCCCGCGCAGCCTGCAGCGCGGCGACGCATTCCACTACCTCGAACCGGTTGGCCGGTACCAGAATGGCCTTGCTGGGCGCGTTATAGCGGTGGTTCGCCCGTCCGATACGCTGCACCAGCCGCTTGACGTTCTTGGGCGCGCCGACCTGCACGATCAGGTCCACGTCGCCCCAGTCGATACCCAGATCCAGCGTGCCGGTGCAGACGATGGCCCGCAGCCTGCCGGCCACCATGGCGGCCTCGACCCTCTCGCGCTGCTCGCGCGACAGCGACCCGTGATGAATGCCGATCGGCAGAGCGTCGTCGTTGGCCAGCCACAGGTTGTGAAAGAAGATCTCGGCCTGGGCGCGGGTGTTGTGAAATATCAGCGTCGTGCGGTGGCTTTTCACCTGTTCCAGCACCGCCGGAATGGCATAGGCCGCGCCGCCGCCGGACCAGGGCGGCAACTCCTCGGTGACCAACATGGAGATATCCGGATCGGGGCCCGGATCGGCCTGCAATATCTCGCAAGGGTCCGGATGGCGCGCCAGCAGCCGCGCGATGGCTGGCGGGTCCTCGACCGTCGCGCTTAGCCCCACCCGGCGCAGGCCGGGGCACAGGCTCTGCAGCCGCGCCAGCGCCAGCATCAACTGGTCGCCGCGTTTTGATTCAGCCAGCGCGTGGATCTCGTCGACGATAACGCGCCCGAGCCCTGCGAACATGCGCGGCGCGTCCTCATAGCTGATCAGCAGTGCCAGGCTCTCGGGCGTGGTCAGCAGGATATGCGGCGGGTCGGCGCGCTGGCGCTTTTTGGCCGTGGCAGAGGTGTCGCCGGTGCGGTCCTCGACCCGGATCGGCAGCCCCATCTGCTCGATCGGCAGGCGCAGGTTGCGCTTGATATCCGCCGCCAGCGCCTTCAGCGGCGAAACGTACAGCGTGTGCAGCCCTTGGTGGCGCCCGTCCGCCAGTTCTGCCAGCGACGGCAGGAACCCCGCCAGCGTCTTGCCGCCGCCGGTGGGCGCGATCAGCAGCAAAGACGGAGCGCCCGCCCGCGCCAGCATCTGGGCCTGATGCGGATGCACCTGCCAGCCGCGCGCGGCGAACCATTCCGAGAAAACTCTGGGCAGGGCGGTCATGGTGCGAACCTACGGCGTGGGCAGGCCAGTTGCCAGCCGCGCCGGCGAACTGCCCGACATTCGGGCGGTTGCGGGCGTTGCGGTCCTTCTTGTTCGCAAATGCCGGGGGGGCCGCCTGCCTGACCCCGTGCCTGATCCCGCGCCCGACAGAAGTCCGACGCAAGTCCGACAGAAGTCCGACAGCCGTTTTCGGCTTATTTCACAATGACCTCGTCCTTGACGAACATGTTCGCCCAGGCACGGTCGATCAGTTCGGGCGACATTTGGTTGGCGATACCCTCGAACTCGCAGACGGCGATCATCTGGTCGATCAGGAAGATCGGCTGATAGTTGGCGTAGATGTTGCTGATCGTCGGATACTTGTTCTTTATCAGATGGATAAGGGATGCCTCATCAAGCGGCATCTTGCGTTTCTTGGCCACCATCTGGAAGATCTTCAGGTAGTCCTGCTTGCTGGGTCCGTCGATCTTGATCTTGAAGAAGATCCGCCTGAGCGCCGCCTTGTCGAAGATCTCGTTGGGGTGGAAGTTGGTCGAGAAGATCACCAGCGTATCGAACGGCACCTCGAACTTCTCCCCCGACTGCAAAGCCAAAATGTCCTTGGCCTCCTCCAGCGGAACGATCCAGCGGTTGATCAGCGCCTGGGGCGGTTCCGACTGGCGCCCGAGGTCGTCGACGATGAACACTCCGCCGGTCGCCTTCAGCTGCAAAGGCGCCTGATAGGTTCGCGACGTGGGGTTGTAGACCAGGTCGAGCATGTCAAGCGTCAGTTCGCCCCCGGTGATCACCGTAGGCCGCTCGCACAGCACATAACGCCGGTCCCAGCGGTTAGAGGTCAGTCGCAATGTGCTGGCGCCGTCTTCCTCTTTTTCGGAGATGGTATGCACGATCGGGTCGTAGACCGTGATCACTTGGCCCGAATAGAACACCGCCCGCGGCACAAAGATCGTGTCGCCCAGCGCATCGCGAATTCCGTTTGAAATAGAGGACTTGCCGTTGCCCGGTGGCCCGTACATCAGGATCGATCGGCCCGAACCCACGGCGGGGCCGAGGTTCGATAGCAGGTCTGGCGGCAGTACCAGATGGCCCATGGCGCCGGTCAACTGGTCGCGTGTCATCTGGAT
The DNA here is from genome assembly GCA_024226455.1 of Paracoccaceae bacterium. GTDB lineage: Bacteria > Pseudomonadota > Alphaproteobacteria > Rhodobacterales > Rhodobacteraceae > JAAELR01. The sequence continues at coordinate 4,944 of JAAELR010000443.1, forward strand.
GTTGCGGATCGACTGACGCTTGACCTGTTCGGCATAGACCGCCAACGGCACCGGCACCGCGCCGTAGTATTCCGACTGGGAAAGCGCGTCCAAAGCCCGCGCCTTGCCTGCATCCGAAAGCTGATAGCCCATCTCGCCACCGGAGTTGGCATGCAAAGTACCCGTCGCCTCGACCAGCTTTTGAGCCCGCGCCATATCCACAAGCTCTTGCATCACCGGCACGGGCAGACACATGACCTTGGACATCAAGGTCACTTCCTCGACGTTGCGCCGGAACATGGTCTTCAGCAGCAGGTCGCGAAGGACCACGATCGGCAGCCCGGTCGCTTCGAGGCTTTTTGGCGCTGGCGGGTCCAGCACGGGGGCGGTTTGCATGTTCATTTGGCACGGCTCCGGAAGTCTTTGCGCCATGATCCATGACAGGTTACTGTGGCAAAAAAATGGACAGGGCAGGGGCATGAGCAGACCGAAACCCGCACAACTCTTTGTGTTTTTACTGGGCCTGATTGCGGCGCTCGGCGGCGTGGCCGTGGCGAAGGGCGGCTTTTATATTGCCAAGCACGAAGGCGACACGCTGCACCTGTTGCAGATCGTGTTCCGCATGGCCGACGGCGAATGGCCGCATCTCGATTTCGTGACCCCGATCGGGATCATGGCTTTCCTGCCCATCGTGGGTTTCATGAAGGCGGGGTTTGGCGCAGGAAATGCGATCATCTGGTCGCAGATCGCCGTCGCCCTGGTGCTGCTTGGGCCGGTTTTCTGGGCGGCATTTTCTCGATTTGACAATGCCTTGGCCTATCTCTTCGGGCTTTCGGTCATGGTGCTGACGCTGGCGTTGGTGCATGGAGAAGCTGACCGGCTGGTGTCGATCTCGATGCACTACAATCGCTGGGCCTGGGCGGTAAGCTACGTGGTCATAGTGCTTGCGGTGCTGCCGGGGGTACGGGCGCGGAACGACCTGTTCGACGGCGGCATCATCGGTCTGGGCATGGGCCTTCTTTTGCTCTGCAAGGTCACCTATTTCATCGCATTCGCCCTGCCGGTGATCGCCGCGCTGCTGCTGCGCGGGGCAGGGCGGGCACTGGTGGTCTCGCTGATCACGGGAGCCATGGCGCTGGTCGTGCTTACCGCCTTTGCCGGTGTCGGATTCTGGCCCGCCTATCTGGGCGATCTGCTGACCGTTTCGGGGTCAGAGGTGCGCCCCCAACCCGGGGCGCCGCTGAAGACGATCATCGGTGCCCCGGCCTATCTGGGCGGGTCGCTGACGCTGATCCTCGGGGTCGTGTTCCTGCGTCAGGCGGGCGAGCGGGTGCTGGGCCTGGTGCTGCTGTTGCTGGTGCCGGGGTTCTTCTATGTCACCTTCCAGAATTTCGGAAACGATCCGCAATGGCTGATGCTGCTGGCGATCCTGCTGCTGGTGCCGCGGCCCGAGACCGACCTTGCCAACGGTTTCGGCTGGCCGCTGGGCAGGGCGCTGGTTCTGTCGGCAGTGGCCGCCATCGCTCTTGCCGCACCGTCCTTTCTGAACCTCGCCTACAGCCCGTTCCGGCACGCTGGCATCAATCCGGACGACTACACGCCACTGCTGGCCGCGTCTGAGACCCATGACGACATTTTTGGTCGCGTCGTCCGCTCTAACCGCGTCGACGGGGAAATCGCGCTGGATACTCCCGGGTCCGGGCTGGAAACCCGGCGCGAACTGGCCAAGCGCGAAGACTTTGAGACCGAGTTTCAGGGCGAGGTGTTGCCCGAATGCGAGCTGATGCTGGGCCTCATCGCGTGGTTCGAAACCATCGTTGCCGACCTTGAGGAGAACGGTTTTGCTGGCAAGCGTATCCTTGCGGCTGACATCTTTTCCAGCCACTGGCTGTTCGGTGATCTTGGCCGGTTGAGCGGCGGCGCGCCCTGGTACTATGGCGGTCTTCCCGGGATCGAGAACGCCGACTACCTGCTGGTGCCGCTCTGCCCGGCGTCATTGGGCATCCGCAAGCAGATGCTGGAGGCGGTGGCTCAGAGAGGTACCGAAGTCAGCGAGGCCCACCGCGCGCCGCTCTACATTCTATACGAAATTACAGGCAGTTAAGACGTGCCGCGGTAACATCGGCAAAAGGCCGGGGAAGTTCTCCTCAGCAAGGGGATTCACAGCGGGCCCGATTTGTGCGAGCCGGTTGACCCATGGCGGAACACACGAGCGACATCGACGAGCTGGGCTTGGATGAGCTGAAGTTGTTGCT
>JAAELR010000444.1 GCA_024226455.1 Paracoccaceae bacterium
ACGCGCTGTTCGTCGGTCAGGGAAACTGTTTTGTGTTGCTTGCTCATGCTCTGACGCTGCATGATAACCCGCGCTTGGCCATGCGGTGCATTGACTCAATGGGCCAGAAAATCTTCAGGTCAATTCAGGCGCAGGAGTATATATCGGTTTTGCGCGGGCGTCCGCCCCAGAGAACCAAAAAAGGCAGAAATCTGTCAGGTCATTTTGAATCGGGCTCTCGCGAATTGAAAGTAACGACCGAGGCCGCGGTCGAGTCGGAATTCGTCAAGTCGAACCCGAAATCGCCGATCCAGGGGAAAGCTCTGGGAGTGTGCAGGCCCTGCGAAAAGCAGTTCATCTGCAGGCACGTTGGCGCGGCTGAGCATTGAGGTGACTCTCTTTCGTTGATGCCGGCTTGGCAATTTCCGGTGTAGCGGGCCAATTCGGGTCACGGCCGGTTGCCGCAAAGTGCTGTCCTCACCCAGAAGACCGGCTCTGGCTTTGTGAGGCATTACGCCAAGATCCCGACTAACCTCGACGCTCCGGCTGTAGTAGAATGCGGGCGCAGAGCCGATCCAACGCCGAGGGATGCCCCGATGAGCTATGACACCGAAAATATCTTCGCCAGGATACTGCGTGGCGATATTCCTGCGCTGAAGCTTTTTGAAGATGAGGCGACATTCGCCTTCATGGACATCATGCCGAGGTCTGACGGGCATTTCCTGGTGATCCCGAAGAGCCCGGCGCGCAATGTGCTGGATGCCAGCCCGGATCAGTTGGCGGCCTGCATGGTCACCGTGCAGTGCCTGTCACGGGCGGCGATGACGGCGCTGGGGGCCGACGGGGTAACCTTGCAGCAATTCAATGAGGCGGCGGCCGGACAAGAGGTGTTTCACCTGCATTTTCATGTGCTGCCGCGCATCGACGGGGTCAGGCTGCGCCCGCCGGGCGTGATGGCGGATATGGATGTGCTGAAAGAGCAGGCCGGGCGGATCGTTGCGGCGCTGGAGGGGTAGGCGTGTTTGCGGTGGGTGACGCAATCCAACGGAGCGCTACCGCGCGCCTATTTCTGCAAGCGCAGAGGTGACGCGAAACACGCGCGCGGGTCGCGCCGACGGGTTGGGCCGGGGGCCGACGCGTGGTGCTGCCGGTGCGCAGATCTGGCCCGTTGCCGCATCTTTGGACGCGCCCGGATCTTTCATCCGGAAAAAAAGCCCCGTGGGCGGCGGCGGGGTTGCCTCCCCGGGGCGGATCGGCCCCGCGAGGTGGGATGAGGATTTGCCCGAAGACCTGTCGAACCGCCGCAACTGGTCTTGCTTCATTGCCGTCTGTCGGGCTTCTCTTGAATGGGCCTGCCGGGGATTCCGCCATGAAGTGGCGCCGCCGCCAGTGGATATCCGCGGGGCACCCCCCCCGGTCGGTTCCCCGACAAGTCTGCCACGCGCCCCCGATATGATCTGAAACCTCCCCCCCCCCGCACCCCGGCAAGGGTGGTCCGGGGGCGGCGGGTTTTCCATGACACGCGAGGCCGTTACACCTCGCACTATGCGCAATGGAGGCAGGTCTTGCTGCGGCGGGGCAAAGGAATTGACAGCCGACCGTTCGGTAGGGGAGAGCCGGGCTGAACCCCGTCCTGCAAAGGCCGCCGTGCCGGGTTGGACCGTCGCAACTGAGCGTTTCCCTCCGGCGCCATCTTGCTCTAGCCTGCGCAGCCAAAGAGGGAGAGCACCATGGCAGACCCCCAGAGCGACCGGATTGCGTTGGACCGCATCCTGTTTCTGGCCATCGGGGCGTTGGCCGGGTTGGCGGCATATCTGCTGATTGAAGTGTTGCCAGATCACCTGGAAAATGATCGGTTGCTACTATTGATCGCGGCGGTGACGGGTGGCTTCTTTGCCTGTTTGCTTGCCGCCGCGGGCCCCTTGCGTTTTGGTGCCGCAGCGCGGGCGGCGGTGCTGGCAGCGCTGCCTGCAGCACTTGTGCTCTATTGGGCCAGTTTCCGCTTTGCCGGTGTCGAGGACTATCTCGAAACCGTGCATCCGGTGGCGGCATTCGTCGTGATCGTCTCGATCATCCTGCCCTTCGTGATCGCCGGCTACCGGGCCGGCGAGGGCTGGCGGCATTACCCCGCGCTCTTTACCCAGGCCTGGAACATCGTGGTGCGCTATGCGGCGGCCTGGGTGTTCACGGCGGTGTTCTGGGGCGCGGTGGCGCTGTCGGATGCGCTGTTCGGGCTGGTAGGGCTCGATATCATCGAACGGCTGATCGAGATCGAGTGGGTGCCCTTCGTGGTGACCGGCGCGGTTCTGGGGCTGGCGATGGCGGTGGTGGTGGAACTTTCCGACTACTTGTCGCCTTTCCTGATCCTGCGCCTCTTGCGCCTTCTGGTGCCGTTCTTTCTGGTGGTGACGGTGGTATTCCTGGGCGCGCTGCCTGTGCAGGGGCTGAGCGACCTGTTTGGCGGGCTGTCGGCGGCAGCAACGCTGATGGCGATGGTGTTTGGCAGCGCCACGCTGATCACCTCGGCGCTGGACCGCACCGACGAGGACGCGGTGACGGCGCGGTCGATGCGGGGGGCGACCCAGCTGCTGGCGTTGGCATTGCCGGCGCTTGCGGGCCTGGCGATCTATGCGATCTGGCTGCGGGTAGCGGAGTACGGCTGGAGCCCGGACCGCCTGGCGGCGGCTGCGACGGCGCTGGTCTCGATGGGCTATGCCGCGACCTATGCGGTGGCGGTGATGCTGCGCCGCGACTGGATGCGGCGGATCCGGGCCGCCAATATCGCCGTGGCGTTGGGTGCCGTGGTCATCGCTGTACTGTGGCTGACCCCGGTGTTCAACGCGCAGCACATATCGGCGCGCGATCAGGTGGCGCGGTTGCGTGATGGCGCGGTGAGCGTGGAACGGCTGGATCTGTGGTTCATCGGCAATGACCTGGGCAGGGCGGGTGCCGCGGCCATCAAGGAACTGCGTGAATTGGCGGCAGAGGATGAGACGCTGGCAGGGCGACTGGACAAGCTGGCAAATTCCAGCTCGCGCTATGCGTTCGAGGGTGTCGACGAGCGCCCGGAATACCCGCAGATGCGGGCTGCGCTGCGTGAAAAGCTGGTGATCCGGCCCGCCGATGCGGCGTTGCCGGGGGGTTTTCTGGAGGGGCTCACGCAGTCGCGGCTGCGCGACATCGCCGCCGGGTGCGAGCTCAGCACGCCGGCGGGCAACCCTGGCTGCGTTCTGGTGCGGGCCGATTTCATTGCCGCAAAGGAAGGGCAGGAGGCACTGCTGTTCTATGCCACCAGCGCAGACAGGGCGGCGTTGCGAGTGATGGCTGCGGGCGGGCGCGAGGTGTCCCGTTCACGACCTGTTTTCCTGCGGGGGCAGCGGATGCTCGATGTCACAACGGGCCTGATAGACGCGCTGATCGCCGGACAATTCGAACTCGGGCCGGTGCAGGTCACAGCGCTGAGTGTCGGCGGCGTGCAGATCATCCTCGAACCGTGACCGGCTCCTGACCCGGACCGAATTCGCGCTTTGTTAACCCCGCCCTGTTACAGAAAGGACAGGCAAACCAAGGGGCCCGACGGCATGCATGGACTGATCAACCGCTCGATCCAGTGCTTTCTGCGCGACACCTACGGGGCGGAAAGCTGGAACACCATCGCCGCGGTGGCCGAGCTGGGGCACAATAACTTCGAGGCATTGCTGGACTATGACCAGGCGCAGACCGAGGCCGTGCTGGGGGCCGCGGCAGGGCATCTGGGCAGCCCGCTGGAGATTGTGCTCGAGGATCTGGGCACCTACCTTGTGTCGCATTCCAACATGCACTCGCTGCGTCGCCTGTTGCGCTTTGGCGGCGAAAGCTTCGTCGATTTCCTGCATTCGCTGGATGAGTTGCACGACCGCGCCCGGATGGCGGTGCCGGATCTGTCGGTGCCGGTGCTGGAATTGCTCGACCACTCGTCCTCTGCCTTTACGCTGCTGGTCAGGCATGACTATCCGGGGTTCGGCTATGTAGTTCTGGGTGTGCTTCGGGCCATGGCGGACGACTACGGCGCGCTGGTTTTCCTGGAGCACCAGGGCGAAAAGGACCGGGTCGAGATGGTGTCGATCGAACTACTGGAAACCGGCTTTGCCGAGGGGCGTGAATTCGCGCTGGCGCAGGCGGGCTGAACGCATGGGCTGCGAGATGATCGAACTGCCGCTTGCCGTGCTGGACCGGCTGATGCCGATGCACGCCATTATAGGCGCCACCGGCCATATCAGCCACGCCGGGCCGACACTGCGCAAGCTGGAGCCTGGCGATGGTTTCGCCGGCGCCCGGTTTCTCGAAGTGTTCGAACTGCGCCGACCGCGCAATGTGGCACGGATGACAGAGTTGTTGGCCCCTGGCGGTACCAGGTTGAGCCTGCGTCTGCGCGGGCGTCCCGAGATCCCGCTGAAAGGCCTGGTGCTACCGTTGCCGGGCGATGCGGGAATGCTGGTCAACATCTCTTTCGGCATTGCCGCCACCCAGGCGGTGGGAATTTTCGACCTGACCAGCGGCGACTTCCCCCCCACTGACTTGACCATCGAGATGCTATATCTGGTCGAGGCCAAGGAAGCGGTGATGAATGAAAGCCGCAACCTGAACATGCGCCTGCAGGGCGCCAAGATTGCGGCCGAGGAACAGGCGTATACCGACACGCTGACCGGGTTGAAGAACCGTCGCGCCATGGACATGATCCTCGAGCGCTACAAATCCTGTGGCGAACGCTTTGCGGTCATGCATCTGGATCTGGATTTCTTCAAGCAGGTAAATGACACGCTGGGCCACGCCGCCGGTGACCTCGTGCTGCAAGAGGCCGCACGCGTGCTGGTCGAGGAAACCCGATCAGAGGATACGGTGGTGCGCTTTGGCGGTGATGAATTCGTTCTGCTGCTGCACGGCCTGACCGGACCCGAGGCGCTGAAAGCAGTGGCCCTGCGCATCCTGAAACGGCTCGAAGAGCCGATCCTGTTTCAGGGAGTGCCGTGCCATATCTCCGGCAGCATCGGGATCGCCTTGTCTGACGACTACGTCGAGCCTGAGCCCGAGCGCATGCTGCTCGATGCCGACAAGGCTCTTTATGTCTCGAAAAACGCCGGCCGCGCCTGCCTCAGTTTCGCCCACGATCTGCAAAAGGGTCAAGCCACGCGGGAACCGGGCGTTGCTGCACAGGGCAGCGGCTGAACCGCTGCCGAAGATCGGCGCCGCAAGATCTTTCAGCCCTGTGGAGTCAATCGTAAGGTCACCGGGCCGGTGCGTGGGACGACGCGAGCCATGCCCGAAAGCCGGTGACGGTCGTCATCAGGCGGCGATCTGAACTGGCTTGATGCCGTCTTTGAATTCACCCCGCCCCGGAATGACCTCGGGCGGACGGTTTGGCGCAGGTCTTTGCCGCCAGTATGTCTTCGCTGACATCGTCAACCGGCCGCTCATGTTGGATCAGTGTGCGGCGCAGATATCGGTTTACGGGTCTTGATGTGATTGGCGCATGGCTGCGCTTGCCCTGATCGTTTCCGGCAGAGACCGGCAGGTTTCTCCCGGCAGTCCCATGTCAAGGCGTGGGGCCGGTCGTCCTTGAAATATGGCAGCGTTAACAGTAATCATATCAATAGCATAGCATAGTGTCCCCATGGGGACACTATGTGCATACGCCGCTCAGACCGCCCGTGTCGCCCGCTCCAGCCAGGCCCGAGCGGGCTGGCTCAGCCGGTCGGAAACCCTCTCGCGCACCGCCGCGTGATACCGGTTCAGCCAATCCCTTTCATCGGCCGACAGAAGCTCCGGATCGACCAGCGCAAGATCGATGGGAACCCAGGTCAGCGTCTCGAAATCGAGCATTTCACGGTCGTCGCCGCCGGGCTGGGCGTCGGCCTGTTGAACCACCACCAGGTTTTCGATCCGGATGCCGAATTCTCCCTCGCGGTAGTAGCCCGGCTCGTTCGACAAGATCATGCCCGGCTGCAGTTTGACATCCGAGACCCTCGAAATCCGCTGCGGTCCTTCATGCACCGACAGATAGGCCCCGACCCCGTGCCCGGTGCCGTGGTCGTAATCCTGCCCCGCCCGCCACAGCGCGACGCGGGCCAGCGGGTCCAGGTCGCGCCCGGTCAGCCCGACGGGCCAGCGCGCCCGGCTGATCGCGACCATGCCCTGCAGCACCCGGGTGAAACAGCTACGCTGCCGATCGGTGGCCTGGCCTATGGCGATGGTGCGGGTGATGTCGGTGGTGCCGTCGAGATACTGTCCGCCGCTATCGACCAGCAGTAGCTCTCCTCCGGTCAGCCTGCGATCGGTTTGCTCGGTCACGCGGTAGTGCACGATGGCACCGTTCGGACCCGAGCCGCAGATCGTGTCGAACGAGATTTCCTGCAGGGCGTTGGTGGCGCGGCGGAAGGCTTCGAGTTTCCGGACCACGGCGATCTCGGTCAGGTCGCCGGGGGCGGTGGCGTCGAGCCAGGCGAGGAACTCGCACATGGCGGCGGCGTCGCGCAGATGGGCGGCACGGGTGTTGGCAATCTCTGTCGCGTTCTTGCAGGCCTTGGGCAGGATGCAGGGATCGTCGTCATAGGCGATCTCGACGCTGGCGGCAGTGAGGGTGCGGCTGACGGCGAGCGGGGCGTTGGCCTTGTCAATGCGGACCGGACCGGTGAGCTGGTCGAGGGCGGCTGCGAAATCCTCCCAATGGGCCACGGTGATGGCGGGGTCGGGGCCAAGGTCCTGGAATTTCTGCGGGTCCGAGAAGAGCTGCATGCGTCCGTCATCGTGCAGGATGGTGAAAGCCTGGGCCACGGGAATACGCAGAATGTCGGCGCCGCGGATGTTCAGGAGCCAGCAGATCGAATCGGGCAAGGTCAGGATGGCGGCCTTGTGGCCAGCGGCGCGCAAGGCGGCGGCGATCTCGGCGCGTTTGGTCTCATCCCCTTTGCCGGCAAGCTCTGTGGGGTATTTGCTGACCGGTTCGGCGGGGCGGGGGGGCTGGTCGGGCCAGATGCGGTCGACAAGGTTCTCGGTGTCGCGCAGGGCGATACCGCTGCCATCAAGGCGTTTTTCTAGCGTCGCGATCTCGCCAGCCGTATGCAGCCAGGGGTCGAGCCCGACGGTGCCGCCATCGGGAAGCTGCTGAACCAGCCAGTCGCCGAGCTTGGTTTCTGGCCAGTTCACCGGGGTGAAATCGGAGGCCACCTGTGCCTTGACCTGCACCCGGTATCGGCCATCGACGAAGACGCCGGCGATATCGGGCAGCACGGTGCAGAACCCGGCGGATCCGGTAAACCCGGTGAGCCAGGCCAGCCGGTCGTCGCGCGGGGCGACATACTCGCCCTGATGCGCATCGGCGCGGGGGATCAGGAAGCCGTCGAGGTCTTCACGCGCCATCTCGGCGCGCAGGGCGGCGAGGCGTGGTGGGCCCTGATCCGGCGTGGTGGTCGGGTCGAAGGTCTGGAACATGTGGCGTCTCCTCTGGCACGATTGTGCCTTGGCGGGGGCGGGGTTTCCAGTGGCGGACGGTATTCTAATGGAGTGCCTTCGGCACGCATGTTTGAGCCCGTACTCGCCTGCGGCTCGGTGCGGGCAGTGGGCGCCCGTGGCTGGTGGCATCGCCGGGCCCCGGACCGGGGACCGGGTCGAACCGGTATCAACTGGCGCGTTTCATCCCCATCACCCGGGCGCGGGCGCGTTTGTCGGGGTCGAAGAGCGCGGCGAGCTGTTCTGTGATGGCGCCGGCAAGTTGCTCGACGTCCGTAATCGTCACCGCCCGCTCGTAGTAGCGGGTCACGTCATGGCCGATGCCAATGGCGATCAGTTCCACCTGTTTGCGCTTTTCGACCATGGCGATCACGTCGCGCAGATGTTTTTCCAGATAGTTGGCCGGGTTCACCGAAAGGGTCGAATCGTCCACCGGGGCGCCGTCGGAGATCACCATCAGGATCTTGCGCGCCTCTGGCCGACATCCCATGCGCCGATGTGCCCATTCCAGCGCCTCGCCGTCGATGTTTTCCTTCAGCAGGCCCTCTTTCATCATCAGCCCCAAATTGTCGCGCGAGCGGCGCCATGGTGCGTCGGCGGATTTGTAGATGATGTGGCGCAGGTCGTTGAGGCGGCCCGGGGTTTGCGGCCGGCTTTCGTTCAGCCAGGCCTCGCGGCTTTGCCCGCCTTTCCAGGCGCGGGTGGTGAAGCCGAGGATCTCGACTTTGACCTGGCAGCGTTCCAGGGTGCGGGCCAGCACGTCGGCGCAGATCGCGGCAATGGAAATCGGCCGACCCCGCATCGAGCCTGAGTTGTCCAGCAGAAGCGTGACGCAGGTGTCGCGGAATTCCGTGTCCTTCTCGATCTTGAAAGAAAGAGGTGTGGTGGGGTTGGCGACGACCCGGGCCAGCCGGCCGGCATCCAGCATGCCCTCTTCGAGGTCAAACTCCCAAGCGCGGTTCTGCTGGGCCTGCAGTCGGCGCTGCAGCTTGTTGGCCAATCGGCTGACGGCGCCCTTCAGCGGTTCGAGCTGCTGGTCGAGATAGGAGCGCAGGCGCTCCAGCTCCTGCGGTTCGGCCAGATCCTCTGCCCGGATCTCTTCGTCGAAATCGGTCTGGTAGACGGTATAGTCGGGGTCGGCCTCAGAATAGGGCGCGGGCGGCGGCGGATCGAGCGGCATGTCGCCCTCGGGCATCTCGCTTTCATCGCCCATCTCGGCGTCGTCCATCTCGTCGAGACTGACCTGGGCCTGGGCGGCGTCCTGTTCGGGGTCCTGGCTTCGCTCGGGGTCGGTCTCGGCGTCTTCCTGACTTTCATCCTCGTCGGAACCGGTGGAATCGGGATCCTCTTCCTCCTCTTCGGCGGCCTCGTCCTGTTCGTTCTCGTCGAACTCGTCGGGGTCGTCGCCCAGCTGGTCGCCATAGCCCAGATCGTCGATCATCTGGCGGGCGAACTTGGCGAAGGCGGTCTGGTCGGCCAGCGTGTCATCGAGATATTCCAGCGTCTCGCCGCATTGACCTTCGATGAAGTCGCGCCAGAGGTTCATGACGTTTTCGGCGCCAGCGGGCAGGCCGCGCCCGGTGGCGAGGTGGCGGATCAGGTAGCCAGCGGCGGTGGCCAGCGGTGCCTCCGCCGCCTCGGTGATGGTGGAGTAGCCCTTGCGCTGAGCCTCGGTGGCGATCTTGACGTCGATATTGCTGGCGGTGCCCGGCATGGCGCGCGCACCCATGGCCTCGCAGCGGGCGGTTTCCATGGCCTCGTAGATCTCGCGTGCCATCTGGCCCTGCGGAAGGTAACGGGCGGCGGTGGCCTCGTCATGGTATTTCAGCTGCATGGCGTAGGCGTCCGCGGTGCCGCGGGCCAGCACCACCTCTTCGCGGGTCATGCGGCGGCTGACCTGTGGCAGGCGCATCTGGTCGGCTGTCATGCCCGGCGGGTCGACGGTGAAGCTGACGGACAGGTCTGGTTCGTCGGCCAGCACTTTCGTGGCCTCGGCAAGTGCCTTTTTGAACGGGTCGGCGGGATTATCGGCAGGCTTCATCGCGTGTCCTTTCGGATGTTCGTTATCTAGGCGATGGCCACGAGAATCCAGTGCGAAAATACGCGAGGTTGGCGGCGGGGCTCCAATTCAGGGCCTGCGGTCTGTCATGCGGCGGCGAGGTGGCGGTGGTGGAACATAGTAGCCGTCGGGCCGATGCCGCCGATCAGGCTGATCTGCATCGCAGGGCAATCATTCCGGCACCGGAGGTCAAGACATCGCCTTGGTGACAGCCTGACCAGCCTCCGCTGCTTTAGCAAAGAAATCCCGAATGATCTCAAGTGCCTCCCGAACCTGCCCAAAGGCGTCCACGGGAACGGGCCCACCGTAGATTGGAGTGGCGTTGTCCGACAGATTGTGCAGGCGCTTGTCGATGGTTTCCGGAGAGATACCGGTGAGGTGATTGCTGGCTGCCCTTACCTCTTCGACGGACAGACCCGATAGGGTTCTTCCTCTGGGTGCGCTTGCGCTCAGTACTCGCCGCCCAGCATGAAGCCTGCTGGCAGCGTCTTGTCCCACTTGGTACCGGAGGACAGGTAGTGCACGATGTGCCAGGGCGCGAAGAAATCGATCCTGTCTTCGGCGTCTCGTGCCGTTTCGTCATCAATGCAGAGCGCAAACCGCACCGCTTCCCCGTCGGCCAGCTTCGCAGCGAAATCCGGATCGGCGCGGCGCAGCGTCAGCGACATGCTCACGGCATCGCCACCGACGCAGCACTTTCGGGCAGTTCCTCGTCAAAACAGCGCTGGTAGAACTCGGCCACCGTCTCGCGCTCCAGCTCGTCGCATTTGTTGAGGAACGTCACACGGAAGGCATAGCCGATATTGCGGAAGATCTCGGCGTTCTGGGCCCAGTTGATCACCGTCCGCGGGCTCATCACCGTGGACAGATCGCCCGACATGAAGGCGGTGCGGGTCAGGTCGGCGACTGTAACCATCTGGCCGATCTGCTTGCGGCCGCGCTCTGTGTTGTAATGCGGGTTCTTGGCCAGCACGATCTGGGTCTCGGCGTCATGGCTGAGATAGTTCAGCGTCGCCACCAGCGACCAGCGGTCCATCTGTGCCTGGTTGATTTGCTGCACCCCGTGATAGAGCCCCGTGGTGTCGCCCAGACCCACCGTGTTGGCTGTCGCAAACAGGCGGAAAAAGGGGTGCGGCGTGATCACCTCGTTCTGGTCCAGCAGCGTCAGCTTGCCGTCATGCTCCAACACCCGCTGGATCACGAACATCACGTCGGCTCGGCCGGCATCGTATTCGTCGAACACGATCGCGGTGGGATTGCGCAGCGCCCAGGGCAGGATGCCCTCTTGAAACTCGGTCACCTGCATGCCGTCGCGCAGCTTGATGGCGTCCTTGCCAATGAGGTCGATGCGGCTGATATGGCTGTCGAGATTGACCCGCACGCAGGGCCAGTTCAACCGTGCGGCGACCTGTTCGATATGGGTCGACTTGCCGGTGCCGTGATAGCCCTGGATGATCAGACGGCGGTTGCGCGAAAAGGCAGCGAGAATGGCCAGCGTCGTATCCGGGTCGAACTTGTAGGTCGGGTCGAATTCGGGCACCCGGTCGGCGGCCTCGGCAAATCCCTTGACGGGCATGTCGCTGTCGATGCCGAATACATCGCGGACCGAGATGTCTTCGGTGGGTTTGCCAATATCCATCGTGCCGTCCGCCATGAGAAACCTCTGTCTGTTGAAAGGCGCCGCGATCTGCGCCTTACGCCCGCCGGTCGGGATGCAACAATTCCGCAGCAGGCGCAAGGGCAAGCGCTGCGACGCCGGGCCGCAAACCCGGGCCGCCGTGAGTTCCCACCGCCGGGCCGCCACCGCGGAATTGCCCTCAACTGGAACAACTATCGCCCGGCCCTTCAAGCGTTGCTGCCACTGGCAGAGAAAAAACGGAGCAGGAGGCAGCCCATCAGACCGGCCCGGGATCCGGGCGGCGGGCGAAAGACTCTATCCAGGTAATTACTCACCCCCCTTGCGCGCGCCCTTGTGGTCGCTCGAGATCTCTGAATCTATGGGGCCATGGATCGAGACACCCTTAAGAAGTTGAGCAAGGACGAGCTTGTTGAGGCTTACCTGGAACTACAGTCCAAAATG
>JAAELR010000445.1 GCA_024226455.1 Paracoccaceae bacterium
ACAGACGAATGCGGCACCGGGAAACACGGCCGACACCATGGCCGTCAGCGTGGTCTCGATGCCTTCGCCCACCACCATGGTGTCAGCGCCCTCGGGCAGGTCCAGGCGGATGGTGCCGCCCTTCTTCGACCCAAGCGTTTTCTTGGGGTCAAAGCACTCGCCTTGCCTTTTTGCGGCAAACTCGCCCTGGCGCGGGATCCGGATCTTGCCTTTCGGCTGATCACAATCCAGCCAGGTGCGATGCACGCCGCCGAAGCGGCCATCGGGCTGCACCATCTTGCCCAGCATCGCCGGACCGCGGTGGATCTCGACCCAGCCGGACCCGCCCCTTTCCATGTAGGGCAGATCCGGGTGAAACCGCAGGCAAGTCGGCAGCACCGGCAGCAGGGCCTCGCCGATGCCGCGCCGCGCCAGATAACGATGCACCGGGCTGGCCGTTGCCTCTTGCCCCTCTCGCCAGATCGCAGCGGCGGCGGATATAGCCTGCTGGCGCTTGCGCCCGGCAATTCCGTCGCGCTTGCGTTTCGACTGCCTTGCCAGGCGATGCCGCCGCGCGATCTCTTCTGGATCCGCCGGTTTCTCGCC
>JAAELR010000446.1 GCA_024226455.1 Paracoccaceae bacterium
AAGCAGCGCGGACCTTCTTGCCGGAGACGGCTGGAAGAGACGGAAAAAGTGAAGCAGTTTCGGTCATGGCAGCAGGGCAGTTTTTGTCCGGAGGAAAGGGAGGTTCACACAACCATTTCTTTACACTAAATCAAAGCATTATGCCACCGCCGTCAGCCGAATTGCGCGTGCCGGTGAATAATCCGGGATAGGGCAGCGCCCGCGCGCTTTGCGGAGCGCCCACCCACCCGCCCCGCTCCGCAAAGCGCGCGGGCGCCGGCACCCCGGGCCGGTGTTTCGTGCATTGCCCGAGCGATGCGTTGCCGCCAAGCGATTGCGGGCAGTCGCCGAACGGCCGGAACTGCGCGCAATGCTTGCTCATCGCCAGGAATTTCATCAACCTCTGACTGGCTACGCGGCAGGTCAGGAGGATAGATGGCGATGAAGATGCGGGAACTGGGTCAGGGCGGACCGCGGGTCCACCCGATCGGCATCGGCGCGATGAGTTTTTCGGATTTCTACGGACCCACCGACGAGGCCGCCAGCCACGCCATCCTCAAAGCGGCGGCAGAGGCCGGGATCACCCATATGGATACCGCCAATGTCTATGGCATGGGCGCGTCCGAGGACGCCATCGGCAGCTTTGTGAAAGCCCGCCCCGGGATGCGCGATCATTTCACCATCGCCACCAAGGCGGCGATTGCCCGCGACGCCGGGGGCAACCGCTGTTTCGACAACTCCGCCGCGCATTTCGAGGCGGAACTGGACAAGTCCCTGCGGCGTATGGGTGTCGACTGCGTCGATCTTTTCTATGCCCACCGCCGCGACCCCGGCATATCCATCGAAGAGGCGACCGGGAACCTTGCGGGGCTGGTGCAGAAGGGCAAGGCGAAATCCATCGGCTTTTCCGAGATCGCCCCCAGCAGCCTGCGCCGGGCCCATGCGGTGCACCCCATCGCCGCGGTGCAGTCGGAATACTCGCTTTCGGCGCGCTACCCAGAGCTTGGCCTGGTGCAGACCTGCGCCGAGCTGGGGGTGACGCTGGTCGCCTTTTCACCGCTGGGCCGGTCGCTTTTGACCGACAACCCGCTGGGCTATGACGCGGTGCAGGCAACCGGATTTCTGGCGCCGAACCCGCGCTTCAACGAGCCCAACTATTCCGCCAACATCGCCGCTACCGAAGGCTTCCGGGGGTTGGCGGCGCATATGGGCGTGTCGGCGGCGGGGCTGGCGCTGGCCTGGGTGCTGGCGCAGGGCGAGCATGTGGTTGCAATTCCGGGTACCCGGTCGGTGGCGCATTTCAGGGAGTATCTGGATGCACAGCGGATCGATCTGGGGCCGCAGGAACTGGCCGCGATCGACAGGGTTCTACCCGTGGGCTGGGCGCATGGAGACCGCTATTCGGAGGGGCAATGGGATGGACCAGAGAAGTACTGCTGAGCCGGTGTCCCCATGGGGACATATAGGTACTGCATTGTTTTTGCTGAAGATAGCGCTAATAGGCGCGGCTTTGTGCAGGGCATTCCATAGTATGATGCGGGTCGCGGCAGAGAGGTGGAACCCGGCCTTTCGCTCGCCGGGCGCAGTGCTGCCGCAGGCCGTCGCCGCGATCTGGGCGCTGTCTATGGCAACGCCGCTGGCGGCCCATCCGCCATATCTGGCGGACAGCGCGCTTTGCAGGCTGGCCGGGGACATCACCATCACCACTATCCATGGCGACGGGCTTTTTGGTCCGGACCCGGTGGCGCTGGTGGTGGTGGATGCGGGCGGACATGTGCTGGGCTATCACGATGTGGCGGTGTCATTCACGATGTTCCGCCGCCACTCTTGCGCCTTTGCAGATTGGCGGGGGCGGGTGCTGCTGGTCCCCGATCCGGCGCAATTCCGGCCCGGGCCGAAGATCGTTGGCGGCGATGCCGAGGCGTGGGAAAGCCGCTGGGCCTTTGAGCCGAATTTGCGTGCCGGGTCCCATGGGTTCGAGACGCAACCCCTGACCGGGCTGGTCTGGGTCGAGGCATTCATGCGCTACATTCTGTGGCAGTGGCAGGACTATCTGGTGGTGCTGGTGACCGCGCTGGGGCTCGGCGGGGTGCTGGGCGGTTTTGCGCTCGGGTATCGGCGCCATGCGGGCTGGGTGATTCTGGGACAGGTCGTGCTGGCGCTGATCGGCGTGCCCGCAGGGTTGCTGGTATTTGTCGGTTTCGTTTTCGGTTCGGCCAGCCCGCTTGCCGTGGCCATGGTGGCAGGGCTTGGCCTGCTGATCGTGGCGTTGATAGTGATCCGTCTGCGCCTTGGCCTGCGTGCGCGGGGCGATCCGGGATAGGCGAATAATGCCTGTTTGTCCTGGTCGGTGCCCGGGCGTTGGCGCCGGACACGGCGGCGCATTGCCATTGGTCTATGGCCTCTATGATGCCGGTTCGCACCACGGCGCGCGGACGGGCTTGCCTTTCGGGCAACGGCCACGTATATCCGCGCGCGTCGATAAGGCGGAAACCGCCGCGAAATTGAGAGTGAGCAGGGCCGGACCACCGGCCCTCTTTGTTTTGCGGATCCGCTGACCAACGAAACCCGTCCCGCCAAAGGCGGGCAGCAAACCCCAGACCGGCGGAGACAACCGCTCGGCCAGAAAACGTCAAAAGGAACTGAAACACTTGGCTAACGCAACCATGGAGGAATTCGAAGCCCTCCTCGCTGAAAGCTTCGAGATCGACACGCCCGCCGAAGGGTCTGTTGTCAAAGGCAAGGTCATCGCGATTGAAGCGGGACAGGCCATCATCGACGTAGGCTACAAGATGGAAGGCCGTGTCGAACTGAAAGAATTCGCAGAACCGGGCGAGACGCCCAAGGTCGAGGTCGGCGACGAGGTCGAGGTTTACCTGGACCGGGTCGAAAACGCCCGTGGCGAGGCCTCTATCAGCCGAGACAAGGCACGTCGCGAGGCAGCCTGGGACCGTCTGGAAAAGGCCTATGCCGACGAGAACCGCGTCGAGGGCGCGATCTTTGGCCGGGTCAAGGGTGGCTTTACCGTCGATCTGGGCGGCGCCGTGGCGTTCCTGCCCGGCTCTCAGGTCGATGTGCGCCCGGTGCGCGACGCCGGCCCGCTGATGGGGCTCAAGCAGCCGTTCCAGATCTTGAAGATGGACCGCCGCCGCGGCAACATCGTGGTCTCGCGCCGCGCCATCCTGGAAGAAAGCCGCGCCGAGCAGCGCGCCGAGGTCATCGGCAAGCTGCGTGAGGGCGATGCGGTTGACGGCGTGGTCAAGAACATCACCGAATACGGCGCATTCGTCGATCTCGGCGGTGTCGACGGCCTGCTGCACGTCACCGACATGGCCTGGCGCCGGGTCAACCACCCGTCCGAGATCCTGTCGATCGGCGAGACCGTCAAGGTTCAGGTCATCAGGATCAACAAGGAAACCCACCGCATCAGCCTGGGCATCAAGCAGCTGCAGGACGATCCGTGGGATGCGGTGACCGGCAAGTACCCGCTGGATACCACCCATACCGGCCGCGTCACCAACATCACCGACTACGGTGCGTTCGTGGAACTGGAGCCGGGCGTCGAAGGTCTGGTGCACGTTTCCGAGATGTCCTGGACCAAGAAGAACGTGCATCCCGGCAAGATCGTTTCGACCAGCCAGGAAGTCGAGATCATGGTGCTGGAGATCGACACCACCAAGCGCCGCGTGTCGCTGGGTCTGAAGCAGACCATGCGCAACCCCTGGGAAGTGTTCGCCGAGCAGTACCCGTCGGGCACCGAGGTCGAGGGCGAGGTCAAGAACATCACCGAGTTCGGTCTGTTCGTGGGTCTCGACAACGACATCGACGGCATGGTCCACCTTTCGGACCTTTCCTGGGACCAGCGTGGCGAAGAGGCGATCCAGAACTACCGTAAAGGCGATGTGGTCCGCGCCGTGGTCACCGAGGTCGATACCGACAAGGAACGCATCAGCCTGTCGATCAAGGCGATTGGCGGCGATCCGTTCGCCGACGCCGTGGACGGGGTCAAGCGCGGCTCGATCATCA
Source organism: Paracoccaceae bacterium (assembly GCA_024226455.1). Lineage (GTDB taxonomy): Bacteria > Pseudomonadota > Alphaproteobacteria > Rhodobacterales > Rhodobacteraceae > JAAELR01. The sequence goes on from JAAELR010000446.1 coordinate 4,006, forward strand.
CCGTGGCGGTGACCGCGATCGAGGATGGCGGCGTCGAGGTGGAATACGAGGGCATGAAATCCTTCATCCGCCGCAGCGACCTGTCGCGCGACCGTGCCGAACAGCGCCCCGAGCGCTTTCAGGTCGGTAACAAGGTCGATGTGCGCGTCACCAATGTTGACAGCCGGACCCGTCGTCTGGGCCTTTCCATCAAGGCCCGCGAGATCGCCGAAGAGAAGGAAGCGGTCGAGCAGTATGGTTCGTCCGACTCCGGAGCCTCGCTGGGCGATATCCTGGGCGCGGCGCTGAAGGGCGGCGACGACAGCTGATCGTCAAGGCACAGCCCCAAGATGATAGGCCCCGCTTCGGCGGGGCCGATTCTTTTTCACCCCTCGAATCGGATGGCGCAGTCAAACTGCAACCCCAGGATTTGCCCCGGGAACGGCGCAACGGTGCCCTGTTGTCTTCGCTGATGCCCGACAAACCCGCCAAAACCCTGAAATAATGACCGAATCCGCAAGGCTTTCTGTTTTGTGCTTGGCTTTTTGGTTCTATACTTGGTGCAGCTAAAGGGTCGGCTTTGACCGGGCTCGCGACGTGCAAACAGGGGGAAGACATCATGATCCGCTCGGAACTGATCCAGAAGATCGCCGACGAGAACCCGCATCTGTTTCAGCGGGATGTTGAGCGGATCGTGAACACGATCTTCGAAGAGGTCATCGAGGCGATGGCCCGGGGTGATCGGGTTGAATTGCGCGGTTTTGGCGCGTTTTCAGTCAAACAGCGCGATGCGAGGGTCGGGCGCAACCCGCGCACCGGCGAATCCGTGCAGGTCGAGGAAAAGCACGTGCCTTTCTTCAAGACCGGCAAGCTGTTGCGGGACCGTCTGAACGGCAACTGACACGAAGGCATTTAGATGCGCTATATCCGTTACGGTATTCTGGCCGTGATCGGCGCCCTGCTGATCACGGTGGCGCTGGCCAATCGCGGGCCGGTAACGCTGCAACTGCTGCCCGGGGGGCTGGCGGAACTGCTGCGGTTCCCGGCGGCGCTGAACTCTGTGACGTTGCCGCTTTTCCTGGTGATCTTCGCGGGCATCGTGGCCGGGGTCCTGCTGGGCTTTGTCTGGGAATGGCTGCGCGAGCACAAGCACCGCGCCGAGGCGGCTCGCGGTCGGCGCGAGACGGAACGTCTGGGTCGCGAGGTGTCGAAGATGCGGACCGACAAGGCCGAAGGCGACGAGGTGCTGGCGCTGCTTGAGGAAGCCGGACCGACGCGGTAGGCGGCGGGTGATGAGCGAAATCCGGGTCAAGATCTGCGGGCTGACGACGTCCGCCAGCGTCGCCGCCGCCGCGGCGGCGGGTGCGGTCTATGCGGGGTTCGTGTTCTTTGCCAAATCACCACGGCATCTGCAGGTGGCGCGCGCGGCAGGGTTGGCCGCATCGGTGCCGCCGGGCCTGTGCAAGGTAGCTCTGACCGTCAATGCCGATGATGCGACGCTTGACCGGATCCTCGGTGCGGTGCCCATCGACATGCTGCAGCTTCACGGGCACGAAAGCCCGGACAGGGTGGGCGCGCTGCGCGACCGCTTCGGCCTGCCGGTGATGAAGGCGGTGGGTGTCGCGGGCGAGGCCGATCTGCCGGCGCTGGTGGAATACGGGCGCGTCGCCGACCAGTTGCTGGTCGATGCCAAGCCGCCGAAGGGGGCAGAACTGCCGGGCGGCAACGGGCTGGCCTTTGACTGGCGGCTGATTGCCGGGCGGCGCTGGCCGGTGCCCTGGATGCTGGCGGGCGGGCTGACGCCCCGAAACGTGGCCGAGGCGGTGCGCCTGACCGGGGCGCGGCAGGTCGATGTCAGTTCCGGGGTCGAGAGAGCGCCGGGGGTCAAGGACCCGGGCCTGATCCGGGGGTTTCTGGACGCCTGCAAATGACCGTGCGGTTTCGCAAAGCGACACGCGCGGACATTCCCGCAATTCTGGCCCTGTTGCGCGACGACGTGCTGGGGGCGGCGCGAGAGAACCGACCGCCCGGCGACTATCTTGCCGCCTTCGACAGGATGCAGCAGGAGGCCGCCAATTGGGTCATCCTCGGCCAGGAGGATGACGGCAGCATTGTCGCCACTTATCAGCTGACCTTTGTCTCGGGCCTCTCGCTTGGCGCGACGCGGCGGGCCCAGATCGAAAGCGTGCGCGTCTCCGGCACCCGGCGCGGCCAGCGTATTGGCGAGGCGATGATTGCCGATGCCGAGGCCCGGGCCCGCGACGCCGGTTGCACCTTGCTGCAATTGACCATGAACGCAGCCCGTGACGATGCGCGCCGTTTCTACGAACGTGCCGGCTTTACCGCCAGCCATATAGGCTTTAAACGCGATCTGACCTGAGCGGAGGGCAAGCGACATGGCCGAAGATCTGATCAACAGCTTCCTGTCCGGACCGGACGAAAACGGACGGTTCGGCAAGTTCGGCGGGCGCTTCGTTTCCGAGACGCTGATGCCGCTGATCCTCGATCTGGAAGCGGAATTCGAGAAAGCCAAGACCGACCAGAGCTTCTGGGATGAGATGGACTATCTTTGGAAGCACTACGTGGGCCGCCCCAGCCCGCTCTACTTTGCCGAGCGCCTGACCGAACGGCTTGGCGGTGCCAGGGTCTATTTCAAGCGCGATGAGTTGAACCACACCGGTGCGCACAAGATCAACAACGTGCTGGGCCAGATCATCCTGGCTCGCCGCATGGGCAAATCCCGCATCATCGCCGAGACCGGTGCCGGCCAGCACGGCGTCGCCACCGCCACGGTCTGCGCCAAGTTCGGGCTGAAATGCATCGTCTATATGGGCGCCCATGACGTGCGGCGCCAGGCGCCGAACGTGTTCCGCATGCGGCTGTTGGGCGCCGAGGTGATCCCGGTCACTTCCGGTCGCGGCACGCTGAAGGATGCGATGAACGACGCGCTGCGCGACTGGGTCACCAATGTGCGCGACACGTTCTATTGCATCGGCACGGTGGCAGGCCCGCATCCCTATCCGGCCATGGTGCGCGACTTTCAGTCGATCATCGGCAAGGAAGCCAAACAGCAGATGGCCGAGGCCGAGGGCCGCCTGCCCGATACCGTCATCGCCGCCATCGGCGGTGGCAGCAACGCCATGGGCCTGTTCTATCCCTTCCTCGACGACAAGTCCGTCAGGGTCATCGGTGTGGAAGCCGGCGGCAAGGGCGTCGACGACCGCATGGAGCATTGTGCCAGCCTGACCGGCGGCCGTCCCGGTGTGCTGCACGGCAACCGCACCTATCTGCTGCAGGACGATGACGGCCAGATCCTGGAAGGTTTCTCGATCAGCGCCGGGCTCGACTATCCCGGTATCGGGCCAGAGCATTCCTGGCTGCATGAAACTGGCCGGGCCGAGTATGTCTCAATCACCGACGTCGAAGCGCTGGAGGCGTTCCAGCTTTGTTGCGAGACCGAGGGCATCATCCCGGCGCTGGAGCCGAGCCATGCCCTGGCCCATGTGATGAAGATCGCCCCCTGCCTGCCCGCCGACCACATCATCTGCATGAACATGTGCGGTCGCGGTGACAAGGACGTGCAGACCGTCGCCAAGCATCTGGGCTTTGACATGAGCGACACCGAAGGCCGCGACGCAGGGTGAAACAACCGAAAACCCCAAATCGCTTTGGGGACGGTTCGGAGCGGGCGCTTGGCCGGTCGCCATTTTCATTTATTGCGCAACTGCGCAATTTTGTTGCGTGAGCGTCACAGCGGCAGTTGGACCGGAAATCAAGGTTTGAGCGAATCCCATCCGATACCCTATGCATGGCGTCCCGAGCCTGTTGGATCGGACCCTAGCGGGCAGGGGTGATCACCCTCCCTGTGCGGACGGGCACTGCCCGTTGCCGTATGCCAGGGCCGTGACGGGGGTTTGGGCGCGATCATGTAGCTCATCGGTAGAGCATCAGATATTTAATCTGACTGTAGCGGGTTCGAGTCCCGCCATGGATCGCAAATGAGGCGAAACTGGTTGACGCGCATCGTTCAGGGCGATGTGACCGAAAGGTCATACGGGTTCGAATCCCGTCATTTGCTCCACGCCCGAAAGGGCGCCGGCCTGTCACGCCGGACCGTTCTAAAAGCGGTTCAACATATCGGGGTCCGGGATTGTCCTCGCGGGGGCGGTCCCAGCCAACGCGGCCTTCGGTTGGCAGAGGAGGGGCTTGCTTTCGCTCTGGCCGGAGACAGGATGACGGCCAGGCGCCAAGTGGCCGGGCAGGTGGGTTCAGCCCGCCGCCCCGCCGGGTGGTCCCTTAGGCCCGCTCGCCTGCCTTCCGCTTCGGGACATGGCAGAGGGCGGTTCCGGGCCTTACAGATTTCTGCCTGTTGGCAATGGTGCCCATAGCTCACACCTGACATGCGTTACCGCATGCAACTCACTGCAAACCAAAGGGGATCGCAAATTGCGACGACGATAGGACGACACGAAAGGAGAGACCAATGATGCGGCTTATCGAACATATGATCGTGATAGACCGGTTCACCGTCAGCGAGACCCAGCGCGTGCTGGTGCTGCGGCACGGGCGCTTTCACGCCATTCTCGGCGCCGGAGAGCACCGCCTGAAGCGGCGCGGAACCGAGCGGCATGTCTTCGATGTGCAGGCTCTGCGTTTCGTGACGCCTTTCGAGGATGCCCTGTGGCGCGAGCGCCCGGAACTGGCCCACGCGCATCTGACGCGCTTTGAGACCGGGGCCGGCGAGCTGGCCGTCATCTTTCGTGACGGTCGTCCCGCAGAGGTGCTGCGGCCCGAAACCCGCGCCACCTTCTGGACGGACGCGGGGCCCTGGACCGCCGAGACTGTGGACGTGGGCGAGACCCTGGCGGTGCCCGCCGCGATGGCGCGGCGTCTGCAGCGGCTGGTCCGCGTTCCGGTGACGGCCGTAGAGGTGCCCGAGGGTCATGTGGGCCTGATGAGCGTCGATGCCGAGGCAGGCGGCATTCTGCGGGCCGGTCTGCACCGGTTCTGGGATGTGGGCCGCAAGGTGGCGGTGGAGCTGGTGGATACCCGCTGGCGGACCCATGACGTGACGGGCCAGGAGATCCTGACCCGCGACCGTGTCACCCTGCGGGTCAACATCGCGGCGGCGTTCCGGGTCACTGACCCCGAACGTGCGGTGGCCACGGTGAAGGACTTCACCGAGGCGTTGCACAAGGCGCTGCAGTTGGCCTTTCGCAAGACGCTGGGGGCGCTGACGCTGGACGCGATGCTGGCCGACAAGGTCACCGTCGACGCCGAGGCCGCCGCGGCGGTTCGGGCCGAGATGGCGGAGATCGGCATCGAGGTGGGCGAGATCGCGCTGAAAGACGTGATCCTGCCCGGCGAGATGCGCGAGATCCTGAACCAGGTCGTGGCGGTGCAGAAAGAGGCCGAGGCCAATGTCATCCGGAGGCGCGAAGAAACCAACGCCACGCGCAGCCTGCTGAACACCGCCAAGGTGATGGCCGAGAACCCGGTGATGCTGCGGCTGAAAGAGCTGGAAGCTCTGGAGGCGATTGCGGCAAGGTCGAACGGCTGACGGTCCATAACGGGACCGAGGGCCTGATGACAGACCTGGTGCGCCTGCGCGATCAGGGGTGACCAATAGGGCCGGTTCGGGGCAACCCGGGCCGGCCTGTTTCATGGTCCGGGAAAAAGATTCCTCATTGCAAAGTCGCCGGTACCTGTCGATGCCGGTCCAGTACCTGCTGGCGCATGGGCACCACCGATCGCCGGGCTTCGGCCCGGCAAAGCCGAACTCGGTCAGCGGATCGCGCGAACAGGGCGGCAAGGGTTGGCCGAGGACATGGGCCGGGGGATCTATCTGATTGGGTGTCGTTCAGGTTTCCTGCGGTTGCCAATCTACCCAGCGGCAGTGGAAATCGGCGCGGCCAAGCTGCAGGCGACGGTCGCCCGGCCAGAGCCGCAGGGTCAGGGCGGCGCCGGACGTGTCGTCGTCAGCCTCCATTCCGAACCAGGCCAGCGGGGCGTCGGGGGTGGCGCGGGTGCCGGCGGTCTCGATCAGCGCGGTGGCGCGCAACTGGACGGCAGGGGGGAAATACTGCCAGGCGACAGTGTGACATATCAGGTGGGTGCTGCCCGGGGCGGGATCTGCCAGCCGGGTGGCCAGCCAGTCGGCGGCGTCGGCCTGGTCGACGGTGGCGCGGGCGCCGGCGATGGCGGCGCGGGTACGGTTCAGGCGGTCCGGCTGGTCGGGCCAGATATAGGCCAGAAGCCGGGTAGTTCGGGCCGGATCGAGCGGGGTCAGGTCGGTGCCGCGGCGCCCGGTCACGGTTGGCGTGGTGGGTGGTGGCGGCGGGCCTTTCCAGTCTGGGCGAAGGGTCAGGGCGGGTGCGTCCGGGCCGAAGCGGCATTCGCCGATCTGCAGCGTGTAACGGTCCCACATCAGGTTCAGCCCGGCGCTGGCGCCAAGCTCGGAGAGTGTGAGCGGCAGGTGGTATTCGGTGGTCAGCCAGTGGCCCAGGGCGATCAGCACGGCACTGCGGCCGACCTCGTTGGTTTGCGGCGGGCGGTTGAGCCAGGCGTCGATGCGGGGCGCGTGGGTGGTGAGAGCGGCGTCGATGGCCGACCATAGGGCATCGTCGGGGGTGGCGGCGTTCGGCGGATAGTGGGCGGCCAGCGCCGGGGCGGCGCCGTCCAGTACCAGCCCGTGCAGCGCACCCGCGATGCGCAGCGGCACCGACTGGGTCCGGGCCGAGATGTCGCCGGGCCATTGCAGCAGGCGGTCTGTCAGGGGGGTGCCTTGCCGCAGGCGGTCGGCCAGAAGGCGCAACAGGCGCGCGGTGAAGGGCGAGCCGAGCCGGCGGCAGGCGATCGTCTGGGTACGCAGGGCGTGGCGCAGGCTCAACAGAACCGGTCGACGAGTTTTTGCAGGGTGCTGCGGGTGTCGGGCGCCGGTTCGGCGGGGCGCTCATCAGGCCTTTCGGCCTTCCTCGCTTGGGTTGCGTCCGCCGCGGATTTGGAAGAGCGCGGCGGCGCGGTGCGCAGGGCGACGGCGTTCATGAAGCGCCCGGTGTCGCCCGCGGCCAGTTCTGCCGCGCCATCCGAGATGCCGCGCATCAGGTCGTCGAGCCAGTCGGCATCGGCACGCGCGAAATCGTGCAGCACATAGGCAGAGACCCGGTCCTTGTGGCCGGGATGGCCGATGCCGAGACGCACGCGGTTGTAGCCCTCGCCCAAAGCTGCATGGATCGAGCGCAACCCGTTATGGCCCGCATGGCCGCCGCCGGATTTGACGCGGGTCTTGCCGGGGGCCAGGTCCAGCTCGTCGTGGAACACGGTGATCTGTTCGGGGTCGAGCTTGAAGAACCGTGCCGCCGCGGCGACCGACTGGCCAGAGCGGTTCATGAAGGTCCCGGGCTTCAGCAGCAGGATCTTGGTCGACCCGAGCCGGCCCTCGGCGATATGGCCCTGGAACTTGCTACGCCATGGCCCGAAACCGTGATCGGCGGCGATGCGGTCGACGGCCATGAGGCCGATATTGTGCCGGTGGCCGGCGTATTGCGCGCCCGGGTTGCCGAGGCCGACGAAAAGCTTCATGGGGTTTGTCCGGTTGCTCGTGGGTTTGGGCCGCTACCTATGCCAGTCGGCGGATGCGTGCAATGGCTGGTCCGGAGCGTCGCAGACGGCGCTCGGCAAGCCCTTTCGGGCTTTTCTCGCCGTCAGGCGAGGTCCGCGAGGAGCGTTGCGAAGCGAGCGATGAGCGGCTTGTCCAACTGCGGGTGCGGGTTGCCGGGTTCAACGGGACCGGGAGGCGCGTCGCAGCGCTACCAGGTTCGACACCAGCAGGCCCCCGATCACCACTGCGCCGCCCAGCAGAGCCCATGGGCCGGGGTCTTCGCCGATCACCGCCCAGACCAAAAGCGGCGCCAGCACCGATTCCAGCAAGATCAGCAGCGACACCTCGGTCGAGCTGATATAGCGCGGGCCCAGAGTCAGCAGGCAGGTGGCGAGGCCAATGAAGGCGCCGTGGCCGACAAACAGCTGCCAATGCAGCGGGAAGACCTGCCAGGGGTCGGTGAACAGCCCCAACGCAAAGGCCGCCCCGAAATAGGCTGCCGGGATCGCCGGGATCATCGAGATGTCACGCACCTTGCGCACCGCGGTCAGCGCCCCGGCATAGGCGAACGAAACATAGAGCGCCCAGAGGTCGCCCTTCCAGGATGCGATGCCGGACGATCCAGAGCCGTAAGCGATGATCGCCAATCCCGCCAGCACCACAGCCATGGTTGCCACCATGCGGCGCCGGATCGGCTCGCCCAGGAATACCCGGCTGAGGATGGCGGCGAAGATCGGGATCGAGGCGAAGATGAAGACGACGTTGGCGACAGATGTGTTGGTGATGGCCAGCACGAACCCCGGAGTGGTCGTGGCGATGATCACGGTATAGAGCGCGCCTGCGCGGCCAGAGCCCAGCACGGCGCGAAAACCGCGTGGCCCCTGAAACAGCAGCACGAAGACCAGCACCACGGTACCGGCGGTCAGCCCGCGCCAGAAGGCGGTGACCATCGGGTCGGCCCCGATCAGCCGGACAAAGAGCGAATCCGGCACCACGAAGAGCACGCCCACCGTGGTGATGGCCAGACCTTTGAGATGCGTGTTCATGGGCCAAGCGAGTGCCGGTTTTGCAGGCAAAGTAAAGCCCCCTGTGCCGATGGGCACCGACAAACGAAAACGGGGCCCGCCGGGCCCCGTCTTGCAGATCGTCCGGACCGGGACGGGCTATTCTTCTTCGGTCGCGGCCTCGTCATGTGCTGTGGGCACCTCATCGGCGGCGATCGCTTCGCCGTCTTCGTCTTCGTCCTCGGATTTGAGGCCGGACGGCGCCGACACGTTGGCGACCACGAAGTCACGGTCGATCGTCGGCTTGGTGCCTTCGGGCAGAGTGATCGACGAGATGGTCAACACGTCGTTGATGTCAAGCTCGGACACATCGACGTCGATCTGCTCTGGGATCTCGCCCGCCGTGACCACAAGCTCGATCTCGGGGCGCACCACGGTCAGCACACCGCCGCGCTTGATCCCGGGAGAAGCGTCTTCGCCGGTGAACTCGACCGGGATGAACAGCTTGACCTTAGTGGTGCGGTGCAGGCGCATCAGGTCGAGATGCGTGGGCAGATCCTTGACGACGTCGCGCTGCACGCCGCGGCAGATGACGCGCACGTCGTCATGGCCCTCGACCTGAAGGTTGAACAGCGTTGACAGGAAGCGGCCCTGCTTGAGGCGCTTGAGCAGCACGTTGAAGGGGATGTTGATCGGCAAAGGACCGGTGCCGCCGCCATAGACGATGCCGGGCACCTGATTGTCACGGCGTGCCTGACGGGCGGCCCCCTTGCCTGTCCCCGTCCTTACCGTGGCCTGAAGATCTGGAATCGAACCAGCCATTGGAATTCTCCTGAAGTTATGGGCATCCTCCAAGGGTGTATGCCCGGTTGAAGCCGCGCTGATAGGTCAGATTCGGGTGAATTGAAAGGGGGTTCGCGCGTTTCGGCCGTTGTCGACGGTCTCGTGGATAATAGCGCCGGTTTCCGTCTGCGAAAGCCTGGCCCGGGTGGCCTCGATCCCCGGCGCGGCCCTGCGCGAACCCGGCCGGTGACGGTGCATCCCTGCAGCGCCGGACGGGCGGCGATGGCGCTGGCCGTCTAGCGCGGGGCCGATGATGCCGAAGCGGTCCTTTGGGGTCATGATCCGCTCAAGGATGATTCTGTCGGGAACCATGCACGACGGTTACGCCATTAACGGTGCGCGACCGTCAAGGTTTGCCGGTGGCCGCTTGGCAACGGCGGACCGTGCCGATAGGGTCGCGCGATCGCGGTGTTTTCAGGGTTTCGGAAATGTCCATTCTCACAGCTTTGCGCCTGTCGCGAGAGCCCGGCGCCGGGCTTGCGCTGGTCGGAGTGCTCTGGGGCGGCATCGCTGCCTCGATGCCGGATATCAAGCTGGCGGTGGGAGCCTCGGATGCCCAGCTTGGGTTTGCCCTGCTGATGTCGGCGGCGGGGGGGCTGCTGGCGATGGCGGTGGCGCCGCGGCTGGGCCGGGCCATGGGGCGCTGGGTCTTGCCGGTGCTGGGGCTGGCGGCGGCGGCGGGTTTGTGGTTTCCGCTGGCGGCCTGGGACGTTGCGACACTGGGCGCGGCGATGTTCGGGCTGGGCATCTCGGTGGCGGCGCTTGATATTCTGACCAATGTCGAGATCAGCGCCCGCGAATCCCGGCACGGGCTGCACCTGATGAACGTGAACCATGCGCTTTTTTCGCTGGCCTTCGCGGCATCGGCCTATGCCACCGGCCTGGCGCGGCAGGGCGGGGCGGGGCCGGGCGGTATCCTGCCCTGGTTGTCGGGGATTTGCGTCGTGCTGGCGCTGGCGATGTTGTCGGGCCGCGGCGGCGGGCCTGTGGGAGACGACGCCGATACCGGGACCGCCAAGGCCCGGCCGCCTTGGGTTGCCATCGGGCTGACCGGGGTGATCCTGTTTGCCGGTTTCGTCGGCGAGAATGCCACCGAAGCCTGGTCGGCGCTGCATATCGAGCGCACGCTGGGGGCGCCGCCGGGGTTTGGCAGCTTTGGCCCGGCGACGCTGGGGCTGGTGATGGGGATCGGCCGGCTGTCCGGCCAGATGGTGGCAGAGCGGCTGGGCCATGCGCGGCTGATCGCGGCTTCGGCGGTTACCGGCATTCTGGGTGCGCTGTGCATCGCCGCGGCGCCGACGCCAGGCTGGGCGATCGCCGGTGTCGGAGTAAGTGCGCTGGGAATGGCGGTGATCGTGCCCTCGGTCAATTCGATGCTGGGGGCGCGGGTGACCGGGGTGCAGCGGGCGCATGCGCTGTCGCGGGCCTGGATGCTGGGCATTGTGGGGTTCTTCGTCGGCCCGGCGATGATGGGCGCGATTGCCGAAGGCTTCGGGCTGCGTATGGCGTTTGCCGCAGTGGCGGTGATGGTGGCGTTGATTCTGCCGGCGGTGCGGCTGCTGCAGCGTCTGGGGCGCTGAACGGCCGGGTCGGCCCCGGCGCCTTGCAAAGCTCCCGCCCGCCCACCCCGCTTCGCAAGGCGCCGGGTACCTGGAGGTTTCGGGCACCATCGGGGGGGCTGATGGATTTCCAGCGATAGCGCCTGCCCGCCGCCGGCGCGGGTGGCGCCTATTGCCAGCGGCCCCCGAAATCTTCTGGTACCAGCAGCACATCGCGGTCAAGCTGGTCCACCCGCCGCCGCCCGCAGAGCGCCATGGTGATGTCGATCTCCTTGTGGATCACCTCCAGCGCTCTGGTCACGCCCTGCTGCCCCCTGGCCCCCAGCCCGTAGATGAAGGCGCGACCGATATAGGTGCCCCTGGCCCCCAGCGCCAGCGCCTTCAGCACGTCCTGGCCAGAGCGGATGCCGCTGTCGAGATGCACCTCTATCTTGTCGCCCACCGCGTCCATGATCGCCGGCAGGGCGCGGATCGAGCTAAGCGCCCCGTCGAGCTGGCGCCCGCCATGGTTCGACACGACTATCGCGTCCGCCCCCACGTTCAGCGCCATCTTCGCGTCCTCGGCGTCAAGGATACCTTTCAGGATCAGCGGCCCGTCCCACATTTTCTTGATCTCTTTCACCCGTTCCCAATCGAGCTTGGGGTCAAAGCTTTCGGCGGCCCAGGTTGCCAGCGAGGCAAGGTCGCTGACGCCGTCGGTATGACCCACGACATTTCCGAAGGTCCGGTGTTTCGTCCCGGCCATGCCCGCGATCCAGCGCCATTTCGTGGCGAGGTTGGCGATATTGCCCAGCGTCGGGCGCAGCGGCACGGTCAGCCCGTTCTTGAGGTCCTTGTGACGCTGGCCCAGGATTTGCAGGTCGAGCGTCAGCATCAGCGCCGAACAGCCCGCCGCCCTGGCCCGTTCGATGGCACGCCCGGTAAACTTCCGGTCGCGCATCACATAAAGCTGGAACCAGAAAGGTTTGCTGGTGTTCGCCGCCACATCCTCGATCGAGCAGATCGACATGGTCGACAGCGTGAACGGCACCCCGAACGCCTCGGCTGCCTTGGCTGCCTTGATCTCCCCATCCGCCGCCTGCATCCCCGTCGAGCCCACCGGCGCCAGCGCCACCGGCATCGATACCTCCTGACCGATCATCTTCGATGCGGTCGAGCGCTCTGTCATGTCGACGGCAACGCGCTGGCGCAGGCGGATCTGGTCGAAATCGGTTGTGTTCTCGCGAAAGGTCTGTTCGGTCCAGCTGCCGCTTTCGCAATAGTCGAAGAACATCCGCGGCACCCGGCGGCGGGCGAGTTGCTTGAGATCGTCGATACAGGTGATCACGGGCATGAGCTGTCTCTTTCGGCGTCACTGGTAAGGTTGCTTTACCAATCCGGGGCAGGTCTGGCAATGCGTTCCCTGACGCCTGCGTCTGATATCCACCCCGCGCCCGGGGCGACCGCGGCACACCCGTTGCGCTGGCTGTTTCACCGAGTCATTCGGCCTCACGCCGCCTCAGCGCCCGAAGCGTGTAACGCTGCGCCACCGGGCCAAAGACCTGCGGCTCGAAATCCGGGTCGGTGGGCAGGCATCCGCGGCCGCACAACTGGCGCACGGTACCCGCCTGGCCATCGATGAACCAAACCCGCCCTCCGGGGGTGGCGACATAGCCGTGCAGCCCCTCGTAACGGTCGCCCAGAACGTCGTCGACAGAGGGTACTTCGCTGTCGGCATCGGGGTCGAAACCGGCATGGGTGTGAAAGCTGGCCACGACCATGACCGCGCCGGGGGGATCCTCGGGCAGGCAATGGTCGCGCCCGCCGCGGCGGGCATGGCTGGCGACCAGGTGGCCGGCTGCGTTGAAACCTATGGTGCCGCAGTATTCGCGATTGGACCGGAACGAACCGGCCTGCGCGGCAGAGAGCACGCGGCGGGCGAGTTCGGAAACACTACGGTCCTGCGCCGCGGCCGGTTGTGTCGCGCCGAGCATGGCGAGGACGAGCACGGCAAGGCCTAGGCGGTGGCGCGGCGGCAACAGCGGTGCCGGGCCGTTGCCGGTCTTTTGATAGTCAAAGCTCATCGCGTGCGCCATGGCGCCAGCATAGCTGATCGGGGCGCGGTGGTTCAACATTTGAGGCACCCGGTTCGGTTGTATCCGCTCGCCGCGCCGAACCTGCCCGCCTGGGCGAAGATTGCCCCGGACCGGCGGGCCAACAGCCGGGGTTGCATGTGGTGCGACTTGGTACTACATATTGCGATATCGCACTACTCTGGAGCCGAATCATGAATATCTCAAGACGCAGGGCTATCTTTCTGATGGGTGGTGGAGTGGTCCTTGCCGCCGCCGCTGGGGCAGGCGGTTTTCTGACCACCCGGACGCCGACCACTGCCATCGCTCCCTGGGGCGCCGCCGGTACCTATACAGAGCCCAGAAAGCGCGCGTTATCCTACGCGATCCTGGCCCCCAACCCGCATAACCGACAGCCCTGGGTCGCCGAAATGCGCGGCGACACCGGGCTGGCGATCTGGCGGGACAAAACCCGAAATATCCCCGAAACCGACCCGTTTGACCGGCAATTGACCATTGGCATGGGCTGTTTTCTGGAGCTTTTGCGCATGGCAGGTGCCGAGGACGGCTGGCGGACCGACACGACGCTGTTTCCCGAAGGCGAGGACGGGCCGGTTGCGCTGATCGATTTCGCCGCCGGAGGAGTCGCCGACCCGCTTTTCGCCCATGTCCCCGACCGCCACACCAACCGCAATCCCTATGACGACCGGCCGGTTGATGCGCAAGCCGTCGATGCCTTGCAGCAATATGCGACGCTGGTAACCGAACCCGATGCGGTGTCGGATCTGCGCGAACTGACGGTTGAGGCGATGAATATCGAGATGACCACTCCGCATACCTTCCGCGAAAGCGCTGATCTGATTCGTTTGGGCAAGGCCGAGATTCAGGCCAATCCCGATGGCATCTCATTGGGCGGGCCATTTCTGGAAAGCCTGATGCTGGTCGGATTGCTGACCCGCGAGGGTATGGCCGACCCCGACAGCGCACAGTTCCAGCAGGGGCTGGACATGCAGAAAACCAGCCTGACGGCGACGCCGGCCTACGCGGTGATCACCAGTCCGGGCAACACGCGCCACGACCAGATAGGCGCGGGCGCGGCCTGGCTGCGGCTGCATCTGGCGGCCACGGGGCAGGGGCTGGCGATGCAGCCTGCAAGCCAGGCGCTGCAGGAGTACCATGAAATGGCAACGCTTTACACCAAAGTGCACGACATGCTTGCCGCACCGGGCGAGACGGTTCAAATGCTTGGGAGGCTGGGCTATTGTCAGCCCGTGGGCCCCAGCCCGCGCTGGCCATTGGAGAGCTGTCTGAAACATGCCTGACACACCGGTCGATCCCTACATCGCGCTGCAATTCGAAGTGGGGATCATCCATCAGATCGGCATCGCGTTTCTTGAGGCCCGGCTGCCGGATGGCCTGCTGGTGTCGCATTTCTCGGTGGTCAGTCACTTGGTTCGCGTCGCCGACGGCGCCACCCCCCTGCAACTGGCGGCCGCGTTCCAGGTGCCGAAGACCAGCATGTCGCATACGCTGGCCGGGCTGCAACGGCGCGGTCTGGTGGATATGCGCGCCAACCCCGATGACAAACGCTCTAAACGGGTCTGGCTGACGCAGGCCGGGCGGCAATTCCGCGACGATGCGCTGGCTGCGATGGCGCCGGTCTCGGCAGAAATTGCAGCGCGGTTCCCGCGCGAGAAGATTGCACAACTGCTGCCCGGCCTGGCCGAATTCCGCGCCGTGATCGACAGGCTGCGCGACGAGATATCGTGACGATTGACGTTCAGGCCCGATGGGCTCCGTCGGCCAGCGATTTCACGAACTCCAACACGTCGGTGACGCTGTCGCCGGCGCCGATTCTGGCCACGATGGCCGAGCCGACCACAGCGCCGTCGGCGACGCGGGCGATGGTCTCGGAGCGCTCTGGCGTCTTGATGCCGAAGCCCACCACCACGGGCAGGTCGATCGCTGCCTTGATGCGCGCCACCTCTGGCCCGACATCTCCGGCCTCGGCATCCGCGGCACCGGTGATGCCGGTGATCGAGACGTAATAGACGAAACCGCTGGTGTTGGTCAGCACCTTGGGCAGGCGGGCGTCGTCGGTGGTGGGGGTCGCCAGGCGGATGAAGTTCAGCCCCGCTCTCTGCGCCGGGATGCACAATTCCTCGTCCTCTTCGGGCGGCAGGTCGACGATTATCAGCCCGTCGATGCCTGCCGCTTTGGCGTCGGTCACGAACTTGTCGACGCCGCGGCTGTAGATCGGGTTGTAATAGCCCATCATCACGATCGGGGTCCCGTTGTCGTGTTTGCGGAACTCGGTGGCCATATCCAGCGTCTTTTGCAGGGTCTGCCCTGCCGCCAAAGCGCGCTGCCCGGCAAGCTGAATGGTCGGGCCGTCGGCCATCGGGTCGGTAAAGGGAATACCCAGTTCGATGATGTCGACCCCGGCGCCGGGCAGGCCCTTCACGATCTCCATCGAGGTTGCATAGTCGGGATCGCCCGCCATGACATAGGCCAAAAAGGCCTTCTTGCCTGCGGCGTTCAGGGCAGCGAATTTGGCGTCGATCCGGGTCATGGGCGTCTCTTTCCTGTCGGTTTGCCCGATGTGCAGAAATTCCGACCGGAAATCAATCGGGCATCTTGACAGCGTGGCGCGCCAGCCGGTCTCGCGCGATTGTCCGGTCAAGAGGGAAGCGAGCCCTACCCTTTGCCCGGGAAATGGCGGTTCTCGACGAGGATTCGTTGCACGGCCCTTTCGATGCCAGGTCGAGTTTCTTGGGCGGGCAATGTTTTTTGAACCTGGAAAAAACCGGTAAATCGAAGGGGTTTCCGGCAAGTGGTGCGGCTTTGTTTCGGCAGAGGGTGGGGGCAGATTGCCGCATATGGCAATATTCATATATTGAAATGAATGAGTATGCTACATGATTGTCATCGACGACATGACCGGCGATGCCGCCGACAAAGAGGAGATTGTCATGGAACTAAAATCGCTGACCCTGTCGCTTGCCATCGCAACGGCTACCGTCACCGGCGCCTTCGCCGCAGAAACCGGCGTCACCGCCGAGGCTGCCGAAGCCACCAGCACCACCACCGCCCCGGCGGTTACGGCCGCCGCCGAGACCGGGTCCGACGCCTGGATCGGTAGCGAGACGATTGAGATCTACGGCGTGCGCGTCGCCAATCCGCTGGACCCCGCCACCTGGTGGGAAGCCTCTGGCGAGGCGATGGATCATGCCAACATGGAGCCGATCCTGATCAACCCGATCGATCCGGAATTCTGGGTCGCTTTCATCGACCCCCAGCGCCACTCGCGCCTGCATATGACCCTGGCGAACCCCGCCACCATGGGCCAGTTCCTCGACCCCGAGACCTATACCGCGATGATGGATATGGGCATCTGGATGAAGTGGATGGACCTGGACAGCTTCGCACCGCTCTACAAGCTGGAAACCTATAGCTACTGGATGCAGCCCGGCGCCTATCTGCACGCCATGGATCCGGCGACCTATGCCTCGTGGGTCGACATCGACGCCTACACTTCGCTGCTGTCCGCCGCCGCCGAGACCATGGGTATCGAAGGCTAGGATTTTCTCCCCTCCTGCCACCCTCCCGGCAGGCTTCTGGCCGCTCCACGCCAACGGGGCGGTCTTTTTCATTGGCAATGAGCAGCCTTTCGGGCGCCGTGCACGGGCCTGCTTGCGAAGCCGCAGCGCGCGCGGTACACGCGGCCCGGATCACAAGGGCGCGAGAGGCAGGATATCATGGGGTTCAGGACCGGCATCGTCGGGCTGCCAAATGTCGGCAAGTCGACGCTTTTCAACGCGCTGACGCGGACCGCCGCGGCTCAGGCGGCGAATTTCCCGTTCTGCACCATAGAGCCCAATGTGGGTGCCGTTGCGGTGCCCGACGCGCGGCTAGACAAGCTGGCGGCGATTGCCAATTCCAAGACCATCGTCCCGACGCAGATGACCTTCGTCGACATCGCCGGGCTGGTGAAGGGCGCCAGCAAGGGCGAGGGGCTGGGCAACCAGTTCCTGGCCAACATCCGCGAATGCGACGCGATTAGCCACGTACTGCGCTGTTTCGAGGATGGCGACGTCACCCATGTGGAAAACCGCATCGATCCGGTCGCCGACGCCGAGACCATCGAGACGGAACTAATGCTGGCCGATCTGGAATCCATCGACAAACGCCGCGCCGGACTGGTGCGCAAGCTCAAGGGCAACGACAAGGATGCGGTGCAGCAGGATCGCCTGCTGGCGGTCGCGCAGGCGTCGCTGGAAGACGGCAAACCGGCCCGCTCGGTCGCCGTCGATGCCGAGGACGCCAGGGCCTGGAAGGGGCTGCAGCTGCTGACCGCCAAGCCGATCCTCTATGTCTGCAACGTGACAGAGGATCAGGCCGCCACCGGCAACCAACACTCCGCCGCGGTTCAGGCGATGGCCGCCGAACAGGGCGCCGCCGCGGTGGTGATCAGCGCCCGGATCGAAGAGGAAATCGCCCAGCTGGAACCGGATGAACAGGCGATGTTTCTCGAAGAACTGGGGCTGCAAGAGGCCGGGCTGGACCGGCTGATCAAGGCCGGTCACGACCTTCTGGGCCTGATGACCTACTTCACCGTCGGCCCCAAGGAAGCCCGCGCCTGGACCATCGAAAAGGGCACCCTGGCCCCCCGGGCCGCCGGGGTGATCCATGGCGATTTTGAGCGTGGCTTCATCCGGGCAGAGACCATTTCATACGACGACTTCATCCGCCTCGGTGGCGAGCAGGCCTGCAAGGACGCCGGCAAGATGCGGGCCGAGGGCAAGGGCTATGAGGTCCGCGAAGGCGACGTGCTGCACTTCCTGTTCAACACCTGATTCTGCCGCGTGTCCCCATGGGGACATGGGCGTAACCGGCTGACATCCAACGCGGTAACGCTAACAGTATGCGCGCCCGAAACCCCGGTAAATCAGCCCTCTGCCGCCTCGCCCCGCTCTGCCGCGTCGATCCGGGCCAGCAGGTCGTCGCAGCGTTCGGTATGATGCTCAGAGCCTTCGGCAAACACCTCTAGCGCCGCCGCCACATGCGCCCGCGCCTGATCCAGCAACTCCGGGCCGGGCGCCAGCCGGTACCGCGCCAGCGCCAGATCGCCCTGGTTCCAGCGGGGTTTGTGCCCAGAGGAAAGGAACGGTATCGGGCCGCAATTCCTCGAGGCACAGTGCAAAGTCGGTCTGCGCCAGATCGAAATGATCAGCTTGCCCTGTCAAAGCCCCAAGCCAGCGATGGGCCAGACCGAGATTGCTCTGAGTCTTGGCCCAGTCCATCGGCACGGCCTCCCGCGTGCGCACGGTCAGCGCTTCCTCATAGGCCGCTATGGCCTCGCGCAGGCGGGCCGGGTCCTGTTCGCGCTCGCCTAGGGAACTCAGTGCGTTGCCCAGGTTGTTCTGGGTCACGGCCCAGTTCTCTGCATCCTTGCGTCGGGGCACCAGTTTCAGGCACCCGGTGTAGGCGTTGATCGCCGATTTCAGATGCCCGGCATTGCCCGAACGTTCGCCGATGGCGTTTTGACAAATGCCGATGTCGATGAGCGAGACACCCTTTTGCCCGCCTCTGGCCCGCTTCCAATTGCCTTTTGCCAGCGCCACCTGCAGATCGAACGGCGGGCCCTGTTTTTCGCCGCGGTCCCGCCACTCGATGATCAGATCGCGGGTGGCGTTCCAGACCCCGCCCGGCGGGGCGCTGGCGCTCAGGTTGCGGATCAGTCGGCTGGCGGCCTCTGCCGGGCGGTTGCGCACCCGGTCCTGTTCCAGTTGCAGATTAAAGATGCTGTCGCGCTCCGCCTCCAGCCACTGCATCTCTGCCTCCAGCAGCTCCGCGGCCTCGTCGCGCAGGTCGGCCTCATTGAGCCGCGCCACCTCTCGCATGATCCGCTGCACCTGATCGCCGGTATTTGACGGCAGCTCGCCCCGCTCCTTGATCTTTTGCGCCGCCTCCAGCGCCGAGCGCAGGCCCTGATAGGAGGTCTGCAGGTCGAGGAACTGACCCTCGGCGAACTCATAGGCCAGCGCGATCAGCAGCGCCTGCCCGGTGTCGGGGGCAACCTCTTCGCGCCGGGCCCGCGACAACAGCCGTTCGGCGTCGCGGTCGGCTTTGGTGATCTCGTCCTGCTGAACCGCGTTTTCACCAAGGAACGGGTCGAGCAGGGATTTGTCTAGGTCGAGTTCGGTAACGAGCTTGCCCGCGGTCAGCGCCGAGATCTGGCGCTTGCCCTTCTCTATCTGGGACAGGAACCCCTTGGCCCCGTCGCGTGCGAGGGCCAGTGTCCCGAGGTCTTCGAGCGTCGCACCCCGCAACGTACGGGCTTGCTTCACCGCCCGCCCGAAGGTCTCGAGATCGTCCTGTGAAACTTTCTGCAACTTTGGCACCACCCGGTGAACCATCCGGCCACTGGGTGCCATCGGCAGTTTCGCCCGGGCAGTCGAACATGGCCATGTTCGAACACGACCTTACCCCAAGGCGGGCCCGCCGCAACATCGAAAGGAATAAAACGATGATGTGGCTGATAGAAATCTGGATGGCCGGGTTCTTCACGACCCAAGGCATCAACGCGGTCTTCGCGACCCTGATGCTGGCGGCGGCCATGGGCGCGGATGCCCGGCTGGCGGCGGCCCTGTCGGCGGCGCTATATCTGGCGCTGGTCTTCGTGTGAAAAACCCGTCACCCCGGCCCCTTCTTCTCTTTGTCAAATACCTCGGGGGGTCCGGGGGGCTGGCCCCCCGGTCGGTCGGGTCGCGTCAGCGACCCGAATTCCCTACCCAAGCACCGAAAAGCTCGATTCCTCGTTGATCTCCCGGTTGCGCGAATAGAACCCCACATCCGTCTGCCGCCCGATATAGGGCAGTTCGAACTGCAGCGGAGCCGCGTCGTGGTCGCCCCCCGCTTCGCAATAGTCGATCAGCGCGGCCATCATCTTGCCCGCGATCGGCGCGTTCTTGTACTGGTTGCCGCTGGACCCGCAGGCCATGTAGTACCCGCCCAGCGAGGATTTGTCGTAGATCGGGATCCAGTCGGTCGAGGCATCGTAAAGGTCGACCACGCCCCTGGTGCGGCTCGGGATGCCCAAGGAAGGCACCCGCTGGGCATAGCGCATGGCTTGCGTGGTCCATTGCTCGGTGAAGTTGGTGTCATAGCCGGTATCGGCCTCGACCCAGTAGTGATCATCGCATTCAGGATCCTCGCTGCCCACCAGTATGTGGTTGCCATGCTCTGGCCGGCAATAGGCGCCGATATCGTTGTCCGAGATCACCGGCGCGGTGCCCTCGAAATCGAAACCTTCGGGGGCGGGCATGTGCACCACCTCTTGCCGCAGGGGCCGGGTCTTGATGTTCATGTCATCGCACACCCCCGCCATGGCGTTGACCAGCGAAGAGCCGGGGCCGGCCACGTTCACCACCACCGGCGCGTGGATCTCCTCGCCCGAGGCAAGCCTTACCCCGGTCACGCGGCCGCCCTGTTGCAGTATCTCCACCACCTCGGCAGAGGTGCGGAATTCGGCGCCGTGCAGGCGGGCGGCGTCGGCCAGGTTCTGCGACGACAGGGCCGGGTCGGTGATATAGCCGCCGTTGGGCCAGTAGACAGCGCCGTGCAGGTGCCGCCCGTTGGGCTGGCCGAACCCGGCGTCATCGCGGGCCTTTGGCGGGTAGTAGCTTTCCAGCGAATAGATCGGCAGGCAGTCGAGGATCTGGGCCTCGTCCCATTCCTCGAACGGGATCTGCAGCAGGCGGCTGTTTTTGATATGTTTGCCCAGTTGGTCGTTTTCCGGCGTCTTCATCACCATGCAGCCGCATTGCCGGAACTGCGCCAGATCGGCGCCCGCCGGCAGGCCCAGATAGGCCGCCCAGTCGCGCCAGTAGTGATAGCCCTCCCAGGCAAACGCGGTGCCGTCGAGGGTGGAGTAATGCATCCGGATGATGGCGCAGGAGCCGGCGGTCGAGCCGTGGCCGATTTGCGCGTTGCGGTCCAGCGACAGGGTTTTCCAGCCGTTCTTGGCCATCTCGAAGGCGGTTGCGGTGCCGATCACCCCGGTTCCGATGATGATCGCGTCGTAGCTATTGGTCATGTGGTCTCTCTCCCGGTCGCCGCCTCGACATAGGCGGTGAAGTCGTCGATTTCCGATTGCGCCGCCTGCTGCCCGGTGAAGGCAAAAAGATACATCGGCACGTTGCTCAGCCTTTCGCGGCTGGTTTCGTTGAGATCGGCCAGATCGTAGCCGAGCTGCATGAAATATAGCACCCGGGCGCGGATCGTGGCCTCGTGATCGCCATAGCCATGGCGGGCGAACATTGCCGCCAGCGTGTCGAGCCGGGTCTGGTCGGAGCGGTCCAGCACCCGGCGCACCTTTCCCGACCGCCGCGCCCAGTCGCGCACCGCGAAGTCGAGCGCGTTGTTGAACAGCCGCTCGTCGATCACGCAGCGGAACACATGGCACACGGCCTGGGTGATGCTGGCGGCGGGGGTCTCGGCCTGGGTGACGATGGCGGCGGTATTGGTGTCCTGCCAAAGATCGAGCAGCGCGTCCAGAAGTTCCTGCCGGGATTTGAAATACCAGTAAAAGCTGGATCGCGACACGCCCAGCCGGTTGCCCAGGTTCAGCACCTTGACCTGTTCCACCCCGTCGCTGACCAGCACGTCCATCGCCACGTTCAGCCAGTCGTCACGGGTGACCTTGATGTTGCCCACCAGGGGTTCCTTGTCGGGGTCGTCGCGGTGCAGGACGGGACGGTTGCGGTCATTGGCCATCGGGTCAGCTTTCCGGCGGGGTGCCGCCGGCCTTTGTGCGTGCTTCGATCCACGCATTCATGGCCTCGCACCTCGCGCCGTCAAGGGCCGGGCGCCGGTCGGCGGAAAGGATGTCCTTCCAGACTTGCGTGGCGCGGGCGCTGGCGTCGCGGCTGCCGCGCTCGGCCCAGGTGCCGAAATTGGCGTAGTCGTGCAGGATGGGCTGATAGAACTCGGTCTGATAGCGCTCCATGGTCTGGGCGGCGGCAAAGAAATGCCCGGCAGGCGGGGTCTCGGCCAGGGCGTCGAAACCGATCTCGGCCGCACTTGCCCGGGCACCGGCACAAAGCTCGGCCACCATGTTCAGCACCTCCACGTCACAGATCAGCTTTTCATAACCGACCGTCAGACCGCCTTCCAGCCAGCCCGCCGAGTGGATGATCACCGTGGCTCCTGCCATCAGGCAGCCCCATAGCCCGAACTGGTTTTCGTTTGCCGCCTGCACGTCGCCCAGGTTCGCCGCAGAGCCTGCCGCCGAACGCCAGGGCAGGCCGATCAGGCGCGCCAGTTGGCCCGCCGCCAGCGAGGCCTGAAAATGCGCCGGTGTGCCGAAGGCGGGAGCGCCAGACTTCATGTCGACATTGCTGGTGAAGGTGCCATAGCAGACCGGCGCGCCGGGTCTGGCGAGCTGGGTCAGGGTGATCGCGGCCAGCGCCTCGGCATGGCTCAGCGTGATGGCGCCCGCCACGGTGATCGGCGCCATGGCGCCCATCAGGGTAAATGGCGTGACGATAGCGACCTGGCGCGCGCGGGCGAAGTCGATCAGCCCCTGGGCCATGGGCCCATCCAGCACCCTTGGGCTGTTGGTGTTGATGATGGTGTAGCAATGGGGCTCGGCGTGAAACTCCGCGTCCGTCAGGCCGCGGAAATCGCGCAGCATCTCGAAGCTCTCGGTGACCTGCGGCGTGCCGCGGGCATAGACGAAGGGCAGCTTGTCGGTCAGCGTCAGCTGCGCCTGCATGGTGAAATAGTGGCGCAGGTGGGTGGCGACGTCCTGCGGTTCGATCAGCGGCGGCATCATCTGCAGCACGTCGAAGTGGTGGGTGATCTGCAGCAGTTCGCGAAAATCGCGCGCTGTGCCGGGGCGGCGGCCCCGTTCCAGATCGCTGGCATGCGGGGCGCCCGCACCGGGCTGGAAGTTGAGCGCGCCAAGTTCCAGCAGCACGTCGCGGTCGCGCGCCCCGGCGCGGGCAGTGATAGAGCGCGGCGCGGTGGTCAGTGCCGCCTCGACGATCTCGCGGCCGATATGCACCATTTCGCCCTCGACCCGCGCGCCGGCCTGTTTGAAAAGCGCCCGAGCCTCTGGCAGCAGCACCTTGACGCCCAGCTCTTGCAGCGTCCTCAGCGACGCCTCGTGCATGGCGGCGATCTCGTCGGCGCTGAACACGTCCATCGGCGGGAACGGGTTGCGCAACTGGCGGTAGTTCACCTGGCGCGCGGGCACAGCGTCGCCACGCGGCGCGCGATTGCGGCGGCCCCTGGTGGGGCCTTCGTTCTCTCTCATCCCCGCATCGCCTTGCCTTTGGGGTCATAGGGCGAGGCGGCGATGACGCGGGCCTTGCGCAGAGCGCCCACCACATGCACCGACAGCTCGGTGCCCTCGACCGCGCGATCGCGGTCGACCAGCGCCATGGCGAGCGATTTTTGCAGGTGGTGGCCGTAGCCGCCCGAGGTGACAAAGCCCACCTTGGCGCCATCCGCCGCCCAGACCGGCTCATAGCCGCTGGCGTCAGAATCGCCCGGCTCGATCTCCAGCGTCACTTGGCATCGCCCGGGGCCGTCTCCGTCGCGTTCCGCCAGCGCGGCCTCGCGGCCTGTGAAGTCGCCCTTGTCCCAGTCGATCCAGCGGTCCATGGCGGTCATGGCCGGTGTGCGGTCCTGGGTAAACTCCGCCGACCAGATGCCAAAGCTTTTTTCGATCCGGGTCGACAGCATGGCGTTGAAGCCGACCTCGCGGATGCTTTCATCGGCCCCGGCCTGCAGCAGCATGCGGCGCAGGGCGATGTGGTCGCCCATGCGGCAGTTGATCTCATAGCCCATCTCTCCGGTGACACTCATGCGCGCCACATGGGCGCTGACCAGACCGATATCGAATTGCCCGCAGCCCATGAAGGGCAGGGCGCCGATATCCTGTTCGGCCAGTTTTTCTACCACGGCGCGGGATTTGGGGCCGATGACTGCGAAACCGCAAATCTCCTCGCCCAGATCGCGGATGTCGACACCGTCGGCGAGATGGTCGTTGAACCAGCGCATGTGCCAGGCGCGCAAATAGTAGCTGCCCATGATCCAGTACCTGCCATCGCCCCAGTTCAGCAGCGTCAGGTCGCCCTTGAGCCGCCCGTTCGGCGCCAGCATCACCGCCAGCCGGGCCCGGCCCGGTGCGGGCAGTTTGGTCGAGAACAGCTTGTCGAGCCATTGGGCCGCGTTGGGCCCGGTCACCTCGTAGCGCGAAAAGCCGGTGATATCGAGCAGCCCGACACCGGTCCGGACCGCCTTGCATTCTTCGGCCACGATGGGAAAGGCGTTGGAGCGTTTCAGCGTCTGGGTTTCCTCAAAGCCATGCGGCGCGAAGTAAAGCGGCACTTCCAGATCCCAGCTAACCCCCCATTTGCAGCCCGCTTGCCCCATGGCGTCATGCGCCGGTGCCATCTTCAGCGGCCGTCCGGCGGGCAGCTGCTCGTTGGGGTAGGTCATCACGAAACGGCGGCTGTAGAACTGGCCGGTGGTTTCGCGGATATAGCGCTTGTTCTGGGCATAGTCGCCGTAGCGCGCCACATCCATCGACCAGGCGTCGGCCTCGGGCTCGCCCTCGATCATCCATTCGGCCAGCGTCTTGCCGACGCCGCCGCCCTGCAGGAAACCTGCCATGACGGCGCAGGCGCTCCAATAGCCTTTCTTGCTCGGGACCGGACCCACCAGCGGGTTGCCGTCGGGCGAAAAGGTGAAGGCGCCGTTGACCCAGGTCTTGATGCCTGCGTCCTGAATTGCCGGGTAACGTTCGAAGCCCAGCGTCAGTTCGTTCTCGATGCGGTCGAGCTGCTCCTGAAACAGCTCCTCGCCGTAGTTCCACGGCGCGCCGTCCATGGCCCAGTGTTCGTGGTTGATCTCGTAGATGCCGACCAGAACGCCCTGCTGGTCCTGGCGCATATAGGTGAAGCCCTCCAGATCGACGGTCATCGGCATCTCGAAATCCGACGCGGCAATCTGGGGTACCGTGTCGGTCACGAGATAGTGGTGCTTGAGCGGGCTGACCGGCAGTTCCACCCCGGCCATGCGCCCCACCTGCTTGGCCCAGAGACCGGCGGCGTTGACCACGTGCTCGCACGCTATGGTGCCCTTGTCGGTGACCACCTGCCAGCCGTCGGCGGTCTGGATCAGCTCTTCGACCTTGGTTTGCTCATAATACTCCGCGCCGCGCTTTTTGGCGGCGGTGGCATAGGCCTGCACGGTGCCGGTGGTGTCGAGATAGCCCTCGCGGTCGGCCCACATCGCCCCCAGCACGCCATCGGTGGACATGATCGGGCAGCGTTTCTGCGCCTCTTGCGGGCTCAGCAGTTCGCAATCATCGATGCCGATCGACTGGAAGATGCGGTAATTGGCCTGCAGCCATTCCCAGCGCTCGGGCGTGCCGGCCAGGGTCAGCCCGCCGGTCATGTGCAGGTTGATATGCTGACCGCTCTCCTTTTCGATCTCGCTGAGAAGGTCGATGGTATAGGCCTGCAGGGCGGCCATGTTGGGGTCAGCGTTCAGCGCATGGATGCCGCCCGCGGCGTGCCAGCTGGAACCGGAGGCCAGCCGCCGCCGTTCCAGCATGACCACGTCGGTCCAGCCGAATTTGGCCAGATGGTAAAGCACCGAGGCCCCAACCACCCCGCCACCGATCACAACGACGCGATACTGCGATTTCATGGCCAATCCTCCTGCGGCATGCCTTGTGGGATTTGCCATAGTCCGTCGCCAGCCGGAAATCTAGACATTTGTGTCTATTGCCCGGGCTGCGGGCCGGGGCGCCTGTGGTTTCTGTGTGGAGGTGGGTTGAAAGAGTCGTGGCGGCTTTGGTCCGGAACGGACATTGGCACGTAGCGCCAACGCGCGGAATCAAGGGCCGCAGGCCCGCCGCGCGATCGCCAGACCGCCCGCAGGGCTGGCGATTTGTCGAGGCTCCCGCATTGCTCATAGCTTGTTCGGAGTTCCCGCGGTAAAGTACTCCGCCCCAGTGGCGGATCGCCACCCCGCGTCTGGCAATCGCGCGGCTCATCTCTCGAACGCCCGCTTCAGACCAGTTTCGCCGATTCCGGCGCGCGCCTCTCTTGATCCTGCGGTACCGCTGCCGGTCAGGTGGTGCGCAGGCCCAGAATCTCGCGGGCCTGGGCGGGCGTGGCGACGGGGCGGTTGTATTTCGCGCAAAGCTCGACTGCACGGGCAACAAGCGCCGCGTTCGAGGGCGCCAGCCTGTCGCGGTCGAGGCGGACGTTGTCTTCCAGCCCGGTGCGGGTGTGGCCGCCCTGCGCGATGCTCCATTCGTTGACCAGTATCTGCCCGGCGCCGATACCGGCGGCGCACCATTCGGCATCCGGCGCGTGACGCTTCAGCGTTTCGATGTAGAAATCGAAGACCGGCTTGTCCACCGGCATGGCGTTCTTCACGCCCATCACGAACTGCACATATAGCGGCCCCTCGATGCGCCCATCGGCCGCCATCTTCGCGGCCTGCAGGATTTGGCTGAGATCGAAGGCCTCGATCTCGGGCTTCACGTGGTACTTTCGCATCTCACCAGCCAGCCAGTCGACCAGATCGGGCGGGTTTTCATAGACCCGGGTGGGGAAATTGCTCGAGCCCACGGTAAGCGAGGCCATGTCGGGGCAGAGCGGCAGCATGCCGCCGCGTTCCCCACCGGCGCCCGACCGCCCGCCGGTGGAAAACTGCACGATCATCCCGGGGCAGTGCTTTTCCAGCCCTTGTTTCAGGGCGGCGAATTTTTCGGGGTCGCTGGTCGTGCTGCCGTCGTCGTTGCGCACGTGGCAATGGGCGATCGAGGCGCCTGCCTCAAAGGCCTCGTGGGTCGAACAGATCTGTTCGGAAAGAGTGATCGGCACGGCGGGATTGTCTGCCTTTGTGGGCACAGAGCCGGTGATTGCGACGCAGATGATGCAAGGTTTGGACATGGAGCCTCCGGATTTGCCGGAACGTTACGCCGGGTTCCGGGCGGGCGCAAATCTTTGCGGAGGATCTGACCCAAAGTTTCCGGGGTTGGCCTGTTGCGGCACGGGGGCGGGCGGGCCTAGGCGTGGCCGGTTTCGCGGATGAATTCGGTCGGGACGCGGGCGTACCATGCTTAGTTTCCGACCCCGTGGCATGGCCGCGGCCGCAAACCCGGGGCCGCAGATAACACGAATCTCACATTCATGATTTTTAGTCTCCAGTCAAGTGTCCTTGTAGGCAACGTCACGAAGGCGATACGCGGCAACTTACTTTTTCCGCGTATCGCGTTAAGGCTGGGTGCCGACGAGCGTGCGCGCCCTAGAGGGGAGTTCATCACATGCCTTGTGCGAAAAGGTGCGGCGATGGGTGCGGTTTGGGGGCGCTGTGGGGCGGGCCGCCGTCCAAGGCACCGGCGCTGACACCGCGCGCATCCGCGGTGGCGAGATCAGAGGACACCGGCAACGAGAAGGGTGGGCAGTTCTGCCCGCCTCAGTGCGGTATGTTGATGGGCAGTTCTGCCCACCCTACGAGGTTCTGGCCCCGCCCATCCGGATATGCGCCATGATCTGGCCGTGGTCCGAGGCCAGCTTGTTATAGGGCGCTTCGGGGTGGCTGCCGTCGGTCAGATGGTCGTTCAGCACGCTGAAATACTCCATGTTGCCGAGGCGCTCGGGATTATCGGGGTGAAAGTGGCGCGACATCAGGATCTGGTCGATCGACTCGAAATTGCCGCCGAAGGCCGCAGTATAGACCATGTCGCGCAAGGACTTGCGAACAAAGAGTTTCTCGGCGCTGTGCAGGCGCACTCGCTCGATATCCCCGGCGATCTGTTCCGCCTCTTGCCGACTGTAGCGGTCGTTGGGTTTTTCCGCGTCGTGGCGCCGCATCCAGGCGTAGTTCTTGAACGGGGTCTCGCCGGTGATGATCTCGGTCGAAACCGCGTGCTCGCCATCGTTCAGGTCGCCCAGCACCATCACCGGGCGGCCCCGGTCCAGTTCGTCAAGGATCAACCCGCGCAGCACCCAGGCCTCTGCCATGCGGCGCAGCCCGGCGCGCAAGGCCCCCAGCATCCGGCCATGGGCGTTATAGCGCAAAAGGTCGGCCTCGGGCGCGTGGGGCGCACCCTGGGGCGTGATGAACTCGCCCAGCTTCGACTTCAAGTGGCAGTTGAAAATGCTGATCACCTGGTCGCCGACGGGCACGCGTACCTTCAGGATCGGGCGCGACAGGCGGTTGATGGTGAAACCGCCGGCACCGTCATGGCCAAGGTCGCGAAAGTCGATGGTCGGGGCCGGGTCCAGATCCTGCACGATCTCGGGCTCGCCAACAAAACCGAACCGCGACAGCGTCGCCACGCCGGGGCGGCGCTCTCCGGGCTCTCCATCGTTGGAATTCGGCGCAAAGGCCAGCGAGGCACCCTCGTAAAGCTCGGATTTCAGTTTCCGGAAAATCGCCTTTCTGCGGTACTTTTTCGAGCGGTCGGGCAGGGCGGCCTCGTTCAGTTCGCGGCCGCGCGCATCGGCCTCTTCGATCACCGCGCGCAGGGCGTCCTCTTCGAATATCTCCTGCAAACAGACGATATCGGCGTCCAGCGACAGCAACTGATCGGCCAGCCAGTCCTGTTTCCAGGCATGTTCCTCGGCGGTGTATTTCTCGAAGCGGTAATACTCCTTCTCGGCCCCGATGAGGTTCTTGACGTTGAAGCTGGCGATGGTGAAGTCTGTCATTACGGAGCCTTTCAGGCGTTGTGGTCGGGCAGCACGACCAGCGTATGGTCAAGTCCGGCAAGCTCTGTGTCAATCAGCGGCGCGATCACAGTCCAGTCACCGCCGGCCAGCCCGGCGCCGATCAGCGGATAGCCGATGCGCGCGTCGGGGAACCGTTCCGCGATGGTGCGAAAAGCGCTGGCGATGGCGTCATAGTCGGCCTTTCGCCCAACTCCGCGATAATCGAACTGGGTGTAGGCGTTCACGATTGTGAGGTCGTGGTCGCCCACCCTGACGTGGGCGCAGGAGATCGTCCCAAGCTTGTCGCGGTCGCCTTTCGGTGTGTCCCGGTCGGCCTGCAGCGCCTGGGGAAAATCGCGGCCGATGATCTTGGCGATACCGGCACCCATCGTGTGAATACAGTTGCAGCCATGCACGATCACGTCGAACCGCCCGGCCTTTGCCAGCGCGATCAGATCTCCGGTGATGGTCTTCATCCGCCGTCTCGGTATTTCTGCAAGGCTTTGGCGAACATTACCGCATCCACGTTGCCGCCAGAGGCCACCGCGATCACCGCGTCGCCCGCCACGGTGCCCGGGTGATAAAGCGCCGCCGCCAGTGCCACCGCGCCGCCGGGTTCGATCACCACCTTGAGCCGGGCGAAGGCGGCAGCCATGGCGCGCAGGCAATCGTCCTCGCTGACCACCATGCCGGGGCCGCAGAGACGGGCCATGATGGGGAAGGTGATCTCGCCCGGCGATGGCGTGATGATGGCGTCGCAGATAGAGCCGCTGGCCCTGGCGTTGCTCTCTATCCGGCCCGAAGCCAGCGAGCGCGCGGTGTCGTCGAATTCCTGCGGTTCCACCGGGCGCGGCCGCAGCCCGGGCGCGTGCGCCTCCAGCGCCAGGGCGATACCGCTGGTCAGCCCGCCGCCGCCGCAGGGGATCAGCACGTCGGCGGTCTCGACCCCGGCCCGCGCCGCCTGTTCGGCGATCTCCAGCCCCGTCGTGCCCTGCCCGGCGATCACCTGCGGCTCGTCATAGGGCTTGATCAGCGTCAGGCCGCGTTCGCCGGCCAGCACGGCGCCGATCTCTTCGCGGCTTTCAAAGTTGGCACGGTCATAGGTGACCACCTCGGCGCCCAGCCGCCTGGTGTTGTCCAGCTTCATCGCAGGCGCGTCGGCAGGCATGACGATGACGGCGGGAATGCCATGCATGGCCGCGGCCAGCGCCACGCCCTGGGCGTGGTTGCCGCTGGAATAGGCGATGACGCCGCGCTTGCGCGTGGCCTCGTCCAGCGCCGAGACCGCCGAATAGCCGCCGCGGAACTTGAAGCTGCCGGTCTGCTGCAGGCATTCGGTCTTGACCAGCACCCGCCTCCCGGCGATCTCATCCAGAAACGGCGAGCTTAGCAACGGCGTGCGCCGGGCATGGCGCTTCAGCCGCCCGGCGGCGGCCTCGATCAGGTTTATGTTCAACGCATCACCTCCAGCCAGTCGCGGATCGCCGCAACGGCCTGCGGTTCATCGAGAAACGGCACATGGCCGCGGTCGGGAATCTCGGCAAAGATCATCTGCGGCATCCGCCGCCGCATTTCTGCCGCCGTCCCAACCGACAGCAGGTCGGAATTCGCCCCGCGGATCAGCGCCAGCGGCAGCCCGGTCAGGGCGTCGAAGACTGGCCAGAAATCGGTCGGCGCCGGGTCGGCCCCGGGCTTGGCGGCGTCGAAAATGCGGGCTAGGTCGGGGTCATAGTTGATCTTCAGCCCGTCGCCGGTTTCGATCAGGTGCATGCGCACCTCGCGCATCCAGCGCTCACGGGGCACATTGCTGAAATCGCGATAGAAGGCCTCGCGTGCCGTGGCGGCTTCTTCATAGGTTTTCTGGGGTGGGTTCCTGCCCAAATAGCGCTGGATCAGCGCCAGCCCGCCGGGCTCTACCACCGGCCCGATATCGTTGAGACAGACGCCAAGCAGCCGGTCCTTGGCACCCTCCGCCAGCGCCATCGCAATCAGCCCGCCGCGCGAGGTGCCCAGCACCGCCGCCTTTTCCAGCCTCAGATGGTCTAGCAGCGCCAGCGCGTCGCGCGCCTCGACCGGCACGGTGTAGGTGGCGGGATCGGCCCAGTCCGACTGGCCGCGGCCACGGTAATCCATGCGGATCAGCCGCACATCGGCAAGGCAGGGCGCCACATAGTCGAAATCGGTGCTATTGCGCGTCAGCCCCGAAAGACACAGCACCGCAAGGCCCTCGCCCTCGTCGCGATAGGCCAGTTCCGGTCCGTCGAAGGTTTTGAATTTCTGCATCAGTTCGCCTTTGCAATCTCGGGTATCGTGGTCAGGTCGCAAAGCACCCGCGCCGGTTTCCAGGGCAGCCGGTCCATCGGCTCGCCGGCCCGGTTGACCCAGACCGAGTGGAACCCGAACCCTGCCGCATGCGCCGCGTCCCAGCCGTTTGACGACACGAACAGCACCTGATCCGAGGTGGTGCCAAAGCGGTCGTTGACCATCTGGTAGACAGAAATGTGCGGCTTGAAGACGCCCACGTCCTGCACGCTAAGCACATCGTCCAGCAACGCGGCCACGCCGGCGCTGTCGACTGCGCCCTGCAGCATCTTCGGCTCGCCGTTCGACAGGATCGCGGTGGCGAAACCGGCCTGTTTCAGAGCCGCCAGCATGGCGGGCACTTCCGGGTAGGCGCTGAGTTCGAAATAGAGTGCCAGCAGGAGTTCGCGCAGTTCCGGATCGTCCAGCGCGCTGGCCTCGAGCGCCCAGTCGAGCCCGTCCTGTGTCACCTGCCAGAAATCGGTATGGGCATCGGCCACCGCGCGCAGCCAGGTGTATTGCAGCTGTTTCAGCCGCCAGTCGCCTGCCACCTTTTGCCAGACCGCGGCGAAGGCTTCGCGGCCCGGTTCGGTGGCGGCCTCGCGGGCGGCGGCAGCGACGTCGAACAGCGTGCCATAGGCATCAAAGACGCAAGCCGTGATCGGCATGGGCGGGCTCCTTTCGGGCGCAAACTGACAGATGGGCCGCAGAAGGGAAAGGGGCGACCGGGCGGGGGGAATCGGGTAGAGTGGCGCAGGTGCAATGGAGAGGGAATGTATGTGATGTCGGACAATCATGGGCTGGTCTGGTGGACCGAACTGATGACCCGCGATCTGGAGCGGGCGGTGAAATACTACGCCGATACCTGCGGCTGGAGCTATGACACGATGGATATGATGGACGGCTCTGGCACCTACTACGTGGCCAGGGTCGGCGACCGGCCGGTGGCCGGGCTGATGGACATGTCGTCGATGCAGCATCTGGCCGAGGTGCCGCCGCACTGGTTTTCGTATTTCGCCGTGGATGACGTGGAGGCAGCCGTTGGTGCGACGCGCGCGGCTGGCGGGCAGGTGATGCGAGAGCCCTTCGACGTGGCGGGAATTGGCCGTATCGCGATCCTGACCGATCCGACCGGTGCGGCGATGGGCCTGATCACCCCGGCACCGAAGGGCTGAGCGCGCACAAAGCGCCATGGGCAATGCGGGGACGACCGCAATGGTCGTCCGGGTTGTCTGTTCGGGCGCGAGCCGGCGGTCTTCATGTTCGCCCGGGCGCACCGGCTGGGCTGGTGGATTTCGTCGCGGTCAGGCCCGGCGGATGACGCATCGCTGGTAAATCGAGGCGCCTTCGGCGCCGCTTTGTTCTCTCCATCTTCGCCTTCGGCTTCGACGGAGCCTGCCTCGCGCGTTGCGGCGTTGCGCGCCGGAGCCTGCGTTTTGCAGATTGCGGGCGGGTGAACATCCGGCGTATGCGGGTTCATGACCGAACGCCCGGCATATCGCGCCCATGCCCGCACCCTGCTGGTGCTGGGGTTGCCGTTGGTCGGCAGCCATCTGGCGCAGATCGCCATCGGGGTGACCGACAACCTGATGCTGGGCCGTTACAGCGTCGAGGCGCTGGCTGCTGCGACGCTGGCGTTTTCAACCTATTTCGTGTTGTTTCTCGTCGGCTCGGGCTTTGCTTTCGGGGTGCTGCCGCTGGTTGCGGCTGCGTCGGCCGAAGACGACGTCACTCAGGTGCGGCGGGTCACCCGGATGGGGATGTGGATCTCGGCCGGATTTGGCGCGGCCACCATGCCGCCGCTGATCTGGTCGGAGCCGATCCTGCTGGCGCTGGGCCAGAAGCCGGTGATCGCGGCGCTGGCGGGGGACTATCTGGCGATCTTTGCCTTCGGCATGGTGCCGTCACTGATCGTGATGGTGCTGAAGAGCTACCTTGCGGCGCTGGAACGCACCCAGGTGGTCCTTTGGGTCACCGTGGCGGTCGCGGTGCTGAATGGGGTGTTGAATTATGTGTTGATCTTCGGCCATTTCGGGGCACCGGAACTGGGACTGGTGGGGGCGGCCATCGCCTCGGTGATCATGCAGGTTGCGGCTTTCGCGATCATGGCGGTCTATTGCGCGTGGGCGACACCGCAATACGCTTTGTTCCAGAGGCTCTGGCGGTTCGACGGCGAAGGCACGCGCGGTGTGTTTCAGATTGGCTGGCCGATCGGGCTAACCATGCTGGCCGAAAGCGGGCTGTTCTCGGCCACGGCGCTGATGATGGGCTGGCTGGGGGCGCTGCCACTGGCGGCACACGGCATCGCGACGCAACTGGCCGGGATGACCTTCGTGGTGCATCTGGGGTTAAGCCAGGCCGCCACGGTGCGGACGGGCCGCGCCCTGGGCCGCGGTGACGGGGCCGGTCTGCGCCAAGGGGCTCTTGTGGCGGTGGTGCTGTCGGTGGGCTTTGCGCTGATGGCGGTGGTGCCGTTCCTGATGGTGCCCGAATTCCTGCTGGGCCTGTTTCTCGACAGTGCCGACCCGGACCGCCCGGCGATCATCGCCGTCGGGGTGACGCTGCTGGCGGTGGCGGCGGTGTTCCAGCTTATGGACGGGGCGCAGGTGATCGCGCTGGGGCTGCTGCGTGGCGTGCAGGACACCCGCGTGCCGATGATCCATGCGGCGGTCTCGTACTGGCTGATCGGCATTCCGGCAAGCTATGTTGCGGGGTTCTGGCTGGGCTGGCAGAGTGTCGGCATCTGGCTGGGACTGGTGCTGGGGCTGAGCTGCGCGGCCGCACTGCTTATGCACCGGTTCTGGACCAAAGGCATTGCCCGCGTGCCGTTGCAGACCGGGTGATGCGCGCCGCCCCTCGGGGGGCGGCTATGCGTCAATCGAAGACCGTGCAACGTGGTCGGCGGCAAAGATGCAGGACTAGGACCTCGTGATACCCCCCCCCTTGGTCCGCGCCTGAACCCGCGACGGCATCGCACAGCCCGGCAAGGTCGCCCGGTCGGGCGCTGCAAGAGGCTTGCGGTTCAGATTGCCTGGCCTGGCCCCGGTCTATTCAATGGCCTATTCCCCGGCCAACCGCTTCTTGGCGGCCTTCTGCAGCCGGTCCGCCTTTTTGCGCACCAGGACCGCGCGCAGATCGTGCATTGCCAGTAGCAGGGTGTCGGTGACCTCGTCGAGTTCGTCATCCGATGCGGAGGTGTTCACCCAATGCGCGGTCTGGTTGAGATAGTCGACCGCCCGGTGGATGTCATCGATCTTGCGCTGCTCCAGCACCACATTGCGTTCGGTCATCCAGTCGGTGATTGCTGCCATATCCGCCTTGGAAAGGATCCGGTCGCCATGCGGCTTGATCTGACCGCTGCGGATGTTGACCACCGCGATCTGGTCCATTTCGATACGCCGCTGGCGGCTCTGGGTCTCGACACGGAACACGAAAGCGCCGTTGTCGCGGACACGAAAATAGTATTCCGGTAGATCGTTCACGTGGGGTTTCCCTAACTGGGTCTGCCATTCAATCTATTTTGCTGCAGGGTAACTGTCAAAGGCTCGATAGGGGATCTGCCGCATTGCCGCGGGCGCAAGGCTCAGCGGTGGGTCGGCGGCCATGGCGAATGGCCTGACAGGCACCGCAACCAGGTCAAACCACGGGTCTTGGACGCCACAGCAGCCCTGGGGATCACGGCCCGCCGGTCTCCTTTTTAGCGAGTGCCCGCTGTGCGGGACGTGGACGAAGCCGCTGTCGCGGCAATGGTGCTTGTGGCTGGCGGCGGGCGGCCCGCCTATCCCATATGGATCAGGGTCTTGGGCGGTTTGGCGCCCGAGGGCGGGGTGCCGTTTCACCGGCGTTTGCGGGCTTGGGGTATTCGCGACCACCGAGGTCGTTAAATGAATTTTCATCGTACACATTTAGTTTTCCGTTCAAACTACAAATCGGGTATAAAATGTCGAGATCTCTTTCGGTCCAGAAATTGTCCGTAACGTTGGTCTCGATCATCGTTGCGATTGGCGTCATCCTGTCGCTCGGGTCGTTATACAGTTTTGTCCAAATCGGCCGGTCGCAAGACGCATGGACAACCTACCAGATCGCGAAATCGGCGCGCGCACGCGCCGTTTCTTCGGTTGTCTCGGCCATGGGCTATGACGGGATGATCCACCAGTTCAAGAACTATGTTCTGCGCCAGGATCAAGGACGGGTCGCAAAAATCCAAACCCGCATAGGCGCGACACTGCAGGCGCTGGACGCGCTTGAAAACATCACCGGGTCTCAGGCGGAATCCGATGCCATCAAGAAGATCCGATCTGTTGCACAGGCCTATCTGGCGGCTCTGGCTACCGCGCAGCTGGAGGCCGCGCTGGGTCGTAGCCCGGCTGAAATCGACCAGCGGGTAAAGGTGGATGACGGGCCGGCGCTAGAGGGTCTTGAAACCCTCTTTTCGCATAAGCCGTCAAGTGAGCATGGGGGATCCTCCACCAAAGGCCGCCTATTGGGAGATCTACGGCGGACCATGGGATTTGGCGGCATGATCCATCAATTCAAGAACTACGTCTTGCGCGGGGACCAGCCGAGGATTGCAAAGGTCGAGACCGCGATCGGCGCGGCCCGCGCGGTTCTGGACGGATACCGGTCATTGCCTCTTTCCGACGATGAAGTCGCAGCCCTGAAGGCCATCGAAGGCACGATTTCGGCCTACGAGTCCGGTCTCGCAACAGCGATCAGGCTGGTCAATGACGGGCGCAGCCCGCGTGAGATCGATTCTTCTGTCAAGGTCGCCGACAGCCCGGCGATCGAAGGTCTTGCCGTTCTTGAGAAGGTTATTTCCACCGAGACCGCGCAGGCACAGGGTGTGTTGACGGATGTTCTGGTTGCCACCCGGCTTTACAGCATCTTTGCGGCAATTGCAGTCGTGTTGCTTTTGTCGGGGCTTGCGATGACGGCCTACCTGTTGCTGGTGCGCAAAGTGGCACAGCCGGCGCGGCATCTCGCGGGTGAGCTTGAAAAACTGGCGGCGGGAAAGATCGACATCGACGTTGAAGACCTCATAGGGGATACCGAAATCGGTCTTATCGCGAGGGCATCTGGGACTTTCAGGCAGAACATCCTGGAATCCAAGGTGCTTGAAGAAGAAAAAGAAGCGGCGGCGGAACGTGAAAAGAAACTGCTTCAGGAAAACTCGGAACAAGAAAAGAAAGCGGCTCTGGAACGCGAGGAAAAGGCACGCGATGAGCGTGCCCGGCACCTGGAAGTGGAACGCGTCCAGCAACAGGTCGGAATAGTGATCGCCGCCGCCGCCGAGGGCGATTTCTCAAAAAGGGCAGAAGTCGACGTTTCCGACGAGAACCTTGCGAGAATGACCAATTCGATCAATCACCTTGTGGCCGGAGTGGAAACAAGCCTCGCCGAAACCGGCCGTGTTCTGGTTGAACTGACGAGGGGGAACCTTGGCGAACGAATGGAAGGTGAATACAAGGGCGTGTTCGCCGAGCTTCAGGACAACGTGAACCGGACCCTGGAAACGCTCTCGGGGATGGTTCAGGAGATCGCCGAGAGCGGGCAGTCTGTAGCCGCGAATTCGGATGTTATTGGGTCGTTGGGCGACCAATTGGCCCGGGGCACCGAAAAGAACGCGGCCTCTCTTCAGGAATCCGCGGCCGCTATCGAGACAATCAGCAGTTCCGTCAAATCGGTATCTGAAAACATCACCAGCACCAATGCCAGCGCATCGCAGGCCGAGGAGGATGCACGCGCAGGCC
Source organism: Paracoccaceae bacterium (assembly GCA_024226455.1). Taxonomy (GTDB): domain Bacteria; phylum Pseudomonadota; class Alphaproteobacteria; order Rhodobacterales; family Rhodobacteraceae; genus JAAELR01. Next base: position 40,839 of record JAAELR010000446.1, read on the forward strand.
GGTCGGTTGCGCAACAAGCGGTCGACTCGCTGGATGAAGCCTCCAAGGCCACAGCAAGCATCGAGAATGTCGTTGGCGTCATCGAGGACATCGCGTTTCAAATCAATCTTCTCGCGCTGAACGCCGGTGTCGAAGCGGCGCGAGCGGGGGAAACCGGTCGGGGATTCGCGGTTGTTGCGTCAGAAGTGCGGGCCTTGGCACAAAGATCGTCCGAAGCCGTGGGGGATATCACCTCGATGGTTACGGAAACGACGTCTTCTATGGAAAGAAGCGTTTCAATGGTAGCCGAAGCCATGGGAGCTGTATCGAATATCACAATCTCAATCGAGGCAATTTCCCAGCAAACGGAAAAGGCGGCCGAAGCTGTCGACAGACAAGCCAACGATCTGGCTGAAATCAGCGCGGCCATCGGCGAATTGGATAGAGAAACTCAGAAAAACGCGGCAATGTCGGAGGAAGTGAACGCTTCCAGTCACGAGCTACGGAGCGAGGCTGCCAATCTGGAGGCATCAATCTCGAAACTCGATTCCGACAACGCCTCGCGTTCTACCGTGTCTTCCCGCCTTGTTCATCCAATTCCGCCGGAAACGTTGCGTGCTCCTGAAAGCGTTGTAGATTCAAGCTACTAAACAGACCCCCACAGCAGCATCAGACGCACGCATAGATGAAACGCATACGCCATTCACACCCCGGTTCAATGGCTCGCTTCGGATCGAAAGCCGGGCGGAACGGTTGAGGAAGCGGATGAACTCCTGATGCCTGTGGCGCTGCATATTCTGTCCGATGACCGAGCCGTCTAACACATTCAATGCGGCGAAGAGCGTGGTTGTGCCGTTGCGTTTGTAATCGTGGGCCATGGTCGGGCCGCGTCCCTTCTTCAGAGGCAGACCTGGTTGCGTTCGGTCAAGCGCTTGTATTTGTGACTTTTCATCTACCGACAGCACCACTGCATGCGCGGGCGGCTAGACGTCTAGGCCTACCACATCGTGCAGTTTTGCCGCGAAGGCTGGATCATTCGACAACTTGAACTGACGCCATCGGTGCGGCGAGAGGCCATGCGCTTTCCTGAGCGCGCGCACGGTAGAAGCCGCCAACCCCACTGCCTCGCCCAGCGCACGAACCGTCCGGGGCGTCGCCTCAGGCGGCGGTGGTTCCTAGGTCAAACGGATGCCCTC
>JAAELR010000447.1 GCA_024226455.1 Paracoccaceae bacterium
ACACACAAAGGTATGGGCGGCCCTGGCTTTCAGATAGCCGTGATGGCGCATGCGGCAGCCTTCGGGACACAACGGCGTACCGTCGGGCTCGAAGGTGATATGCGGATAGGCGTTGACCTGGGGCCGCGGATGTTTCACGGGGGCTGCGCCGTCGTCCTGCGGGCTCGGCGGTGTGCTCGCCGGGTCTGAGGAGTCGGTGTCGGTCGGTGCGGCGGCGGTGGTCGGCTGCGACGATTCGCCCAGTGGAATGACGGGCACGACGCCTTTGGCCTTGAGATAGCGGTAGATCCCCATGGCGTCGTGATGGCCGTCGCCAATAAAGATGGCGATATGCAGCGGCAGGTCCTGCATTTCCAGCAGGGTGAGCAGCCGGTCCAGCGCCGTGAGCGACAGCGTGAAATCGGACTCGTTGCCGCCGGGCAGGATGGTCATGAGTGGTACATCGTGGCCGTTGACGTGCATGCTGATGGTATACGAGCGATCGCCGAAGCGCCAGCCATGCTGCTGGTCCCAACAGAATTGGGCGGTCTTACTCAG
>JAAELR010000448.1 GCA_024226455.1 Paracoccaceae bacterium
GCCGAACGCCAGGTTGGTGGTCACAATGATGGATGTACGCTCGTAGAGCTTGCTGATGAGATGGAACAGCAACTGGCCGCCGGTTTGGGCGAATGGCAGATAGCCCAGCTCGTCGAGGATCAGGAAGTCGAGCCGGGAGATTAGGTCGGCAATTGCCGTACAGGTCAATCTGCATCATGACTGGCCTTCGCGCATCCTGCCCAGCAGGCTGTCGCTGCCGTGGGCCAGCAGCCCGGCATCGGAACCGCAGGCCACGAAAGTGAAGCCCTCTCCTAAAAGGCGCCTGGCGAAATCCGGGTCCATCACCAGGGTGCCGACGGGAACGCCTCGGGCGATCAGGCGCTTGGCAGCGGGCAGGATGGTGGCCCAGACATCGTCACGCATCGGCTGGCCCAGGAACCCCATATCGGCGGCGATATCGGCGGGGCCGAAGAATACTCCATCGACACCATCGGTGTCGGCAATGGCTTCGGCCTTGGCCACGGCGGCGCAGGTTTCGGCCTGGACCAGCACGGCGGTCTCGTCCTCGATACGCTCGAAGTAATCCTTGATCCGGCCAAAGGCGTTGGCCCGGGTGGAGCCGGCCACACCGCGGATGCCGCGCGGAGGATAGCGCGTCGCCGCGACGGCCGCCGCCGCCTCTTCGGCGTTCTGCACCATCGGAAACAGCAGCCCCGGCGCGCCGGCATCGAGCAGCCGCTTGACCTTGACCAGATCATTCCAGTCGGGCCGCACCAGCGGGGTCGTGGCATGGGCGGCAAAGACCTGAAGCTGTGCGGTGACAGAGTTGTAGTCGCCCGGCGAATGCTCCATGTCGATCAGCACCCAGTCGAAGCCCGCCCCGGCCACAATCTCGGCGGCAAAAGCATCGGCCAGGGTCAGCCACAGGCCGATCTGCGGCTTGCCGGCGCGGATTGCCTGCAGGAACGGGTTCACGGGCAGGGTCATATGATGGCTCTTTCAATAATGGGTTCGCCTTTGACGATCCGGTCAAAACGGAAGGGCGACAGGTCGAGGCTGCGGAATTCGCCATAGGTCAGCCACTCGGCTGTTCCGCGGCCCATGGCGGGGGATTGCTGCAGCCCGTGACCGGAAAACCCGTTGAGGAAGACGAAATTCGATATCTCGTCATGCGGTCCCAGAATGGCGTTCTGGTCCAGCGTGTTGAAGGCATAGTGACCTGTCCATTCGGTGATCACCCGGATCGCCTCGAATTGCGGGATGCGGGTGGCGATGACCGGCCAGACGTGGTCTTGCCAGCGGCTGTGGTCCATGTGGAAATCGTCAGGCTCCACCGCCGGGTCCGGGTCCGGGGGGCAGCCTGCCAGATAGGTCCTGGGGCCGTCCTGGCGAACATGCACGCCGCTGGGGTCGATGGTCAGCGGCAGTTCACGGTCCAGAGGCTTCTCGGCGCTGAGGATCCAGGTGAACCGCTTGCGCGGCTCGATCGGCAGTTCGATCCCGGCCATGGCGGCGGTGCGCGCGGCCCGGGGGCCAGAGGCGTTGACCACCTGACCGCAGGCAACCACCTGACCGCTGCCAAGCGTCACATGGGTGATCCGGTCGCCCTGCCGGGTCATGCCGACAACTTCGTCCGCAACATATTCGACGCCGCGCTCGCGCGCCGAGCGGCGGAACCAGTCGAACACCGTGCCGCCATCCCAATAACCCTCGTCGAGCCGGTTGATAGAGCCCAGAACGATGTCATCGAGATTGTAGAACGGGTAGCGCAGGGCGATCTCTTCGCGGGTCAGCAATTCGGTCCGGGCTCCCGCGGCCAGCTGTACGGTCTGGTTGCGGCGCAGGACATCGGCAAAGCCGCCATTGTCGGCGAGATAGAGGTAGCCATAGTCCTGGATGGTCAGTTCGGGCACCCGCTTGTCGCCGCCCATCCGCTGTCGCAGGTTCTTCACGAAATCGGCAGTGAATTGCGAGATGCGCACGTTCAGCTCGGTGCTGAACTGCTGCCGGATGCAGGAATTCGTGTGCGCGGTCGAGCAATTCTCGTAGGTCGGGTCACGCTCGATGACCAGGACGGACCCGTTGAAATCAGGGTTGTCCGACAGGAACCAGGCGGTCGACGACCCCATGATGGCGCCGCCGATGATGACGATGTCATAGGATGATTTCGCGGGCGCCGTCGCCATGCCTGCCCTGGCCATCAGAACGCCTCTCCGAGTTTGGCGCGGGCCAGGACATCGTCGATCTCTGCCGCGGAAAGCCGATAGTGTTCGGCGGCGTGGTCAGGCGTGATGTAGCCAAGCGCCAGATCCCGCTTCACGTCGTCGGGGTCGCGGTTTTCAGGCTCGCCATATCCGGCTCCGCCCGGGAACTCCATCAGCACCTTTTGCCCATGCGGCACGAACTGCCGACCCTTGCCCTGCATCGCCGCGCCGTCGCTGCGGGTGATGGAGGTAGCGCCGCCCGCCTGCCCGCCGCGGCGGCCCAGGGCGGGGTGATCGACCCGGTCTAGCATGGCCGAGATGTCGAACTCATGCCCCTCGCGCGCACCCACATCCATGTATTGCCCCAGCCCGCCGCGGTACTGCCCCGCGCCGCCGCTGTCGGGGCGCAATTCCTTGCGCCAGACGATCACCGGGCCGACCTGTTCGGTGGCCTCGACTGGCATCGTCATCACGCCCGAGGGAAAGGCGGTGGCGTTCATGCCGTCCAGTGTCGGTCGCGCACCCGAACCGCCCGAGTTGAAGGTCAGCACTTCGGCACGCACCGCACCCGACGGGGCGGGTGCGTCCATGCGGGGCCGCAGCGAGACTTGGAAGTTGCACAGGCACCCGGCGCCCTCTGCCGGCACCACGCCCGGCAGCAGCTTGTCGAGCGCGTCATAGACCGTGTCGGGCACCATGTGGCCGATCACGTGGCGCAGCGCCACGGGCGCGGGATGCAGGGCGTTGACGATAGTATTTTCAGGAGCGGTAATCTCGAACGGCGCCAGTGAGGCGGCGTTGTTGGGGATCTCGGGCGCGATGGCGCATTTCAGGGCATAGCAGGCATAGGCCTTGGTGTAGACCAGCGGCACGTTGATGCCCTTCTTGTCCACGCCCGACGTACCCTGCCAGTCGCTGACGATCCGGTCCTTTTCGATGCTCAGCCGCACATGCAGGTCGATGGGCTGCGCATAGCCGTCGATCCTCATGTGGCCCTCGGCGCTGCCCGGTTGCAGGGCATTGATCCGCTGCAGCGTCGCGTCGCGTGAATTGGTCAGGATGAAATCTGAAATGCCCGCCAGATCGGCCAGCCCGAATTCGCCGATCATGTCGATCAGCCGACGGTGCCCGATGCCGTTGCAATTGGCCAGCGCGTAGATGTCTCCGACCAGCTGGTCGGGTTCGCGCACATTGCCCCGGATCAGCGAAAGCAGCGTGCGGTCGACCTCGCCGCGTTCGGCGAATTTCATGATCGGAAGATAAAGCCCCTCCTCGTGCACGTCGTTGGCATCGGCGCCAAAGCCGCGCCCGCCGATATCGGTGACATGCGCCGTGCAGGCGAAAAAACCGATCAGCAGACCGTCGTGGAACGAGGGCGTCACCACCGTGATGTCGTGCTTGTGGCCGGTGCCCTCCCATGGGTCGTTGGTGATGTAGATATCGCCGTCAAACATGTTCGGTCGCCCGATGCGCCGGATGAAATGCCCCACGGCGTCGGCCATGGCGTTGACATGGCCCGGGGTGCCGGTAACGGCCTGGGCCAGCATCTGCCCCTTGTCGTAATAGACCCCGGCGGAAAGATCTCCGGCCTCGCGCACGCTGGTAGAGAACGCGGTGCGCACCAGTGCCTGGGCCTGTTCCTCGACGACCGAGATCAGGCGGTTCCACATCACCTGGTAGGCGACCTTGCTGTGATCAGGCATCGGCTTGCTCCACGCTTTGCGGGTCTTTCGCGGCTATCTGGCGGATATCCAATGTGCCATCGGAATGGGCGATCACCTCTCGGCTGGTCGGAACGACCACCGTGGTCTCGTCCTCGGTGACCACCGCAGGCCCCTGCACAGTCGCACCGGCTGTCATGGCATCTCGGGGGACCACCCCTGCCTCGGTCCCTGCGCTGATAGCCGGGTCGAAGAGGTTGCGGGTTGTGTCGCCGCCGATGGCAACGGCTTTGGGCAGGGCGCCGATATGGGCGGCTTTGTCGGGCTGCGTATAGGCGTTGACCGACCAGACCGTTACCTCTGCTTCCATGCCCTCCACCGCGCGGCCGAAGAGGGTTACATAGTCCGCCTCGAAAAGCGCCAGAAAAGCCGCGGCGTCGGGGTCGGCGGCCTGCTCGGCACTCAGCTGGATCGGTATCTCCCAGCCCTGGCCGGAATAACGCATATAGACCTTGTAGTCCGACAGGATCGGGGCATCTGCGTCGCAGGACCGGACAAAGCGCGTCGCCTCTTGCTGCATCTCGTGGAACAGCGCTCGCACTCTGGCCGCATCGAAATCCGACATCCGCATGAAGATCGACCGGTTCGCCTCGAAACTGAAGGGCGCTCGCAGAAAGCCGATAGCCGAACCGACGCCGGCGCCCTGCGGCACTAGGCAACGAGCCACGCCCAGCTTTTCGCACAGCCTTGCGGCATGCAGCGGTGCGGCACCGCCAAAGGCAATCATGGTGTACTCGCTCAGGTCCTCGCCATTCTCGACCGCGTGAACCCGGGCCGCGTTGGCCATGTTCTCGTCGACCACCTCGGCCAGTCCCCAGGCGGCCTCTGTTGTGTCCATCTCCAGCCTGGCACCGATCGCGGCGTTCAGTGCTGTCGCCGAGCTTTTCGGCTGCAGCCGGATCGACCCGCCAGCGAAGTTTTCCGGATCCAGCTTGCCCAGAACCAGATCGGCATCGGTCACGGCGGGCCGGTCGCCGCCGCGGCCATAGCAGGCCGGTCCGGGTTCGGACCCGGCGCTTTCCGGGCCGACCCTGATCTGGTTCATCGCGTCCACGTGCGCCAGCGAGCCGCCGCCGGCGCCGATCTCGACCATGTCGATCACCGGAATTGAGATCGGCATGCCAGAGCCCTTCTTGAAACGGTAGGTCCGGGCCACCTCGAAGACGCGTGCGGTCTTGGGGGTCTGGTCCTTGATCAGGCAGATCTTTGCCGTTGTGCCGCCCATGTCGAAGCTCAGCACCTTGTCCAGCCCGTGCCGTGCGGCGATGTCGGCGGCAAAGATGGCGCCGCCGGCCGGGCCGGATTCAACCAGACGCACCGGGAACTCGGCGGCGCTTTCCAGCGACATGATGCCGCCGCCCGAATGCATCAGGAAGATCGGGCAATCGGCTCCCTCGGCGGCGAGGCGTTGCTTCAACCGTCCCAAGTAGGACTTCATCAGCGGCTTGATGAAAGCGTTGGCGATGGTGGTGTTGAACCGTTCGTATTCGCGCATCTGAGGCGAGACCTCGGATGAGAGAGACACCATGGCACCGGGCAGCCGTTCGGCCAGCACATCGGCGATCATGCGTTCATGGGCGTCGTTCACATAGGAATGCAGCAACCCGACGGCGATGCTCTGATAGCCCGCCGCCGCCAGTTGGTCTGCCAGCGCCTCGACCTCGGTGCGCTGCAGCGCGATCAGCGGTTTGCCGGTCGCGTCCATGCGTTCGCCAACCACATAGCGGCGGTTGCGCGCCAGCAGCGGGTCGGGCAGGCGCAGGTTCAGGTCGTATTGCTCGAACCGGCTCTCGGTCCGCATCTCGATCACGTCGCGAAACCCGGCGGTGGTGATCAGCGCCGTCCTGGCGCCCCGCCGCTCGATCAACGCGTTGGTGGCCAGCGTGGTGCCGTGGATGACCTGCCCGATCCCGGCGGCGGCGATCCCGGTCTTGGCGCAGACCTGATGCATGGCGTCGATAATCGCGTCCTCGGGTGCGGCATAGGTGGTCAGCACCTTGGCGGAATAGCGGGCCCCGCCGGTTTCCAGCACAGCATCGGTGAATGTGCCGCCGATATCGACGCCTAGGCGGGCATTGCTCGGGCTCATCGGCGCGGTCCTTTGGTCGGGGTGTCGAATATGCCATAGCGGGGCACCGGGCCGGAATGCAATTGTTTTGCCGGATCAGGCGGGCAAATACCCCTGCCCGCCGATGCCCGGCCCCGGCCACGCAACAAGCCGGGGGCCGGGCGGGATCAGGTCTCTGGCTTTTCCCCGTCCTCCTCGGGCTGCTCGCGCACGATCTCGACCTTGACCTTGGCGAAGAACGCAATCAGCGCGCCGATGAGGGCGAGGATCGGGGCGGCGATGACGATGGCGCCGCCGGCGGCCGCACCGATGGTCAGGGGGATGTCGACGGCGATGTCGCCATCGGGCTCCTTGACACGGATCCGGCGTACCGAGGCCTCGGCGGCCCATTCGCGGATCAGGTCCATCAGCTTGTCGGCGGAAACCTCGATCTCTTCGGTCCAGGTTCTTTTATCCTTGGGGTTCTCTTCGGGCATGACGGGCTCCTGTTATGAGGGTGAGGGGGCAGGTTAGGGGCTGGCCGGTGGCAGGGATATGATGTGGGTCAAGAAAGGGCGATGGAAACGTGGGTGTCCCATGGGGACATATCGGCAATACATTGAAAAGATTACAGATAGCGCTAACAGTTAGTGCGGACAAATGCCGGTGCCGGGCCGCGGCGGCGAGAATGGTCCATCTGGACAATGACGGGTTGGAAACCCATCCTACAAATACTACAGGTTAGCGACGCCCTCGCGGACAAGGTCAACAAAAGCGCGCGCATCGGAGAAGTAGTTCCGGAACGCGTCGCGAATGTTCTCTTCGCTTTCGCCTCGAACCAGCACGATATCGGCCTCTTTGCCAAATCTCCTCTCCAGCTCATCGTAGACCTCAATTGCGCGGTTAACATTCTCGTAAGCTCGGAGCTCGAGTGAGTCCTCGCCCTCCGGTACGTCGAATTTAAAAATCAGTAGTGTGTTCCTACGGAATTTCAAGCCGCGGCTTGAAGCGCCTCGAAGATTGTCAAATGTGTTGAGAAGTCCCAATCTCCTGTCGGCATCTTGGAACTCATTTCTGAGCGCAGAGTTCCGCATGCCAGCCAGACAAGAGAACGAATCCTCAGCCGTCCGCGCAATTACTTCGCTGGCGAGCTGAAAATACCGAAGGTAGTGTTCAGTCGCATCAGAGAATTTTATTCGGTTTGAAGTGATAAGATCGGCAACCTCAACAGCGGTTGCCCAAGCGTGTTGTGAAGTGGTCCGGCTTTTCTGAACAGGTTTGCGGCGAAGCTAAGGTGTATCGGGTTTGATAATCAGTAATTACTCACCCCCTTGCGCGGCTTGGTGATCTCTGAATCTATGGGGCTATGGATCGGAATGCCCTTGAGAAGTTGAGCAAGCAGGAGCTTGTAGAGATCGTGCTGAATTTGCAGCGCCCTTCCAAGA
>JAAELR010000449.1 GCA_024226455.1 Paracoccaceae bacterium
GGCCGTTACGCCATCTACCAGATAGCTGCCGCCGCACTGCCCCGAGAGATCTTCGCCGGCATCCTCGGCATGATCAACACCCTGCGCGGGCCACCCGCGCAGCCCGTGTCAGCATGATGGGCAGGCACCGGGTGTGGGTGGTAACCGGATAGGCAAGGTGGAACTTCCCTTGTCCAAACTCCCTGACCTGACCCGCGAGTTGAATGCTATCAGCGAAATGCGCGACGTTTTCATCTGCAAACTGGATGGCAAGCCATACACCACAGAAAGTTTTGGCAACTGGTTTGCAAAAATGGTGCAGGCTGCTGGCCTTCCAACAGAGTGCCGAACGCACGGATTGCGAAAGCATGGGGCTATGCGCCTGGCGGAAGCCGGAGCTACTGAGGCGCATATTGCGGCGTTCCTTGGCCACCGATCCCACCATGAGGCGCGGCGCTATATTGCAGCGGCAAATCGCGTGACTCTGGTATCCACGGCACTGGATTTGCTCGGGGATTTGTCCAACCATGATCGAGGATTGGGCAAACCCGCTCTCCAAGTGGTTGAAAGGAAGGGAGAAAAATGAAGGATTGGCGGCCCCGAGAGGATTCGAACCTCTGACCTACCGCTTAGGAGGCGGTCGCTCTATCCTGCTGAGCTACGGGGCCTGCTCGGACGAGACATACTTTGACACTTCGGCCAAGTCATCCCCGAATCTTTCCCGCCGCGTGGTCCCGGCGCCATGTAGATGTCTGAGGGGCGGTTGAGGCCAAGAGCAAGTTGCCCCACTGCACCCCGCATCACGTCCCGGCGGAACCTGCCGCGACGGGTTCGGACCCGCAGCTCTTCTGCGTTTCGGTGTTAGCGATAACGAGATCCGTATTGCGGCCTTGGACAAGGGCCGCTTTTGGCGCTAACACTAGGGGCAGACAATGATGCGACAAAGGGCACCCGGTGACACAGAACATTACCGCCAACGAAAACCGCCCGCTGACCTTGCGCGACGTATCAGAGGCCTCGGGGGTCAGCGAGATGACCGTCAGCAGGGTTCTGCGCAACCGCGGCGATGTCAGCGACGCAACCCGTGCCAAGGTTCTGCAGGCGGCCAAGGATCTGGGCTATGTTCCCAACAAGATCGCAGGCGCCCTGGCTTCGCAGCGGGTCAACCTGGTGGCGGTGATCATACCGTCGCTGGGTAATCTGGTGTTCCCAGAGGTCATGACCGGCATCAACGACATGCTGGACGAAAGCCCGTTGCAGCCGGTCGTCGGTGTCACCAACTACGAGCCGGAGCGCGAAGAAAAGGTTCTATACGAGATGCTCAGCTGGCGGCCCTCTGGCGTGATCATCGCCGGGCTGGAGCATACAGAGGCCAGCCGCGCCATGCTGCGCAATTCCGGCATTCCGATTGTCGAGATCATGGATAGCGACGGCGAGCCTATCGATGCCATGGTCGGCATTTCGCATCGCCGGGCGGGGCGTGAAATGGCGCAGGCCATCGTCGGGGCCGGCTTTCGGCGCATCGGGTTTCTGGGCACCAAGATGCCGCTGGACCACCGGGCGCGCAAGCGGTTCGAGGGCTTTACCGAGGCGCTGGCCAAGGCCGGGCTCGAGGTGATCGACCAGGAGTTTTACGACGGCGGTTCGGCGCTGGTGAAGGGCCGCGAGATGACCGAGGCGATGCTGAAACGCACGCCGGATCTCGATTTTCTATATTTCTCCAACGACATGATCGGGGCGGGCGGCCTGCTTTACTGCCTCGACAAGGGCATCGACGTGCCGGGGCAAATCGGGCTTGCCGGGTTCAACGGCCTGCGCCTGCTGGATGGCTTGCCGCGCAAGCTGGCGACCATGGATGCCTGCCGCGCCGAGATCGGCCGCGAGGCGGCCCGGATCATCGCCGACAATGCCGGCACCGACAGCAGCGGCGGCATCCGCAAGGTGCTGACGCCGGTTCTCGATCTTGGCGAAACGCTCAGGCGCGGGCAGGCGCGGTAGACAAGGCCCTGACGATTGTTTAACCCGACCGGCATTGCGCGGGCCCGGTCCGCGCCTTGGGGTGGGGCGTTTCATGACATCTGTTTCGATCGTGATTCCGATGCGGAACGAGGCGGGCAACGCCGCGCTGCTGATCGAGGGTATCGTGACGGCTTGCGCCGGTCTCGACGATGTCGAGGTGATCGCCATTGACGACGGCTCGACCGACGACACGGCCCAGCTCATCACCGAGCTGGCCCACGACATCCCCGGCCTGCGGCTGATCCGCCACGACCGGTCCGGCGGGCAAAGCGCTGCGGTGCATACCGGCGTGCTCTGCGCCCGCGCCCCGGTGATCTGCACGCTCGACGGCGACGGCCAGAACCCGCCCCAGGAATTGCCCAAGCTTTTTGCCCCGCTGCTGGCCGACCGCGCCGGTACGCTGGGGCTGGTTGCCGGGCAGCGGGTGGCCCGCAAGGACACCCTGTCCAAACGCCTCGCCTCGCGTTTTGCCAACGGGCTGCGCGGCTGGCTGCTGAAGGACGGCACCCGCGATACCGGCTGCGGGCTAAAGGGTTTTCGCCGCGACGCCTATCTCAACCTGCCCTATTTCGATCACATGCACCGTTACCTGCCCGCGCTTTTCAAGCGCGACGGCTGGCGGGTGCAGCTTGTCGATGTCAGCCACCAGCCGCGCGGCGCCGGTCGCTCGAACTATTCCAACCTGCAGCGCGGGTTTGTCGGCATCCATGATCTGTTCGGCGTCGCCTGGCTGATCCGGCGGCGCAAAAAGGCCCGGCCACAGATCGTGGACACCCCATGAGCAGTACGCTCTTCACCTGGCTCAACGTTCAGTCCTGGGCCGAGTTCTGGTGGGTCGTGTTCGGCCTTGCCGGGCAGTTGTTGTTCATGGGCCGGTTCTTGGTGCAATGGATCGCCTCGGAACGGGAAAAGCGCTCTGTGGTGCCGATTGCATTTTGGTATTTCTCGATAGGCGGCGGACTGATCCTGTTCACCTATGCCTGCTACCGTGCCGATCCGGTCTTTATCCTGGGCCAGTCGATCGGCGTGTTCATCTACTCCCGCAATCTGTGGCTGATCCATGCCGAACGCCGCCGCACCAAAGGCTGACGGCTGGTTCCGTCCCACGCTGGCGGTCGTGCTGGCGATCACCACCGCCAGGGTGATTGGGCTGGCGTTCAACCGCACCGACCTTTTCGTCGACGAGGCGCAATACTGGCTTTGGGGGCAGGATCTGGCGCTGGGCTACTACTCGAAGCCGCCGATGATCGGCTGGGTCATCCGGGCCTTCACCGAGATCGGCTCTGACGCGCCCTTCTGGATACGCCTGCCGGGGCCGCTGTTTCACGCCGCGACAGCGATGATCCTCGGGCTCGCCGCCGCCCGGCTGTTCGGTCGGCGCGCCGCCACACTGACCGCACTGGCCTATGTCACGCTGCCCATGGTGGCTGTGGGCAGTCTGCTGATCTCTACCGACACGGTGATGTTTCCCTTCCTCGCAGCAGCACTGGCACTCTACCTCGCCCTGCTGGACCGCCGCTCACCTGTGCTGGCGCTGTTTTGCGGCGTGGCGCTGGGGCTGGCCTTCCTGTCGAAATACGCCGCCGTCTACTACCTGCTCTGCGCTGGCCTGGCGGCGCTGACAGTGCCCGGCGCCCGCCCGGGCTGGCGCGCTGCCGCGCTGACTGGTGCGGCGTTCCTTGTCACCGCGTCTCCGAACCTGATCTGGAACCTGGCCAACGGGCTGACCACGGTGCAGCACACGCTGGACAATGCCGACTGGGTCCGCGACCCCGCCGCCCGCGCCGGTCTGAACCTCGCCGGGCTCGGTGCTTTCGCCGCGGCGCAATTCGCCGTCTTCGGCCCGGTGCTGTTCGTGGCGCTGCTGGCCGCCGCGACGGGGTGGCGCGGTCTGCAGGCAAGGGTGAAACTGCTGGTGCTGTTGTCGCTGCCGATCATCGCCATCGTCTGCCTGCAGGCGCTGCTTGCCAACGCGTATGCCAACTGGGCCGCGGCGGCTTATCTGGCCGGCACACTCGTGGCGCTGTCCTGGTTGCTGCGCCGACACCGCGCCTGGCTGATCGCCAGCTTCGCCATCAACGGCACGCTTTGCGTGATCTTCCCGCTGGCCACCACCGTGGCCGACAGGCTGCAGGTGAACGACCGGCTGCTGCTGGAACGCTATGTCGGACGCACCGAAATGACCGAGGCCATCTTGATCCGGGCACGCGCCGAAGGCCTGACCACCATCGTCGCCGACGACCGCGACGTCCTTGCCGATCTGTTCTATTCCGCCCGCCGGGCGCCGGAACACATCTACGCCCTGGCCCCAAAGGGCCGGGCGCCGCATCACTATGCACAACGCTTCGCGTTCACGGGCAGCGACACCGACATACTTGTCGTCACCCGCTCATCCGCCGACGCGCCCTGCGCCGACGCTATCGAACTGACCGCAATTGCGCCCGCCAGCGGCGCCTACCGCGCCCACCCCCAGACGCTTTACCGGGCGCCCGGAAACTGCCAGACCCGCTGAGCCGAACCGTCAGGCTCAGGCGGCTGCGGGCTGCTCCAGCACAGTGCAAAGCCCGTCGTTATCCTCGACCAGCGAGTCCAGCGTCACCCCGTCGAGATGATCGTAGAACGCCTTGACGGCACAGCCGATATCGGCGCGCAGACGGCAGGCCGGGGCCAGGGGGCAAGTGTTGGTGTCGCCGGCAAAACACTCGGTCACCGGCACTTCGGATTCGAACCTGCGAAACACCTCGCCGATGGAAATCTCTGCCGGCGGTTTGGCCAGCCGCACCCCGCCCCGACGTCCGCGCAGGGTTTCCAGATAGCCGTACTGGCCCAACTGGTTGATCACATGGCCCAGGTGATTCTCGGACGCATTGCAGCTCTCGGCTATCTGCGCCTTGTTGATGATCCGTTCGGGGTTCACGGCGCAGAACATCAGCACCCGCATCGCCAGATTGGTTCTCTTGGTGATCCGCATCAGAATTCCTTTCCGCTCACCACACAAAAATGTGTCGCTAATGTAGCAATGCGCGTCAGCCGGTATATTGATCCAGATCAGACTGGCATTACGCAAATAGAGACTCTTCACCGCACCTTGCCCTCGCGCGAAACGCCAACACCGCCCACACGCAGCCGGAGGCGAGGATGGGGAAAAGATGCGTGCGCGAAGCGCACTCAATCAGTAAACCGCCGCGTCAGCCGAGTATCCGAAACCGCCGCCGGATCGCTGCATCCTTCGCGGCCCCCAGATAGTCCGGCCCGGGCTCTGCCAGTATCGCCCGGGCCCGGGCCCGCGCCCGGTCCCAGGCGTCGCGGCCGCCCTGCTCGGCCCACGCCCCCGGCGCCTGCCGGTCGGCGAGCTGCGGATAAACAAAGTCGCGCTCCATGGCCGCCATCGTGTCGGGCTGGCCCAGAAAGTGTCCCTCGCCCAGCACCGCGCTGCGAATCGCGCCGAAATCCAGCGTCTCGGGCGTCACCTCGACCCCGCGCAAGATCCGGTAGACCGACGAAAGCATCTCGTCGTCCAGCACGAAGGCCTCGAACGAGGCTCCCAGCAGTGACGCCGTCATGCCAGAGCTTTCATAGACCAGATTACCACCGGCCAGCCCCGTAGCCAGCGCCGTCATCGCCTTTTCCACCCCGTATTGCGCGTCCACTGCCTTGGCGTCGGTCATCGCCGCCGCCACCCCGGTGGGCAGCCCCAGCCAGTTGCCCAGCTGCGCCGAGGCCGCGTTGAGCAGCGCGGCCTCTGGGCCGCCGCCCGAAAAGGCGCCGGTCCGCAGGTCGACCACGAAAGGCCAGTTGGAAAACACCATGGGGTGGCCCGGCTTGATGACATGCACCATCGCCAGGCTGGCCAGCGTTTCCGCGTGCGATTGCGCCAGAAACCCTGCCGGTACCGCCGGCGCCGTGGCGCCCGACAGGGCCGCCGTGATGCAGGTTACCGGGATCCCATGCGCCAGGCACTCGAACACCACATCCACCGCGTCCTCGCCAAAGCGCAGCGGCGGGATTACCGGCGAGACATGTACCTTGGCGAATGGCCGCGCCGCGAACCTCCCCGGTCCGCCCGAGGCGATGTCGAACATCTCGACGATCGGCGCCACGTGTTCGGGCAGCGAGAAAGATGTCGCCACGGGTTTGGTCGTGTTACGCAGCAGCGCGTAGGCGGTGTTGACGTCCAGATCGAACGGATCCTCCACATCGGTCGCAATGCAGCAGCGGGTGAACCAGCTGACATTGGTCAGCACGTCCTGCAGCCGGGTGAAATCGTGCAAATCGCGCAATGTGGAAGGCCGGTAGCGCCCGCTGTCGATATCCAGCGTCTGCACCGCCGCGCCGCCGGTGCCGAAATGCACGGTCTCGCCGCCAACCTCGATGCTGCGCGCCGGATCGCGCCCATGCAGC
Source organism: Paracoccaceae bacterium (assembly GCA_024226455.1). GTDB lineage: Bacteria > Pseudomonadota > Alphaproteobacteria > Rhodobacterales > Rhodobacteraceae > JAAELR01. The sequence goes on from JAAELR010000449.1 coordinate 6,400, forward strand.
GCAAACCGTTTGGCCGCACCCGCCAACGCCGCCCCGACCAGTTCGCGCGGCAACAGCACCCTGTCTCCTGCCGTCACCGCCCCGGCACCGATCAGCAGATCGGCCAGCCGCAACGGCACCGCGCCCATGCCCAGCTCTGCCAACAGCTTCAGCGCCATCTGGTGGATCGCCGCACAATCGGCCTGGCTCAGGGGCCGGTACTGCCCGCCGCGCTGCCCCGGCGCGGCGGGGTTCACCGCCGGGGGCGCCGCACGCTGCCGGAGCCGCCCCGCCCGTCCGCCCGAACGCCCCGCAGAACGCTCTCTTGTCATCGGCTTTCCCAAAGCATTTTTTCGCCTTTTCTGAAACTCTTGGCAGAACGACGATCCTGCTTGACCGAGACCCTATTTTATTCAGAACTGGCCCGTAAAGAGTGAGGTTGAGGAAATGAAATCCACCACCCGGGCCGTGGTTATCGGCGGCGGCATCGCCGGATGCTCGACGCTCTATCACCTTTGCCAGGAGGGCTGGACCGATGTCGTTCTGATCGAGCGGGACGAACTGACATCCGGCACCACCTGGCACTCCGCCGCGCAGGTGACGAATTTCGGCATGAGCCAGACCATGGTCGGCGTGAAAAGCCACTCCATCGCGCTCTACAAGGACCTGCGCGACGACCCCGACTATCCGGTGGGCTACAATCACGGCGACGGCGGCATTCGCCTCGCCAATGACGAACGCACCATGCAAGGCTACCGCCATTTTGCCTCCATGGCACGCGGCATGGGTGTGGAATATGAAATCCTCGACACCGCCGAGTGCCAGCGCCGCAACCCGCTGATCTCGACCGACAACCTTATTGGCGGGCTCTGGGACGGCGAAGACGGCCATATCGACCCCGCCCAGCTTTGCGCCGCCCTGACCCGCCGCGCCCGCAAGGCCGGCGCCGAGGTGGTGCGCAAGAACCCGGTGACCGGCCTGACCCAGCATGCCGACCACTCCTGGACCGTGCACACCGAACAGGGCGATATCGACGCCGAGGTCGTGATCAACGCCGGCGGCTACCGCTGCAACGAGATCGGCGCCATGATGGGCGTGCAGCACCCCGTCGCCTCGATGGAACACCAGTATTTCCTGACCGAGGAAATCCCCGCCATCGCAGAGGCCGGCCACCGCATCCCCCTGCTCAGATGCCCGATCAGCGACTACTACTGCCGCCAGGAGAAAAACGGCCTGCTGATCGGGTTCTACGAGCAGCAATGCCGCACCTGGGGCATGGACGGCATCGACCCGAAATTCACCATGGACCTCTGCCCCGACGACCTCGACCGGGTTGCGGACGTGCTCGAAGGCGCCATCGCCCGCATGCCGGTGCTGGCGGAAACCGGCATCCGCACCATCGTCAACGGCCCGATCACCTACACCATCGACGGCGCGCCGCTGGTCGGCGCGGTGCCGGGCAAACGCAACGCCTATTGCATCATCGGCCTACGCGCGGGCCTTGGCGAAGGCGGCGGCCATGGCTGGCTGCTGGCCCAGATCATCGCCCATGGAGAGGCCTGCTACGACACATGGGGCTTGGACCCGCGCCGCTTCACCGGCCACGGCAACGTGGAACTGACCGCCCTGAAGGCCGTCGAGGACTACCAAAACGAGTTCCGCTTCCACTTCCCGCATGAACACCGCCCCGCCGGTCGGCCCGCCAAGACCACGCCCCTAACCCCGATCCTCGCCGCCGAGGGCGCCGAATTCACCACGGTCAACGGCTGGGAACGGGCCGAGTATTTCAAGCCCTCGCCGGGCTTCACCGAGAGCCACAGCTTTCGCTTCACCGAAGCCTTCGACGTCATCGCCGCCGAAGTGAAGGCGGTGCAGACCGGCGTCGGCCTGACCGAGGTCAACGGCTTCAACCGCATGGAAATCGGCGGCCCCGGTGCTCGCGATTTCCTCGACGCCATGATCTGCGGCAAGGTCACGCGCAAGCCGGGCCGCGTCGGTCTGGGCTACATGCTCAACCACCAGGGTTGCCTGAAATCCGAACTGACCGTGGCCAACCTGCCCGCCAGTGAATTCGGGCCAGAGCGTATCTGGCTCGGCTCCGCCGCCGCCGCCGAATGGCATGACCGCGACTGGCTGCTGGCCCATGCGCCACCGGGCGTGCATCTGACCTCACTCTCCAACGACCACACCATCGTGCTGCTCGTCGGTCCGAGATCCCGCGACGTGCTGCAGGCGGCCAGCCGGGCCGACTGGTCGGCGCAGGCCTTCCCCTGGCTCAGCGTGCGCCGGGCCTTCATCGGCATCGCTCCTGCCGTGGTGATGTCAGTCAGTTTCTCGGGCGAACTGGCCTATGAGATCCACGTCCCCAACGCCCAGCTCTACGCCGCATACCTGGCCCTGCGGGCAGCCGGCAAGCCGCATGGCGTGACCCTTTTCGGTGCCCGCGCCGTCGAATCGATGCGGCTGGAAAAGGGTTATCTGCACTGGAAATCCGACATCCTGACCGAATTCAACCCGTTCGAGACCGGCCTTTCCCGCTTCGTTGACCTGACCAAGGACTTCACCGGCAAGGATGCGCTGCTGAAACGCCAGGCCGCAGGCCCGCGGCGGCAAATGGTGACCCTGTCGCTTGACAACCGCGATGCCCCCGCCCATGGCGGCGCCTCGGTGATGCTGGATGGCAAGGTGGTCGGCACCGTCACCTCCGGCGACTGGGGCCACCGCACCGGGCTGAACCTGGCCTATGCCTTTGTCGAGCCTGATCTTGCGGTCGACGGCACACAGCTTTGCGTGGATGTGATCGGTATGGATATCCGGGCCCAGGTCATCTCGCCCGGCCCTTATGATCCCGGAACCCTGCTTGTCCGTTCATAGCCGCAGGTCCTTCTTCTCTTTGAAAAATACC
>JAAELR010000450.1 GCA_024226455.1 Paracoccaceae bacterium
GGCTTCGCACGGGCTCGGTGCCGGTGCGGCCACGACCTGCTGATCGCCTTCTCGTGCAAGGGCCGGGGCGTGTGCCCGTCGTGCGGCACGCGGCGCATGGCCGCCACCGCCATGCGCCTGGTCGAGGACGTGCTACCGCCGGTGCCCGTGCGCCAATTCGTTCTGAGCGTGCCAAAAAGATTGCGATTTTTCCTTCATCGCGACCCGGTTCTTGCCGGGACGGTGCTGCGGATCGTGCTGCGCGCGGTGGAGAGCGAGCTGCGCGGGCACTGCCCGGGCGCGCCCGCCGGGGCGCGAACCGGGGCGGTGTCCTTCATCCAGCGATTCGGTGGTTCCCTCAACGCCCATCTTCACTACCATTGTTGCGTGATTGACGGGGTGTTCGCTCTGCACAGCACCGAGGGCGGCCCCGCCGCGACGCTGCGCTTCCATCCCGCCGACCCACTCGACCAAGCCACCATGGATCGGCTCCAGGAACTGCTTCGTCGGCGTATCCTCAAGCACTTTCAACGCCAGGGCCTGCTCGAGGCCGACGATGTCGAGACGATGCTCGGGTGGGCGCATGGCGGGTTCTCCCTGGACGCCTCGGCCCGCGTCCAGGCGTGGGACCGTGATGGCCTTGAGCGGCTGCTGCGCTACTGCGGTCGACCGCCGCTGGCTGGCGACCGGGCTCGCGCACGAGCGGCTCGCCTGGGCCGGGGCCGACGGCGAGAAAGTGGCCTACACAC
>JAAELR010000451.1 GCA_024226455.1 Paracoccaceae bacterium
AGCACTGGGTGGTGTATTCTTCGGCTTTGGCGACAGCGCATAGGAGATCGCCGTCAGCACCAGGCTGACAACGATCTGGACGATGAAATTCCAGACCATAAGAAATGTGCCTCAGATTATGCTGGAGCCGCCAAAGGGATTGCGGCCCGGAATGTCGGGGAACCCACCGAAGTTCAGCAGGTTTGCAAACTTGGCATCGCACGTATCACGGCGCAGGTCGCAACCGGGCGCGATGTCGATAACCGGGGTGATGTTTGGATCGTCAATGGCCGCTTCCAGATCAGGCATGCGGCCCGCAAGCGTAAGGGTTGAACCAGTGTGGCCTGCGATGAACCCGAGTAACCCTGCGTGGCGCAACACGCCGCCGCGATACCAGCCATCGGGCTGCAGTGCCGCCTCGGGAACCGTGACCAGCAGGCCCGTCCTAGCCGTGGCGGTGCCCGGCACCAGAAAACTCTCGATATCGAGCCGGCAGCCCCGGCTGTAGAGCGCGTGGCGGCAGAGCCGCTGGTACTTCGCCCGCACCCCCTCGCGGCGCATCGCGGTGAAGAGCGACTCGCAGCGCAGCGTGATGCGGCTCCCTTCGGTCCGTGCCGAGACCACCCGACCCTTCCGTAATTGCTCACGTGGTTGGCAAAAAATTTGCATTCACTTCCGATATGTGAGTCAAGCTATGGATGGCGAAGCGAACCCGATACCGTCTGAGCGATGCCGAGAAGGACGCGCTTCTCGACGATCAGGCGGCGTTGATCGAGGCGCAGGCTGTGCGGATCAGGGAACTCGAGGCAGCCCTGTCGGCGCCGAAGAAGACATCGCGGAACTCGCACACACCGCCGTCTGCCGGGCACAAGCCAAACAGCGGTGGCGGGAAGTCAGGCAAGAAGAAGCCTCGCCCGCCGCGCCCGGGTGTTTCGCGCCGTCTTGCCGAAGATCCCGACGAGGTCCTGCAACGGCGCGCCACATCCTGCGACCGGTGCGGCGGTGACGTGTCGGGCCAGCGCCAGAGCGTGCGCCACCGCTATGACCATATCGATCTGCCGCCGATCCGGCCGCGGAGCCTGCCCCGGGCGTGACCCGGGGACGCGCATCGAGTTGCTCGGCGGGCGCTGCGGCTGCTGTGGCGCCCGGTTTCGGGCCACACCGCCCGAGGGCATGGCGCCGGGCACCCCGTTCGGGCCTAACATCCACGCGCTGCTGCTCTATCTGCACCACAGCCACCATAGCCTGCCCCGGGCTTGACCCGGGGTCGGTTTCGAGCGGCTCGGCCGGTTGATGGGCGAGCTCTTCGGCCTGAAGATCTCGCAAGGCGCCATCGCCAACGCGTTTCGGCGTCTGGCCGACCCGCTGGAGCAGACGGCCATGGCAATCCGGGCGGCATTGCGTGCTGCCCGCGTCATTGCCTCGGATGAAACCACGACCCGCATCGACGGGGTCACGCACTGGCAATGGGTGTTCGTCTCGGACACGGCCGTGCTGCACGAGATCGCTCCGCGTCGCGCCAAGGCCGTGGCGGAAGGCGTGCTGGGCGATCACCGGCCCGAGGTCTGGATCTCGGACCGCTATGGCGGCCAGCAGGATCTGGCGGGCGCCCATCAAGTCTGTCTGGCGCACGTTCTGCGCGATGTCCAATACGCCATCGATTGCGGCGACACGGTCGTCGCCCCAAAGGTCCGCGACCTCTTGCGCTGGACCATCCGGGTCGGGCGGCGACGAGACGGGCTGCGCGACACGACCCTGGCACAGTA
>JAAELR010000452.1 GCA_024226455.1 Paracoccaceae bacterium
AAGGGGCCCGAACGTGCATATATGAGCAGCAATAGGAACAGAAGCAGACCAAGCTTGGAGGAACGAAGGCAGAGAGGCAATAGGAGTTGAGCATTCATGGCGCAAAGCGCCATTATGGGTATACCCAATATGACGCTGCGCGTGAACACTCAAACAAGCCAATAAGGCGTTCATTTTGGGTTGGACTCGGATTAATGCACACATCGTGTCACGGGCATACCCAAAATGAACACATAGTCCAAATTTTCGAGACCTGTCAGAGCCTTACCCAATCAGGGTTGACAACTTGAGTCTGTAATGTGCTTGGTGAAGCCCAGATACACAGCTTCGGGCCAGCTAGGCCAAACAGGGGCGTCATGAATAATCCGGGCTAGGGCGGGGGACCTGTTGCGCGGCACGGGGCGCGCATTGTTTAGGGCATCTCTCCCCCAAGGCGCGCCTCTTCAAGCAACATAGCCTCGTATTCTGCTAGGATTTTGGGCCAGGTGAGCGCCGCCTCGAACCGCAGCCGTGCGCTCTGTCGCAGCCGCCCCACCAGCGCGTCATCGGTAAACAACGCCTCGGTCATTTGGTCGATCTCGTCCTCGGTTGAGAAATAGATAGCCCCCTCGTCAGCCACCCAGCGGTTGAAGGGATTGTCATTGGCCAACACCGCATTGCCCACACCCAACGCCTCGACTAGGGACGGGTTCGTGCCGCCGACGCGGTGGCCATGGGCGTAGAAACGCGCGTGGAAACGCAGCGCGTGCAGGCTGGGTTTTTCGTATATCGCCCCGGGGAAGATCACCTCGTTCGAGGCCGCAGCCTGGACGGCCTGGTGATAGGGGTTGTCCGGCTTGAAATTCCCCAAAACGACGAGCTTGCGGTCGCGTGGCCTGCGGGAAAAGGCGGCCACAAGCTCGAGAATGGAGTTGTCGAGCTCAGGGCGCGCGATGACCACGCCGTACCGGTCGGGCGCCACGCCCAGAGGCTCCAGCAATGTCGGATTCGCATCGGTGACCGACTCTGCACCATAGGCGATCATCGTGATCTTCTGGCGCCCCGCGCGGGTCGCGAGATGGTCGGCGATGCGCGGATGGTCGGCGATCAGCCGGTGGCCAAACGCCGCGGCGAAGCGTTCGTTGATGTAATAGGCCAACTTGCCAATCGTCCCGAACTGCGACCGCTTCCATTCTACGCCATCCATGTTGATGACGTGCCGGCGACCGGCCAGGCGAGGCAGCAAGGCGAAGGCCCCGGTGGGGTAGCCGAAAGAGAACAACAGCCCCTTGCGCTTCAGCGCGTCCCGCATCGCGTTCCAGTCGAACACGATGGTGCTTTTGGTGCCGCTGCCCTTCACCGGCACATGGATCAGCGTGACACCCTCATAGCTGTCGGTCCAGATCGGCCCGGCGCCTTCCTCCTGGCAGTAGACATAGGTGTCCCAGCCCTGCTCGGCGAGGTAGGGGGCGAGGTTCTCCACGAAGGTCTCAAAGCCGCCATGGGCTGCGGGGATGCCGCGGGTGCCAAGCAGCAGGATGGCTGGCTTGGGGGTTAGAGTGGGGTCGGCCATCTGGTCTGGGGTTCGCGTCATTGGACGGACACCGTTGGGGAGGTCTGCCAGTCGACGCGGTCCTCCGCGGTGCCCATCGTGATGAAGTCCATACGCGTCAAAAGCCCCTCAAGTTTGGCAAAGGCGCCCCTGAGGCCGACATAGGATTTGAAGCGACGCGCGAGGGTCAAGCCAGGGATCATCGGCTGATCGGGGTCGAAGTCGCGGGGGTGGAAATAGGTCATCACATAGTCCTGGGCTTGGAACAGGCGGTTCAGCAACGGGCGCGGCGTCAGCCGGAAATAGCCGCCGCCGGAGAAAACGATATTAGCCGGCCCCAGCTTGCCCACGCTCATCGGGAAGGCGCGCAAGATCTGGCCGGATTGGGTTTGGATCTGGCAGGGCCCGGCCTCGGGGAAGCCAGGCAGGCCGCCATGGGCGCGCCGCGCCGGGAACAGCGAGGCGTCGACCTCGATGCCATTACGGGCCATGATGTCGAAGGCCCAGGTGGCCTCTTGGGTGATCGAAAAGCCCGGCGCGCGATAGGCGCGCGGAGTGGTGCCGCAGGCTTGGGTGATCGCCTCGAGCGAGGCCACAAGGTCAGCTTCGAACGCGTTGGGCGTTTGCGCATAGACTAGCTGGTGCATGTCGCTATGGGTGGCGATCTCATGCCCGCGGCGGGCCACCTCTTGCACCAGTTCGGGATGGTTGCGCGCGATGTAGCCCAGGATGAAGAAGGTCGCCTTCTGGCTTTGCGCGTCGAGCAGCTCAAGCAGCTTTTCGGTGACCATAACCACCCGGCTTGGGAACTGACGCCAGTTCTCCTCGGTCATTGTCTCGGGGTTGTCGAGGATGTGAAACCAGTCCTCGAGATCCACGCTGAGGATACGCATCGCGTCGGCCATCAGAAAAACCTTGCGCCGGCGGCCAGAAAGGCGCGCACGTCCTCGCGGGTCGGGAAGGAGAAGTAGGTGGCCTTCTCGGCGTCGTTCTCGATCAGCTCTGGAGCACCAGAGGCCATTCGTTCGATCGCCTCGACCATCGCGTCCATCCCCAGCGCCTTGGTCTCGCGGATCAGGTCCTCCTGCGTCTTCTGCCCGATCTCCACGGGTTTCTGCACCACGATGAGTCCCGAATCGATGCCCTCATCGACCACGAATATCGAAACGGCGGTCTGCTCCTCGCGATGCCTGAGGACCCAGAAGCTAGGCATCAGCCCGCGATAGCGGGGCAGCGGAGCGGTGTGCAGATTCAGGATTGGCGCGACCTCCATCAGGCTCGCGCGGAAGATCTCATTGCCCAGGATCGAGACCAGAAGATCGGGTTCCAGCGCCCGGATCTTCGCCAGCGAGTCCGCGTTGTTGATCGACTTGTCCAGCGTGGTGATGGCGATGCCCTGGGCCTCGAAGGATTTGCGCACCGCGTCGCGTCGGAAGAGTTTGGCCCAGATGAATTTCCGCGCGTAGTGCAAAAAAAAGCGCGGCCCGAAAATCCGATAGGTCTTGGCGGCCTTCTTCAGCGTGCTCTCCTTCTTTCCAAACGGCGAGGCCGTCAGCAGCACGCAGCCGGTGATCTCGTGGCGACCCCTCAGCCCGTCAAAAAGTCGCGGCAGCACGTCGGGAAGGTAGAATGGATCGTCCTGTGTGATGACGACGATTTTCATGGGCCCGGTCTCCGTGTTTCGGTCGATGCCCAAAGGGGCGGTGGTGCTAGGCGGCGGTTCTTGCGTATCCCAGCCGCGCCATCGTGTCGGCGAAGGGCGCCTCGAGGCAGGGCTCCAGCGCGAAAGGCGGTTTCGCGGAGACGGTGCTGAGCTTGGCCTCGGCATAGGCCAGCGAGGTCTCGTCCTGAGGCAGATCGCAGAACTGTGCGATCCGGTACATCCACTCCCGCGGCGCGGCGCATATCTCTTCATAGGTTACGTGCAGCACGCTTTGGGGATGCGCCAGCGCCAGCGCGTGCCCTTCACGCATGGTGACTATCCATTCCACCACGGCGCGCTGGGTCTGCGCGCTCCAACCCTTCATCGCCGCGACGTAGGGCGCGAGGTCGGGATGCTCCGGCACAATCTGGTCGACCAAGAGCTGCCACTTGCGCCCGTCGGCCCCCCACCAGTCATGGGTCTCGCCGCCGATCTTGCCGCCAAGCCGGGCCGACCATTGCTCGATCGAGCCACAGGTGTCCCAGCCGCTACGCGCGATGAATAGGAACTTCGCATCCGGGAAGATCGCCCGCACGAAGGGCCGCCGGAAGATCAGCTCTGGGTATTTGTCCACCACCCGGGACGTGAGGGTCGCCCACAGGTAGCTGCCATAGTGACGTCGCATGGCGCGGGCCACCGGCGGTGTAGCATCCTCGGCCCTCAACCGATAGCGCGCGGCCCCGCGGTCATAGCTGCCGATCAGGTCCTCGCCACCGCCCATCGCAGCGTGCCACATCGCCTTGGGCTCGTTGAGGAACCCGACCTTGGGGTGCATCGACATCAGGACGCCAAGAATGGTTGTGCCGCTGCGCCCGGCGCCCACGATGAAGACCGGCTTCTCCACCGCCTTCAGCTGCGGCAGGCGCCGCGCGAGGCCAAAATGGGCGAAAACCACCGGGTTTATCCAGCGCCCCTTGGTCGTCAGGGGCCGCCCCTCAAAAAGTCCATAACTCAGCAGGCGCGACCAAAGCCGCACCGGGCGCGTCTTGATGTAGTGGCCGTCGATCTGTGCAACCATTTTCACGATCCGCGAAATAAGACAGCAAGGTTTCCGATGCGGTCATCGTCAACTAAGACGACGGATGACCTCACGTATATTCTTGACCCGATTGATATTCAGAGCGAGTGCCAACATAGACTTCGCGGCAAACCCGATCATGAACAATACATACTGCATGCGGGATTGCTGCTTGCCGGTCAACTCATAGCCCCAGCGTTGCATTTGTTCACGCGCCACGCTTTCACACAATGCGATTTCACCATCACCCAAGGCTCCATCCTTCCACGACGTTACGCGGGACGCATCAATACCAAACTGCCCTGGACGGTCTTGCCTGCTGGAGGAGCCGACCTGTTCAACTTCAAGCATTTCAGTATTGAACTCGATCCCACAAAAGTCGCTCAGCCGTCGTACGCTTTGTTCAGGATCAGAAGCGAGCTCTTCAAAGCGCAAGACAACCACACGTTCATGTTCGGCAATCCTATGGGCAATCTTACTGGTCGACACCCACATTCGGGACATTGTATATGGGTGGTAATTAACCCAGGCCCTCAGGGACCAAAGCATTGGCATGTTCGAGGCCCCAAGCTTGCGCCGCCGCCACTTGTTCTTTTGCGACAGCAGCACGGCGTGGGGATCACGGACCAAACAGACGAGGCGCGCCTCGGGAAAGGCAGCGAGGATCTCTTCGGCTTGGTACAAATACCGCGGTGTTTGTTCACATGGCACTTCCGCCCCTGCCTGCGCAGTTTCCGCCAGCAGGAAAGACTTGTAAACAGACACGGGGTCGCGCTCTAGGCACGCGGCCAATATCTCGTCCGCAGCCTCGCGGTACCGCCCCGGCACCACCGGGGCAAAGAGAACCTCTCGGGCTGAGGTCAAAAGCCGTTCCAGCATTTTTGTCAGCGCAGCGTTGGTCCAGTCGGGCCGTGACAGGGTGGTCTCATAATCCACCATTTGCTCAAAGTAATGCAATTCTCCAAAAGTGTGTACGGCGGGGTTCTTGTTGAACATACGCCCCAACATGGTGGTGCCACTGCGGCTGTTACCAACTACAAAGATCATCCTACCTGCCCCTTCACCCAGGCCCAGGTCTCGGCCAGCCCGTCTCGAAAGCTCTGCCCCGGACGCCAGCCGGTCGTCTTGGTCGCGGCTGAGATGTCTAGCACCACCCGCGGCACGTCGAAGGCGCGGCCGGGCTTGATCTCGGGCACGACGGGGCGGCCGGAGACAGCGGCGATGCCATCGATCACCTGGCGGATCGAGTGCCCCTTGCCTGCGCCCACGTTGAAGGTTCCGGTGGTGCCCTGATCGGCGCAGATCACGCAAAGCCGCGCCAGGTCCCGCACGTTTACAAAGTCGCGCACCACCTGTCCGTCGCCCCACAGCTGCATCGGCTCGTTGCGAACGAGGCGCCACATATAGGTTCCGATGATGCCCTGCACCCCGTCATGGCCCTGCCGCGGGCCGAACGGGTTCGAGGGCCGCAGGATCACCGGCTGTAGCCCGTGCAGCTTCGCTTCCATGCGCATATACTGCTCGATGGCGACCTTAACGATCCCGTAGGACGAGATCGGGTTCAGCACATGGGTCTCGGGCACCGGGTCGATCTGCGGGATGCCATAGGCTGTGCCGCCCGATGACAGGTAGAGCAGCCGCTCGATGCCCTGTGCGCGCATCATCTCCAGCAGGCGAATCGTAGCCACCAGGTTGCCCTGCACATCCGCGATCGGGTCGAGATTGGCGGTGGTAGGCACGGTGACGCTGATCAGGTGGAACACCATGTCGATGCCGATTAGCGCTTCGGCCAGGGTGGCGGTGTCATCGAGCGCGCCATTGATGAACTCGACGCCCTTAGGCGTGGGGCGGAACCGCTCCTGCGCCCGGTCATAGACCCGCACGGTGTGGCCGGCCGCGAGCGCGGCATCTACGACATGCGAGCCGATAAAGCCGCTGCCACCAAGGGCCAATATTTTCACGCCAGAACCTCCGCATAGATCTCTTTAAGCCTTGCGTAAATTGCCGGGTCCGAGAACTCGGCCGCCGTGTAGGCGCGCGCCGTTTCGCCCATGCGGGCGATCTCGGCTGCAGGCAGCGCGGCCACCGCGCGCATCTGTGCCGCCAGCACGCCAGGGTCGGTGGCCTCATAGATCCAGCCATGAGGGCCGGCTTGGACGAGCTCGGGCATACCGCCGCGGTTGGAGGCGATCACCGGGGTCGAGGCTGCGAAGGCCTGCAGGATCACATACGGAAAGTTCTCGTGCCAGATCGAGGGCACCACCACCGCGCGCGCGCCCTTGAGCCAGCCGTGCAGAGCGTTGCCCCAGGCGGGGCCTACAACGCGGACATTTACAAGCTCGGTCGCGCGCGCCTCAAGTGCTGCGCGATCCGGGCCATCGCCCACCACCACCACAGGGATCTCCGGCGTGCGCGCCGCCGCTTCGATCAGCACGTCTACGCCCTTCTCGTCGATTATGCGACCGAAATAGAGCATGTAGTCGCCCACATTGGGCGTGACGTAGTTGGCTTCGGCGTTGAACGGATTGCGTAAATAGTCGATCTTGACGCTCCCATGGCCCCAAAATGCCTCTGTCTGTTCGGCCATGAACTGGCTGGCGAAGCAAAAAACGTCGACATTCTTGCGCCAAATGTTCAGCCAATTGTGCACATAACCCTCAATCATGCTGGCCGTGCTGACCACCACGGAGTCATGGCAGCACCGGTTGGCAAAGGCACGGTGAAACCGCCCCCCCTTGCATTCCATGCAGATACGACCGCTGTAAAAAAGCTTATAGTTGGGACAGAGATGCTTGTAGTCGTTGCAGGACAGAACCACCGGAACGCCGGCCTCGCGCGCTGCGTCTAGGATGGCTGGGGTCAGCCTGACATAGATAGCGAAGGCGTGGATGATATCGGGGCGGAAGCATGCGATCATTTGCGCAAAGGCCGCCTTGGCCGCCCGATTGTACACGATCTGCGGCAGTCTGGCGGCGCGCTTCAGCAGGCTTCCGCTGCCCTTGTAGTCTGCGACCGGGGGGAAGTGTTCCGCCCATTCGACATCCAGCCCCTTTTCGGCTGGTGAGAACTGCGCCACATTGTGCCCATTCTCTTTAAGGATGCGGGCAACCTCTTGAACGAATACCTCTGCGCCGCCTTGGACCGTATAGAAATTGTGTGCCAGAAGTACCCGCATAATGAGTCAGACGCGCCTCCCCTAAAAAGTCGATCCTCACATGGGTTAAGGGCGTTCGAAGGTCAATGTGTTTCTTGAATTGGCCGTTCCTAGTGGATCGGCCTATTCAAAAGAGTCCGATTTAGGATTCCCTTTTGAACCGCGGCATGCGAGTCTGCAGCATGCGTACAGGAATATCTTTCACGGTTTCGGCGGCCGACCGTAAACGGCTTGAAGCGATCATTTCCGGTCTAAAAACACCTCAA
>JAAELR010000453.1 GCA_024226455.1 Paracoccaceae bacterium
AACAGCCCGGACTCCTGTGCCCTGGCCGGTAGTGAAGAGGTGCTGCGGGACATCGCCTCGACGTCAGAGCAGGAGGGGATCTTCGCTCGCCTGGTGTTCGGCGAAGTCGCCTATCACAGCCACCAGATGGAGCCGCTTCAGAACGGACTGCTGGCGGCCCTCGACGGCCTGGCCTCCAGCGTTCCTCACGTGCCGCTGTATTCGACGGTCACGGGTGAACCGGTGCAGGAGGCGCTGCACAACGCCAGTTATTGGTGGGGCAATGTCCGCCAACCGGTGGTCTTCGATGCCGCCATAGAGGCGTTGCTGGCGGTCGGGCATCGGACCTTCATGGAGATCGGCCCGCACCCGGTCCTGGCTGGGGCGATTCGTGAATGTGCCGCGGCCCAGGGCGCACAGGCCGAAGTAGTCCCTTCCCTCACGCGTAGGGCCCCGGAGCGTACAGCCTTGCTGCAAACACTGGCCGCCCTCTATGTGCATGGGACCGAGCCGGACTGGGCAGCCTTTTACCCAGACGGTCGTCACGTCTCTTTGCCTACCTACCCCTGGCAGCGTGAGAGGTATTGGGGCGAAGCGCCCCTGACGCAAAGGGAACGCGTCGCTCCCCTGGTCCACCCCTTTCTTGGTGTGGCGCAGGCATCGCCCCTACCCAGCTGGCAGGCCACCATTCCCAATCAGGCTTTCGCCGCAGTTCTGGATCACCGGAT
>JAAELR010000454.1 GCA_024226455.1 Paracoccaceae bacterium
ACTGCCGGCCCAGCGGCAGAATTTCCGGGCCTCGTCCCATGTGACATTCACGGCCGGTAGCCGGCCGTCCTTCTTCGGTTCATGCTCCGGTCGGAAAAGTCGGTACTGGCCATTGGTGGTCTCGGTCCGGGCGATGTCGAAGGCGGTGAGGATCACGGTGTGTACCGGCGCTTCGTCACCATCCACCTTCCGATCCGAACCCATGGTGAAGGTCCCGGGACAGGCCCGGACCCATACGATGCCGGTGCGTTTGTGATTCTCCTGCTGCTCAGGCCCGCCATGCCAGGGCATGGCGCCCCGGCGCATCAGTACCCGCACCGGGGCCGCCTCCAGTTTCCTCAGGCCGGGAAAATTCAGCCAACGCGCCAGTTCCTGGAAATCGGCGCTGACGGCGGCCCAGGCAACCAGGGGACCGGGCATACCCGCGGGCAGTGTGGGCGCCACGGCCTGGTGAGGCTGGATCGACAACCACCGGGTGGAGTCGTTGAGCAGCGGGTCATCGCCCAGGAAGGCCTTCAGCTCCTTTGGGCTACCGTTACCGATCAGCACCTGATCGGCGGTTCCCGAGTCCAGCAGGCGGATGGCCAAGCGGCGAGCGGTCACCTCTTCCGGCGAGGCCTGTACCAAGGCCAGGGAACGGGCGGGCCAACCCTTGACGCAGGGACGGATCGGCTGGGCCAGGACGCCGGCGCGAAACACCAGGGCGTCGCTGCCGACAAGGCCGAGCCGGACGGGATTGTTACGCCCGGCTTCACTCCCCTCCCATTTCCAGTTGATCCGGACACGGGAACCCGGGGGAACCTGGCGGGTAACCACCTCCTTGGCATGGCCCAGGGCCAGCCGGCCCCGTTTATTGTCCACCAGGCGCAGGGTCTGGGAGCGCGGGGCGCTCCGGTCCATCAGGGGATCAGCGCTTTGCAGTTGAATGGCGGGTGGATTCAACCCCTGATAAAGAGCACTCCCCCCGGCGGCGATCGCCAGCCCGGCGAGCAGCCCCAAAGAGAGGCTCAGGCGGGGGGCGGGACGCAGCCCTTTGCGCCGCCCTCGGATCTCCCCGCCACCAAAACCCATGGCAACCAGGGAGTCCTGGATCCCGGACGGTAGGGTCCCCAGTTCCCAAGTGAGAAAGACGGCCTCCCGCGGTGCCTGGATGCGGGTTTCCGGTGTCCAATTGGGATCGAGCTGATCCGCGGAGCGGAGTTCACCCAGGCGCTCGCGGATCTCCTCCCGGAGCTCCGCATCCGACGCCGCAAGGGCCTGGAGGCGCGGGGTTGCCCGCACCGGGTCCAGAACGAGTTCGAGCAACTCAAGCTCAATCCGCCAACGCCGTTGGGCGGGGGTACGGTTCCAGGGCAGGAGGCGGTTCTGCCGTCTGCCCTGTTGCCCTGAGGCCACCCGGTAACGCCCCTGCCACCAGCGGATGGCCCGGGCGGCCGGGGTGTCTTCACCCGGCAGACCGTGCTCATCGGCAGGGGCGCAACGCAACAGCCAGTTGACCAGCGTGTGGCGGCGCTCCGCGGACCAACCCAGGCCGGCATCGTCCGCATCGGCCTGCAAGGCGCGGATCTGCCAGGTCTCGGCCTGCAGGCCCAAGCGCTCCCGCAGGCGCTGGGCGGAATCCGGATCCAGGGGATCGGGGCTGAGACAACAGGCCGCGGCCCAGATCCGTAGATCCCCCTGTAACTGCTTGGGAGCGGTAAAAGACGCCTGCCCGCCGGTTTCCTGCCCACCGAGCCAGGCGGCCAGCTCCTGAGGCAGGATGGCCTTCAGTCCATAAGGACGCAACAGACGGGACAGACGCCCGTCCCGGCCGAAATCCACGAAAACCAGATGGGGCCAGAGCCTGAGCTGACGCAGGAGTTGCTCAACGTAACGCCGCTCCAGCGTGGCGCTCAGGGCATGATCCAGACCGTTTCCATCGGTGAGCAGGGCCACCATGGCGTGCTGACG
>JAAELR010000455.1 GCA_024226455.1 Paracoccaceae bacterium
GACCCTTCACGTAAAAACAGATCCATCAACCAGCCCCGGAAAACTCAGGCAAAACATAGCAAATCCAGAGCGTCGCGGGAATCTTTTGGTTATGCAGAGGTCTTTGCAGAGGCCTTAAAAGAGAACGCTCAGGCCCGAAAGTCACAGGCGGCTATTCTATCAATGTGAATACTCCACCGGCTGAAAGCCGGTGGCTTCAGGTTACGGCAAAAGCCGGATCGGTCCGCCATTCGGCGGACTCACGTGACGTCAAAGTTGTCGCCCGGCTCTGGCGGTGTCTGATTTGCGATGTAGTTCCCTGCGGGCCCGTCCGTTACCCCCAGGACTACCCCTCATCATGGCATTTGTTTCCTACCGAAAACAGCAGATCGCGGCCTGTCCGGGGCTCTTGCCCCGCACCCCGGCTTATGAATGCTCCTCTGTCGCCGTTGCGGCCAGTGCGCGGTTGTAGGCCTTGAGCGCGTCCACATGGTGCAGCACGCCCAGCAGTTCCGGCGGGCGGTCGCCGAAAAGCGTGACCACGGGCAGGAACGCCGCACCTCCCTGATCGAAGACCGGCATCGCCGCCTCCAGCGTCGCCGCACCGTCGATATAGATGCCCTGCTCAATCAGTTCCCAGCAAGCCTCCTGGCTGGCCTGACCGGTCTCGGTGGCGGGTTCCAGCAGGGTGGCGACGCGCACCATGCTGAGCAGATAGGCCTGCGGGCCGGCGGCCAGGTGGATGTTGCGTCGTTCCAGCTGGGTCAGGAAAAAGCTGCGATCGACCAGCCGCGAGGCCAGCGCGGTCGACATCGAGATCGACACCATCACCGCCAACCCGGTCTGCCAGTCTCCGGTCAGTTCGAACACAATCAGCGTGGTCGAGATCGGCGCCCCCAGCACCGCCGCGGCCAGCGCCCCCATGCCGGCCAGCGCATAGAGCGTTGCTGAGCCGGAAACCTCTGGGAAGATGCCGGTAGCGATCAGGCCGAAGGCGAGACCCGTCAGGGCCCCCAGCATCAGCGAGGGCGAGAACATGCCGCCCCCCATGCGCCCGCCGATGGTGATGGCGACGGCAAGCACCTTGAGCCCGGCAAAGACCACAGCCTGCCACAGCAGCATCTGCCCGGTCAGCGCCAGCGACGTGGTCTCGTACCCGACGCCGATGATATGCGGGAACCAGATCGCCAGCAGCCCCAGCAGCGCCCCCGCGAAGGCCGGGCGCAGATAGCGGGGCAACCGGGTGCGGGCCTGAACCCGATCGGCCAGCCCATCGGCAAAGAAGATCGCCCGCGTCAGCAGTGCGGCCATCAGCCCGCAAATCAGGCCGAGGATCAGGAAGGCGGGCAGTTCGATGTAGAATTCCAGCGCATTGCCCGCCTGCAGCGTGAACTCTGTGACGCCGCCGAACTCCAGCCGGTTGATCACCGTGCCGGCCACCGAGGCGATGACGATGGGGGCGAAAGCATGCACCGCGAAATGCCGCAAGATCACCTCTAGCGCAAAGATGGCCCCCGCGATGGGCGCGTTGAAGCTGGCAGAGACGGCGGCGGCGACGGCGCAGCCCAGCAGGTCGCGCCCGGTGATACCGTCGGCGCGGATCAGGTTCGACACCCATGTGCTTACCAGCCCGGCCACATGCACCACCGGCCCCTCACGCCCCGACGACCCGCCCGACGAAAGCGTGATGAACGAGGCCGCGGCAGAGGCCAGCCCGGCCCGCATCGGCACCCGCCCGTCATTCAGCGCCGCGCCCTCGATCACCTCGGCCACCGCATGCACGCGACCATCCTGGGTGAACCGGTGCAGGATCAGCCCCACCGCCAGCCCGCCAATGACCGGGATCGCCAGGATCCAGTACCAGGGCAGTGTCTCGGCAAAGGAATGCAGCAGGTTGACGTTGTCGGTGCCGTAAAGCGCCGCCTGCAGCGCCTCGATGCCCTTGCGAAAACCAAGAGCCGCGAACCCCGCGGCGATGCCGATCAGCAGGGCGATGAACCAGAACTGGATCTGCCCCGGCCCTTTATGTTTCAACACCTGCCAGCCGCGCCGCCAGATGCGCAGGGTGTCATCCAGCTGCCGTGCGATCAGGTTGCGGTCGGGCTTTGGCATCATTCGGTCCGCGGGCGGGGCAACGGCATTGGCTTTCCCCGGCCCCCCGCATGGCCTAGGCTCGCGCTCGACCAGGGGAGAGGGCCGATGACCATCGACGCCGCCGTGACCGAGTTGTCCAACTTACTAGGACCTCGGCTCAGCCGATCCAAGGGCGATCTGGAAAGCCATGGGCGATCAGAGACATATTTCCCGCTGACCCCGCCCGACGCGGTGGTCTGGCCGGGCACCGCCGAAGAGGTGCAGCAGATCGTGCAGATCTGCGCCCGGCACGGCTGCCCCATGGTGGGCTGGGGCACCGGCACCTCGCTGGAGGGCCACGCGCTGGCGGTGCAGGGTGGTGTCAGCGTGGATTTCTCGCGCATGGACAAGGTGTTGGCCATCAATGCAGAAGACATGGACGTGGTGGTGCAGCCCGGCATCACGCGTGAGGCGCTGAACCTGGAACTGCGCGCCACGGGGCTGTTCTTTCCCGTCGATCCCGGCGCCAATGCCTCGCTTGGCGGCATGGCGATGACGCGCGCCAGCGGCACCACCGCCGTCAGATACGGCACCATGCGCGACAACGTGATGGGGCTGCGGGCGGTGCTGGCCGATGGCCGGATGATCCACGCCGGCTCAAGGGCGCGCAAGTCCAGCGCCGGTTATGACCTGACCGCGCTGATGGTGGGCAGTGAGGGCACGCTGGGGCTGGTCACCGAACTGACGCTGAAACTCAGGGGCCAGCCAGAGGCGATCATGGCCGCGATCTGCGCATTCCCGCACATGGAGGCGGCGGTGAACGCGGTGATCGAGACCATCCAGTCGGGCATCCCCATGGCGCGGATAGAGTTCGTCGATGCCAACATGGCCGCCGCCTTCAACATCTATGCCGGGGCCGAACTGCCGCAGGTTCCGCATCTGCTGGTCGAGTTTCACGGCTCGGACGCTGGCGTGGCCCAGGATGCCGAGCGGTTCCGCGAGGTGGCCGACGATTTCGGCGCCACCGGGTTCGACCGGGCAACCCGGGCCGAGGACCGCACCGCGCTCTGGACCATGCGCCACAATGCGCATTTCGCCTCGATGTCGCTGCGCCCCGGCGCCAGCGTGCTGGTCACCGATATCTGTGTGCCGATCTCGCGGCTGGCCAAGGCGGTGGAAGAAACCCGCGAGGATATCGCCGCCATGCCCTTTCCCGGCACCATCCTGGGCCATGTGGGCGACGGTAATTTCCACGCTGAACTGATGTTCGATGCGACAAGCGAGGCAGAGCGCATCGCGGTGCACGCCTTTTCCGAGCGCATGGTGGACCGCGCATTGCGTCTGGACGGCACCTCGACCGGCGAACACGGCATCGGCATGGGCAAGATGAAATACATGGGGCCAGAGCACGGCCCCGCCTGGGAGGTGATGGCCGAGATCAAGCGGGCGCTCGACCCGGGCAACATAATGAACCCGGGCAAGGTGGTGCAGGTGAACTGAGCCTCCGGGGGTGAAGGGGCCTGGCGCTGGCTGAAGCAGCGCGGCGCGCAGCTTTGAGCCTTCGCGGATCGCCTGGCAACAAGGTGCTTCGACGTGACCCAACGTTCACCTCAAGCCACCCCATGACCCAAGGCAACCCCTACCCCACCGCACGCTCTGTTAACCACGGGCTTTGCCCGACTTGGGTCCGACGGTAGTCCGACAGGTATCCGACGTTAGTCCGACAGCGATTTTCCCTGCAAAACCGGGCGTTAACCCCCGATTCGCGTCATTGGAGCGTTCAGCCGGGTCGCATTTCGTTAACCCGCCAGCAGCGCCCGCGCCGCGCCGCGCGCCTCGTCGGTCACCGTGTCGCCCGCCAGCATGCGCGCGATCTCGTCGACCCGGGCGCCGTCATCCAGCGGCGTGACGGTCGAAAGCGTGGCCCCCCCCTCGACCCGCTTGGCAACCTGCCAGTGATGCGCCCCGCGGGCGGCCACCTGCGGGCTGTGGGTCACCACCAGCACCTGAGCGTCACCGGCCAGCGCCGCCAACCGGCGCCCCACCGCATCCGCCGTCGCGCCGCCCACACCACGGTCGATCTCGTCGAAGATCATGGTCAGCCCCGGCGTGCCCTGGGTCAGGCAGACCTTCAGCGCCAGCAGAAAACGCGAGAGCTCGCCGCCGCTGGCGATCTTGTTCAGCGGCCCCGATGGCGCCCCGGGGTTGGTCGCCACGGTGAAGGCCACCGCATCGTGGCCCTGCGGGCCTGCCTCGGCTGCGGTAATTTCCGTCGTGAAAACAGCGCGTTCCATCTTCAGCGGCGCCAGTTCCCCAGCCATGGCAGCGTCGAGCGACCCCGCTGCTGCAACCCGCGCCGACGACAGGGCCCCGGCCCTGCCACCATAGCTTTCCTCTGCCGCCGCGACAGCCTGCTGCAGCGCCTGCAGGCCCGACGCCCCGCCGTCCAGCGCGGCCAGCTTGTCACGCAGACCGCCGGCAAAAACGCCCAGATCGTCGGGTGCCACGCCATGCTTGCGGGCCAGGGCGCGGATCGCGAATAGCCGCTCTTCGGTCTGCTCCAGCTCGCCCGGGTCGATATCCAGCGCCTGCAGAAACCGGCCAACGCCCTGCTCTGCCTCGCCCAGCTCGGTCAGCGTGCGGCCAAGTGTGGCGATCGGCTCTTCCAGCTGGCCCTCGGCGCGCTCGGCCACGTCCTCAAGCCAGCGCAGGGCGTTGGCGATCAGCCCCTCGGCGCCGTCATACCCCAACGCCTCATGCGCCCTGGCGACATCGGCGCGGATCTTCTCTGCGGCCTGCATCAACCGTCGGCGCCGGTCCAGTTCCGCCTCTTCCCCCGGCACCGGGTCAAGCGCATCCAGCTCGGCCACCGCATGGCGCAGGAACGCCTCTTCGGTCCGCATTTCGGCCAGTTCCGCCTCGGCCCCGGCCAGCGCCTTGCGGGCCGCCGTCAGCGCCCGCCAGGCGTCGCGGGTCTTGCCCCGCAGCACCCCGGTTTCGGCATAGGAATCAAGTAGATCGAGGTGGCCGCTCCGGTTCAGCAGACCACGGTCGTCCTGTTGCCCGTGCAGTTCCACCAGGCAGTCGGACAAGGCCCGCAGCACCTCGCCGCCGGCACGGCGGTCGTTGACCCAGGCGGTCTTGCGGCCGTCGCGCGTATTGACCCGGCGCAGGATCAGCTCGCCGCCGCCGGGCAGCCCGGCCTCGGCCAGCACGTCTTGGGCGGCGTGGCCCGCCGGCAGGTCGAAGACCGCTGTGACCTCGCCCTGCGCGGCACCGCTGCGTACCAGTTCGGCCCGCCCGCGCCAGCCCAGCACGAAACCCAGCGCATCCAGCAATATCGACTTGCCAGCCCCGGTCTCGCCGGTCAGCACGTTCAGCCCCGGCTGAAAACCAAGCTCCAGCCGGTCGATGATCAGCAAGTCGCGAATATCAAGCGTGCGCAGCATTGCAGGTCACCCGGTGCATCTCATGGCCCGCCCCGCCAGCGAGGAAGGCCGTCAGGCCTGATGAGCGCCCCCAGCCGCACCGGACTGTCTTCCCTAGAGCCACTCGCCCCGGACCATCTGGCGATAGACCTGCCGCAGCCAGCTATCACCCGACACCTCGAGTCGCAGCCCCCTGCCAGTCAACAGTGTATGGGCATCGTCATACCACGGCGTCGACTGAAAGTTGTGGCCCAGGATCGCGCCGGCGGTCTGTGCCTCATGCGGCAGACCCAGCGTCAGATAGGCCTCGACCAGACGATACAGCGCCTCGGCGGTGTGGGTGGTGGTCTGGAACTGCTCGACCACCACGCGGAAACGGTTGATCGAGGCGGTGTAGTGCCTGCGTTTCAGATAGTAGCGGCCGATCTCCATTTCCTTGGCGGCCAGATGGTTGAAGGCAAGATCGAACTTCAGGATCGACGAGCGGGAGTATTCGGTATCCGGATAGCGCTCGATCACCGTGCGCAGCGCCTGCAGTGCCTGAAAGGTCAGACCCTGATCGCGACCGATCTCGTCGATCTGGTCATAATAGCTCAGCGCCAGCAGATACTGGGCATAGGCCGCATCCTCGTCAGCCGGGTAGAAATCGATATAACGCTGGGCGCTGGCGCGGCTGTTGTCGTAGTCATCGTCCTGATGATAGGCGAAAGCCTGCATGATCAGCGCCCGCTTGGCGAGCTCGGAATAGGGGTAAAGCCTTTCCACCTCGCCGAAGAACTGCGCCGCGTCATCGGCTCGGCCAACCTCAAGCTGGTACTCGGCACGGCTAAAGATCTGCTCGGCGCTCTGATCTTCCACCGAGACATTCTTGTCGCGGCTGCAGGCCGACAGCGTGCCCAACGCCACACATGCCGCCAGAATGCCGATTCGTGTCCTCGACCCTGTCATCAAGCGCCCACCCCGATTGCCTCTGCACCCGCACCATACTGCGTCGCGCGTTTGGTCTAGCACATATAATTCCCGGGCAAAACGCCATTTCAGCGGGAAATCGGCAACTGGCGTGACCTGCCTGGCCCGGCGCTCGTGCCCGGATCACGACCAATTGCCAAAAAACCGTCTCCAGCCAAGGCCCGTATCATCCTGAAAACCCGGCATGCGCCCTATGCCGCGCGCATCAGGCCCGCCAGATCGGCTCGCCCTATACCGGTCCCGGGCAGTCTTGCCGCGGTGAGCGCGTCGCACATCACCAGCCGATAGGCCGAAGGTTGCGCGAAGAGCGCACGCAACAGCCGGTTGGTCAGCGCATGGCCAGCGCGGATGCCGGTATAGCGGCCCAGGATCGGGCAGGTTGCCAGCGCCAGATCGCCCATCGCGTCCAGCATCTTGTGGCGCACCGCCTCGTCCTCATAGCGCAGCCCGCCGGGGCTCAGCACCTTGTCGCCATCCACCACGACCGCGTTTTCGAGCGTGCCGCCCAGCGCCATCCCCGCAGCGTGCATCGCGTCCACATCTGCCTGGCGGCAGAAGGTACGGCTGTCGCACAACTCGTGTATGAAAGCGCCGTTGGCCATTCCAAGCGCCTTTCGCTGCCGCCCGATGGCGGCATCGGTGAACTCTATGCGGAAATCGATCTCGAAGTTTTCCGCCGGATCGAACCGGGCCACGGCCTCGCCCACACGCACCTCGACTGGCCGCAGGATACGGATCGCGCGCACCGGGGCGCCCAGACGGCGGATACCGCGATTGACGAAACGCGACACGAATGGCGCTGACGAGCCGTCGAGGATCGGCACCTCGGGCCCGTCGATCCTGATCAGCGCGTTGTGGATGCCGCATCCGGCAAGTGCGGCCATCACATGCTCTACCGTCGAGACAGAGACACCGGCATCATTGACCAGCCGGGTGCACAGCCGCGCCTCGGCCACCGCGTCCCAGCGCGCCGGGATCATCGCATCGCGGCCTTCGACATCAGTTCTATGAAACCAGATTCCGTACTCCGCCGAAGCGGGGCACACGGTCATGCGGACAGGCTGTCCGCCATGCAGGCCGATGCCAGTAAAACTGGCCGGCGATTTCAACGTCGTTTGCACTTGTGGTCCCAACCCTCGTGCCGCGACTTGTTTTGTGCAGCATCTTGGCGTTAACCTGTTGGCAGGACTCTCTCAACTCACTCTTTGTAACGCTCTGAAACATGGCATTTGCCATGCGCGAGAGTTCGCCGATCCCGCGCAAAGCTTTGCCTAAACAACTGTGAAATCAACAAAAACGACCGGCAGCGCCGGTCGTTTCGTTCACATGACCCACCTGCGTCAGTTTGCCTGACGCCTCAGGAATGCCGGGATTTCGATGCGCTCCTGGTCGGCATCCATCTCTGATGCCGGCTCGCTGGCCTGAATTTGCGGCTGCGCCCGTGGCTTTTGCTGGCCTTCGCCATGGCCGGTCATCCGCCCGATCAGTGAGTTGATGCCGAAACGCGGCTTGTCGTCAGCGGCGCCAGCGGCGGGCGCCACGGGCGCCACCTCGGGGCGGCTCTGCAGCGGTCGCGGCGTCTTCTCCACGGCGGCCTGAAGCCGGGCCATCGCCTGGGGGGTGGGCGTACCCGCCTTGGGTGCCACAAACTCTGCCGTGACGCGGCCGGGCGCATCTGCCTGCGGCTGGAACTCTGCCTGTTGCGGCCGGTAGGCCGGTGGCGGCAGATCGTCGGCAGCCTCGTCGCCAAAAATATGCTCGGCCTGCTCCTCGGCGGCGGCCCTTTGCGCGTCAAGCTCGTCGAACAGCATCGGCTCTGTGCCCGGCCGGGGCAGATCGGCCGCGGGCGGCACGTGCTGCACCTGGGCGGCAACCGCGGCGGCGGCGGGGAAATCGGCCTCGAATTTCTCTTCGACCTTGTCTGCGGTCTGCAGCGGCTCGCTCAGGCGGCGGCGCGGCACCGGGATATCCTGCACCATCTCGCTGGCATCGATACCGGTGGCCACCACGCTGACGCGCATCGCACCGTCCATGCCGGCGTCAAGCGTCGAGCCCACGATGATGTTGGCTTCCTGGTCGACCTCTTCGCGAATCCGGTTGGCCGCCTCGTCCAGTTCGAATAGCGTCAGGTCATGGCCGCCGGTGACGTTGATCAGCACGCCTTTGGCACCGCGCAGCGAAATCTCGTCGAGCAGCGGGTTGGCGATGGCCTTTTCGGCGGCTTGGGTGGCGCGGTCTTCGCCCTCGGACTCGCCGGTGCCCATCATCGCCTTGCCCATCTCGTCCATCACCGCGCGCACATCGGCGAAATCGAGGTTGATCAGGCCGGGGCACACCATCAGATCGGTGACGCCCTTGACGCCCTGGTAGAGCACGTCGTCGGCCAGCGAAAACGCCTCGGTAAAGGTCGTCTTTTCATTGGCCAGACGGAACAGGTTCTGATTCGGGATGATGATCAGCGTATCGACCATCTTTTGCAGCGCCTCGACCCCGTCCTCGGCCTGGCGCATGCGCTTGGAGCCTTCGAACTGGAAAGGTTTCGTTACAACTCCGACGGTTAGCACGCCAAGCTCACGTGCTGCCTGAGCAATGATCGGTGCCGCGCCGGTGCCTGTGCCGCCACCCATTCCGGCGGTGATGAAACACATATGCGCGCCGGCCAGATGGTCGACGATTTCCTCTATGGTCTCTTCGGCAGCCGCCGCGCCCACCGAGGGTCGTGCCCCCGCGCCAAGCCCCTCGGTCACCTTCACACCCATCTGGATGCGGGCCTGCGCGGTGGATTGCTGCAGCGCCTGCGCGTCGGTATTTGCGACCACAAAATCGACTCCGACCAGTTCTTTCTCGATCATGTTGTTGACCGCGTTGCCGCCGGCACCGCCTACCCCGAAGACAGTGATCTTCGGCTTCAACTCTTCCCGATCGGGCATGGTCAGGTTTAATGTCATGGGTTCGTCCGCCTGCTTTGCTGCCATCGGCCTGTTATGACCGTTCTTGTTTCATTGTGGATAACCTACCGTCATCCGTCCCGCACGTCACGCTAAAAGGCATGATTTTGCCACAATTTCTAGAGGGTATTGCACAAAAACCCGCGTCATTTCGCCGACTCTACCTGTTATTGCGGTTACCAGTTGTCCCGGAACCATTTCATTGCCCGGCGCAGCGACCGCGCCGGGTAGCGTTCTATCGGGGTTTCGAAGTCCCACCATTCGTCCTGCGGATGCGCCGCAAAGAGACAAAGTCCGACGCAGGACGCAAATGCCGAGCCCGTCGCCGCCTGCGGCAGGCCCTGTACACGCAGGGGCCGGCCGATGCGCACCTGGTTGCCCAGGATCTTGGGCGCCAGCCCATCGAGGCCCGGGATCTGGCTTGCGCCTCCGGTCAGCACGATCTGCTGGCTGGGCAGGTGTTCGAACCCCGCCCCGTCGAGCCGCTCGCGCACCTCTTCCAGAATCTCCTCGACCCGCGGCTTCATGATGCCGATCAGTTCCGAACGGCTGACGGTGCGCCGATCATGCTCCCAGTCGCCGGTATCGCCGCCGATCTCGATCATCTCGCGGTCGTCCATGCCGGTGGCGACGACGCCGCCGTAAAAGGTCTTGATTCGCTCGGCCACGCCCAGCGGCACCTGCAGGCCCTTGCTGATGTCCTGACTGACATGGTCGCCGCCCATGCGCACGCTGTCGGCATAGATCATGTGTTTCTTGATGAAGATGGAAATCCCGGTGGAACCGCCGCCCATGTCGATACAGGCGGCCCCCAGTTCCTGCTCGTCCTCGACCAGACACGAGACGCCCGAGACATAGGCGGACGAGGCGATGCCCGCCAGCTCCATGTCGCAGCGCTTGATGCAATATGCCAGGTTCTGCACCACATCCATGTCGATGGTCAGCAAGTGAAGGTCGCAGGCCAGCCGGTTGCCGATCTGGCCGCGCGGGTCGCCAAGACCGCTGCGATGGTCAAGCGCGAAATTCACCGGCTGGGCGTGCAGCACCTCGCGGGCCTCGCCATAATCGGGCAGGTCGCAGGCGGCCAGCACGCGGGCCACGTCCTGTTCGGTCACCACCGTGTCATGCAGATCGATGGCGCCGTCCAGCCCATAGCTGCGGGGCTGCGCGCCGGAAAAACACGCGATCACGTGATCGACGCGGGTATTGGCCATCTTCTGGGCGGCCTGCACCGCGGTACGGATGGCGCGCTCGGTCTCGTTCATCGCATCGACCTCGCCAAAACGCACCCCGCGCGAGCGCGTGGTGGCGGCACCGATGATCCTGAAAGAGCTCTGCCCGGCCAGCGAGCCCACCCCATCGTCGGTCATCCGCCCCGGCCCGTCAAAGCGCAGCACAAGGCAGGCGATCTTCGAGGTGCCGACGTCGAGGATGGCTATCACCCCTCGCTGCATCGCCGCCTTGCGCATGTTCCGCATCGCCCGTTGGGACTGGTAAAGCTCGGTCATCGATAGTTCTCTCCCAACTCGATCGCCTTGATCTTGTGTAATTCCGTTACCGCCACGGCACCCATTCGAAGGGTCGGCCGACGCCCATTGCGCATGTCGACCACGGCAATGTCGCGGGCCAGCAGGTCTTGTGCCTGATCCAGCGCGATAACTTGTTCCAGCGCCGCCACGGCGCCCTGTTCCGGCAACAAAATGCGCTGGCCGCGGTCCAGAACCACATCCCAGCGGCGCTCGCCCATGCGCACCAGCCCGCGCAGGCGCGGCTCCAGCGGCGCGGCGGCGGCAAACAGCGCCAGCGCCTCCGGCACCGCCGCGTCGGCGCCTTCGCCGGCTATCAGCGGCAGGTCAAAACGGTGCATGCGGTGCGCCAGCGCGGCCACCCGGCGCCCCTCGGCGTCGAGCAGTTCCAGATCTTCGGTCAGGCGCCAGATGATCTGCGGGATGCGCTCGATCACCGCAAGCTGCAGGATGCCGTCCGGCCGGATGCGCAGGTCCACCGAGGCCACCGCGTCCAGTTCCTCGACGACGCCGCGCATCTGGTCCAGCTCCAGATCGAAGGAACTGACCGGGAAATCCACCGGCAGCACTTCTCTGATATCGTCGCCCAGCTCGTCGCTGGCGCCGTCTATGGCCATCAGCCGGACCATGAATTCGGGCCGCTCGGCCACCGACCGGCGGATCTCGGCCACCTTGTCGATGATCTGTTGCTGAGTGGCCGGATCGCCCAGGTACCAGACCGCCAGCGCCAGGCTGGCGCCCATCGGCAGGCCGACCCGCAGCAGCAGGCGAAACAGTGGTGTCAACCACAACCGGTGCAGCCGGTAAGACCAGCGCGACGGCGCCGGATCGCGGCGCGGGGCGGCAGGGGCGGCGGTGTTGGCGGCTACCTGTTGCATGAAGCATCCTCCACCATCCAGCGGCACAGACTGCCAAAGGCAATCCCCACATGCTCGGCCTGTTCGGGCACCAGCGAGGTCGGCGTCATACCGGGCTGGGTGTTGGTTTCCAGAATGATCAGCCCGCCCAGCCCCCGCGCCTCGTCCCAGCGATAGTCCGTGCGGCTGACGCTCCGGCAGCCCAGCACCTGATGCGCCCGCACGGCATAGTCGAGGCAGGCCCGAAAGATCTCTTCGGGCAGATCCGCCGGCAACACATGGCGCGACCCGCCCTGGTCATATTTGGCGTGATAGTCGTACCAGCCGGCGGTGATGATATCGGTCACTGTCAACGCCATGTCGCCCATCACCGAGGTGGTCAGTTCGCGCCCGGGTGCGAAGGTCTCGACCATCACTTGCTGCGGCATGTCATCGGACATCACCGGCGGTGTATTGGCGTTTTCATCGACGATATAGATGCCGACCGACGAGCCCTCGTTGTTGGGCTTGACCACGTATGGCGGTGCCATCACGTGGCGCGCGCTCACCTCGTCCCTGTCGGCCAGCACCGAATGCACCACCGGCAGGCCCACGCTGCGGAACGCGTCCTTGGATTTTTCCTTGTCCATCGCCAGAGCCGAGGCCAGCACGCCGGAATGGGTATAGGGCAGCCCGATCCACTCCAGCAGGCCCTGCACACAGCCATCCTCGCCCCAGCGGCCATGCAGGGCATTGAAAGCGACATCCGGATTTTCGCTGGCAAGACGCGCAGCAAGATCGAGGCCAGCGTCGATTTCGACGACCTCAAAGCCTTCTCCCCGCAGCGCCTTGGCGCATTCGTGCCCTGTGCTGAGCGACACCTCGCGTTCTTTCGAGGGTCCGCCCATCAAAACGGCTACTTTGGGGGATGTCCTGCCCGACATGCCCACGTGTTTTCTGCCTCTGTGCCCCGGCCTTTTCAGCGGCCTTTCGGGTTTTTTACTTGCTCTCCCCGGATTCTCCGACCCGGATTACCTCCCATTGTAACTCAATCCCGCTGTTTTGAAATACCTTTTTTCGCACCAGTTCGCCAAGTGCTTCCAGATCCGCCGCCGTAGCCCCGCCGGTGTTGGTCAAAAAGTTGGGATGTTTGTCACTCATCTGCGCCCCGCCGAGGCTGGCCCCGCGCAGACCGGCCTCGTCGATCAGCTTCCACGCCTTCAGTTCATGGCTGTCATCGGCGGCCCCGGTGCTGGAATACCCGGCCGGGTTGCGGAATGTCGAGCCTGCGGTACGGTCCCTGGTGGGCTGGGTCGCGTCGCGGCGGGCAAGCTGGTCGGCCATCTTCGCCTCCAGTTGCGCCGGGTCGCCGCGCGGCGCCTCGAACGTGGCGCCTGTGATGACGGTTCCGCAGGCCAGATCGGTCTGGCGGTAGCGGAAATTCAGGTCCTGTGCCGTCAGGGTCACCGCCTCGCCCGCACGGGTGACAGCGCGGGCCTCGACGAACCGGTCGGCCACATAGGTACCGTAACAGCCCGCATTCATCCGTACCGCACCACCGATGGCGCCGGGAATGGTGCGCAGAAATGTCAGGTCCAGCCCTTCCCCAGCCGCCTTGCGCGCCACATGCGCATCCAGCGCGGCGGCGCCCGCGGTCACTCTGTTGCCCTCGGCCCCGATATCGTTGAACCCGCGACCCAGCCGGATCACCACCGCCCTGACGCCGCCATCGCGCACGATCAGGTTGCTGCCCACGCCCATCGCGAACACCTGCACCGCCGGGTCGAGCTCCTTGAGAAACCCCCGAAGGTCGGCCTCATCAGCGGGCTGAAACAGCCAGTCGGCGGGTCCGCCGACCCGCAGCCAGGTAAGATCGTTCAGCGGGCGATCGGGCGTCAGGGTGCCGCGCGTGTCGGAAAGCGTGCTCATGCGGTCTGGCTAGCCCCGTGGCGGCGCGGTTGCAAGAACGCTCGTGCCGAGCCTGCCTCCGGCGTAGGTATTTGGCAAAGAGAAGAAGCCGGGACTTCACGCCCCAAATCGGCGTTTCAGCCAGCGGGCAAGGTGGATCAGCGGCCAGCGCAGGACCGAGCTGCCGGCGACAAGGCAGAGCAAGCCGATCCAGGGGCCGTGCTGCACCGCGACGAAACCAAGCAGCGGCAGACCGGTGGCAATCAGCACATAGGCGGCAGGCCAGTGATTGCGCCGCGACGGCAGCATGGCGATGGTGCTGGCGGTCAGCACCCACAGGCAGGCGAGCGTCAGCGCCGGGCTCA
The DNA here is from genome assembly GCA_024226455.1 of Paracoccaceae bacterium. GTDB lineage: Bacteria > Pseudomonadota > Alphaproteobacteria > Rhodobacterales > Rhodobacteraceae > JAAELR01. The sequence goes on from JAAELR010000455.1 coordinate 14,033, forward strand.
TCGGCCGAGCGCCCGGCGTGTCAGATAGCCCAGCGGGCGGCGGAACAGCGACAGCACCGCGAGCACCGCGAGCACTGCCGCCCAGACGCCATGCTCGGCGCCGATCCAGATCAGCAGCAGCAGCGCCGACAGCAGCAGCACCAGTCCCAGAGGGATTTGCAGGCGCATGGGCAGCATGGCGGTGACGGTGCAGGCAAGCACCCACAGGCAGGCGGCGATCAGGGATGCGGTCATGCGATGCACCGGATGATGACGAGCCAAGGGGACGGCGGGCGGGGCGACGTGGCCCGCAGGGACACAAGCGCCGTTCCGTCTCCCGCCATGCGACCTATTCCGCCGCTGTGGAGTAGGCTTCGTCCTCGGCGTCCCAACTTCGCAGGATGCCGCGCAGAAACCCGCGCTTGGCCTTGTCCAGCCCCGGGTCCGGGTCCAGTTCGTCGCCGCGGCTCAGCATCTGCCGCAGCCTGTACTTGCGGCGCTTGGCGACGATGTCTTCTATCCGGTGCGGCAGCAGCCCGCTAACGGCACAGGCCCGCGCCCAGGACGGCGCCAGCGGCGGCGGCGGGTTGTCCGCGGGGCTGTCGCACCAGCTATGCTCGAACAGCGCCATGATATAGCGCAGCACCCGGGTCTCCACATGCCGCCGGTCGGGCTTGTAGGGCAGCTTGAACACATCCGTGACGATCTCGTAGCTTGGCCAGTAGAAAAGATGTCCCTCATGCGCATTGGCCCGCACCACCTCGTCGATCGCCACCCGCAGGACCGACTTGGATACCGAATTCGAGGTCAGGCAGGAATTGTCGCGGAAGGTGGCGATCAGCGGGATCGGCGACAGGGTGAAGATCACCTTCGCATCCGGCCGGTGCTTGCGGATCAGCCGATAGATCGCCCCGATATTGTCGCGGTTCTCCTCGACGGTCGAGACCCGGAACTTGTGCCGCTCGGGGTCGTAGGCATCCTTGGGGATGGTGCGCCAGAATACGTTGCCGGTGGGCTCGTCATACCAGACCTCGCTCAGCCCGAAGGTCAGGATGAACACCTCTGTGTCGTCGAATATCCGCCTGGTCTCGGCCTGCACCTGAGCGTCATAGCCGAACGCCTCGGCCTTGTAGCCATGCCACAGCGGCTGGTCAAAGACCCTGCCCTCCCAGGCCCATTCGAACTGCTGGCGGATCACAAAGCTGTTGACCATGCCCTCGCCCATGGTCACCACATAGGCGCGGGTGGCGTCATCGGCCTTGTTCAGCACCCGAAAGTTGCGTTTCGACAGCCAGTCGGAAATATTCGAGGCGAAACACGAGCCGAAGGCCGTGATGCGGGTCTCGGGCTTGATGAAGGGCTCTGGCGGCAGCCAGCCGGCCAGCACCTGTTCGGGCACCGCGTCGGGCCCGATCATATCGGCGCAGTCGGGGTTGAAATGCGTGTGCTCGCCCCGGAACCAGGTTCCGTGCTTGCCCTTGCCGGTATCCTCGGCGGAAATCCGGATTGCCGACGTCGCGGTCGTCTTCTTGGCCATAGCCCTGCCTCGCTGCCCTGCCAAGTTACTGTCGCAGGGCTTTGCGGCAAAGATGCGTCACTAGCGCGCCCGGCACAAGAATTTCGGCCAGACCGTCCGGCAATGCATCAAAAACTGTGGCCAACAGGCATGTCAGCCCTAACCGAACCAGTTGCCAGAACCGATCAGGCTGAAGATCTCGGTCACCCAGTCAACGATCTCGGAACCAGTCTCCTGAACCGCATCGACGCCCTTGTCGACCTTCGACAGCTTGTCGCCTGCAGCGGCCAGCTTGTCGAGCGTGCTCCTGGCCTCTTTCGGCGAGGCCGCCTCGACCCCCGCCTCGTGCATGGCACGGGCGCCGCGCGGACCGGCGGCCTTCAGGAAATACCAGGCGTTGCGCTGTTCGGTCTCGTCGCGGCCCGGGTCAAGAATGACCTGCACCGCCAATGCGGATACCGCCCGCAAAACGCCGTGGCTGTCATTGTGCATTCCGGCGCAAAGACGCAGCGCCATCAGCCTTTGTTCTTCGGTAAACAGCGCCACCTGCACCCGGACACGCTCGCGCTCGGTCTCCAGAACCGCGGGAGCGGCGGCGCAAATCTCCCCTGCCCGGCGCTGCAACCCGTCGATCAGCCGCAGATGCGCGGGCTCGTTGGCGAACCCCTCATTGCGGGCGATGGTCGCAAACTCAAGGCGGGCATGGGTGAGCTGCTCGAACAGAGTGAAGGGATCGGATTTGTAGCGCCTCAGATCGCGGCGCAGCAGCCGGATCGCTTCATCATAGGCAGAGAGCATCGCCGCGCCGATGTCGCTCGTGCCCTTCGATTTGCGGCACCTGCCTGTGAAATCGTTCACCACGCGGCGGGTGTCGCTGACGATCTTGTCGAGGTTCGGCGTGTCGATCTCTATGGCGACAAGCTGGCGCCGCCCCGGATCAACGCCGATCTCATGCGCATAGGGCGCGCGCTGGATGAGGTCGCCGAGTTTTTCGAGGTTTTCGGGGGTGATCCGCCCGCCACCACCGGGAAACCGCGCTTTGTAGTCCTGGTAAATCCCGCGAATAACGGCGTTGACGTGGTCGGGGCGGTTTTCCCAGTCTTCCTCTTGCAGCGGGCTGTTGGCGTTGACCTCGAAGATATCGGCCAGCATGTCCCAGTCTGCGTCGCCCGAGGGCAGCATCGGGCGGCCGTTTAGGCTGGCCTGGTACCAGTCGGTCCAGAACTGCCAGTCTTCGGGGCGGGCGGTGGCGGCAAGGGCGGATTTGACCAGGTTCCAGTCGCGCTGCAACGGCTCTGGGGCCGGCTCTGGCCACAGCGGCGGATGCGCCCGGGTGCGGCCGCCGTCGCGCAGATATCGCGCATCGGACCGGACAGCGTTCCAGGTTTGTTCCCGGATGGCGCGGGCGTCGGCGGCGGAGGCGGAGGCGGCGTCGGCGGCGGCGTCGGCGGCGGCGTCGTCAGCGGCGGCGGCGGCCTCGGCTGCGGCGGCGTCTCCGCTGGTACCGCTAGGGGCGCCGCCGCCCTCGCTGAGGTCTAGGAGACGCGCTGGGGACCCGTCGCCCACTTCCACTCGCCCGTAGAGCTGCGCGTAGGTGCGCGCATCCTGCAGGACCTCACGTCCGAGGGGGGACGGCGGCAGCATGCGCTCCGCGCAGGTGCGAAGCTCATCGACAGCGGATCGCTGGAACCGGAGCATCGCGTTGGGCGAGCGCTGCCGACGGAGGCTTTGCGGCGTGAGCTCGAGGCCTTCGGGGGCGCCGCCGCTCGGGCTACCGCCGACGCTCGCGGACCCGAGCTCCGAGTCGGCGTGGCTCGCGCACCCGGTTGGCGTGCCGCCCTCGCTCCCGCCCTCCACGCTGGCCCGGGGGCTGGCGTGTTGGAGCTGTTCGAAGGCACCCGTCGTGTCGGGGGCGACGCCTTGTCGCCGGCGGTCGCGCTGCTCAGCCCGCTCTCGCTGGCCGCGCTCGTGGTGGGTGGGCTGCACGTCCGCGTACTTATCCTCACGGGGCGGGCTGGTCTTCTGCTCGCACTGGAAGATGTGCTGCTGCGCGCGATTGCCGAACAGCATGCGGCAGTGTGGACAGCGGTGGAGGCCCTCCCTCGCTATCATGGCCTGCAGCCCCGGAGCCATCGCCATGCCGTGTGCCGGCCCGTTCAGGTGCTGCGCCAGCGCCTTACGCCACATATGGGCAGTCTGCCGCTCGGGCGTGATCATCTCGTCGCAGGCGGGGCACTTCCTCGGCGAGACTTGTGGCGCGC
>JAAELR010000456.1 GCA_024226455.1 Paracoccaceae bacterium
CGCATGCGGTGCCAGCGGATCAGGATATCCTGCAGCGTGTTGTTGAAGGCGTGGCCGATATGCAGGGCACCGGTCACGTTTGGCGGCGGGATCACGATGCAGAACGTCTCGTCCGAGGACGCGTTGGCGCCGGCGGCGAAGGCGCCGCTGTCTTGCCATTGGGCGTAAAGGCGCGGTTCGGCCTCTGCGGCGTTGAAGGTTTTTTCCATCGGCATCGTTTCGGCCCCGTGTCTCGGTTTGCGCGGTGTCTAGCGAAGGAGGGCCGGAAGGTGAAGGGGAACATCCCCCCGAAGGTGGCTTCGGCCTGCTTCTTGCCGGTTGACGATACTGGCGCGGGCCGGGCGCATTTCGACTTGCCCCGCAGCGCCCCGGCGGCGAAGAATGCAGCCCATGGAATACCGGCGCAAACATGATCGTCACCGGCCACGCGGCTGGTTCAGCCTGTTCTTTCGGCTTGGCGGCTGGCTGAGCCTGATCTTCGGCGCCCTGCTGATCGTGCTGACGCTGATCTCGGCCAGCCAGCTGTTTCTGGCCGATCAGCTGGACAGGGACGGCAAGTTCACCCGTGCGGTGGTCGGCGACAAGCGCATGGCGGTGACTTACGATAGTGACGCAGACGAGGAACGGCAGTATTTCGTGACCTTCATCTACAAGAGCAGCGAAGGCGGGCAAACCACCGAGACCGGGGTCAGCGGCGATTTTTACGACGAGGCGGTCAGGGGCGACGAACTGGTGATCCGCTATCTGCGCAGCGATCCCGGTCAGATCGAGTACGAGATCGGCAGTTACCGCAAGGCCGGCAACGTGCTGCGCTGGATCGGGCTGGTCTTGGGGCTGATCGGGCTGCTGGCGTTGTGGCGGTATGGGAAACAGGCCAACCGAGCGGTGAAGGCGCGGCGCGATGGCGACAAGATCCATGCCGAGGTGACCGGCATCCGCGAATTGAAGCTGGAGGTCAACAACCGGTCTCAGGCGCGGCTGCAGTGGCGCGAGCCCGATGGCCGCACGGGCGAGAGCCTGATGCGAGGCATCGAAGAGTTGAGCCGGCTTTATCAGGCGGGCGACCGGATCGTGGTGTTCCGGCTGGGTGATGACGCATTCTGGGAGGGCGATGTCGGCCCGCCCTGGCGCGAGATAGGCGAGGACTGAACATGCCGGGTCCGTCGCGGGCAGAACCTACTGGAAAACCTGGAACCAAAATCACCGTGAGATTTTGTCTCCCGGTCGCCCGCATTGCGCGCTAGGGTCGGCACATGAGCACACTCGACGCCCGTATCGCCGATCAGATCGAATCCCGCCGCGATGATCTGATCCGGCTGACCCAGCAACTGGTGCGCATTCCCACGGTCAACCCGCCGGGGCGGCATTACCGTGAGATCTGCGAATTGCTCGACCACCGCCTTTCGGGCACGGGGTTCACCAGCGAAATGATCCGCGCCGAGGGTGCGCCGGGGGATTCGCAAAGTTATCCGCGCTGGAACATTGTGTCCCGCCGCGAGGGCGGGCAGGCGGGCGACTGCGTGCATTTCAACAGCCACACGGATGTGGTCGAGGTCGGCCACGGCTGGACCACCAAACCATTCGGGGGCGAGCTGAAAGACGGGCGCATCTATGGCCGTGGCACCTGCGACATGAAGGGCGGGCTGGCGACCAGCATCGTGGCGGCCGAGGCCTTTGTGGCGGTCTGCCCCGAGTTCAACGGCGCCATAGAGATCAGCGGCACGGCGGATGAGGAAACCGGCGGCTATGGTGGCGTCGCCGATCTGGCCGAAAAGGGCTGGTTCGACCCTGCCCGTGTGCAGCATGTGATCATCCCCGAACCGCTCAACAAAGACCGGATCTGCCTGGGCCATCGCGGCGTCTGGTGGGCCGAGATCGAGACCAGGGGGCGCATCGCCCATGGCTCGATGCCGTTCCTGGGTGATTCGGCTATCCGCCATATGGGCGCGGTGCTGGAGGAGATGGAGCGCTATCTCTATCCTCTGCTGGCCGGTAAACGCACCTCGATGCCGGTCGTGCCCGAGGGCGCGCGGGCCTCGACCATGAACATCAACGCAATCCATGGCGGGCAGGCCGAACCAGAGCCGGGTTTCACCGGTTTCCCGTCGGCCTGCGTGGCCGACCGCTGCCGGATCACCATCGACCGGCGGTTTCTGATCGAAGAGGATATCGAAACGGTCAAGGCCGAGGTCGGGGGCATGCTGGAGCGCATCCGCGCCGAGCGACCCGGGTTCGAATACGAGATACGCGATCTGTGGCAGATCACCCCGACGATGACCGAACGCGAGGCGCCGGTGGTGACGACGGTGGCCGGGGCGATAGAGCGGGTGCTGCAGCGGGCGCCGCAATACGTTGTGTCGCCGGGGACCTACGACCAAAAGCATATCGATCGGATCGGGCGGCTGAAGAACTGCATCGCCTATGGGCCGGGGATACTGGACCTGGCGCACCAGCCCGACGAATGGGTCGGTGTGCAGGACATGATCGACAGCGCCAAGGTGATGGCGCTGACGCTGGCGGAATTGTTGGGGCCGGAGCCGGGAAAGGGCTAGCCGCCCAGAGTGACGTCGGCGCAGAGTGCATTTTGGAGGTCGGCGCCACTTTGCACGACAGTGGCAAAGCGCGCATAAAACCGGATTGCCGCCAGCAGCCCGGCGCGGCGATTGACAAGGATTTCTTCGGCGAGTGCGTCATAGTCTGCGCCAAGCTCATCCTGCATCATTGTCATGGTTTCCGAGGCCAGCGCCAGAAGCGCCTCATCCGAAAGCGGTGTGCCGGCAATGCGGGCCTCTGCCGCGTCGATAAAGGAATGCTGCATCGGAAAACGGGCGGCATGCCAGTAGTTCCTGGCGGCTTCGACGGCGGCCCGTTCCTGAGGTGGGATCTCTTCGGGGGTAGAGTAATAACTGCTGATGGCTTCGTTCTTTTCGATGTCGTACAGATACCGCGCGGCCAAAAGCAGCTCGCGCGCCGCCGGGGTGGGGTCGGGATCGTTGGCAAGGTCCAGCACCTGCCGGATGGCGCATTGGTCCAGCAGAGCCAGCGACAGTTCCAGCGCCCGCGGGATGGCCATGGCCTGCAGCAGCTGATCGAGCGTAGCAGGGACCAGTTCGATCTCTGTGCCGCCATTGCGCCGGGACTCGTGGGACAAGGTTCCACCGGTTTGCGAAAGCTCCAGCCTGGCGCCGCCGATCAGCGTAGTTAGCGGGGCGTAGATAAGGAGGGTATCGACGCTGGCCCGGTCGATGACCAGCCCCTCGCCGCTGGTCCGGTCGGTGGAAACCACGCGGAGGTCGCCATCGTCATCCCAGTGGACGGTATGGCTGAGCGTCTGCACCATCCGGTGGCACTTGCCGGTTTCGGCGCAAAAAACGGCGTCGGGATTGTAGGCGGTAACAAAGCTCCAGTCCATGCGGTCGCCATGGGTCGACAGATGCACGAAGACCGGGACGATAAGGCCCTCGCGGATCGCGGGCAGCACGTTACCGGTCAGCAGGTATTCGCCCTGCGGCAGGTCGCGGGCCTGGGCGGGACCAAAGGCGAGGGCGGCGAGAAGGGCCAGAATGTGTTTCATGGGAGATCTCTTCACGGTTCGGGTCGGGTGCGCCAAGCTTAGCCCGGCGCCGGCCATTTGACCAAGTGCGTCGGAGAAATCTCGCTTGGCACGGCATGGGCTGTTGGGAAAATCGCGCAGATGGGGTAGTATGCGCCAGCCAAAGCGCCATCAGAGCGCAGGCGTGACGGAGCAGGTTCATGGGTTTTCTCCCCGGCCTATTGTTGGCCCTGGCTGTGTCTGTCGGCGTTGCCGACGGGCTGGGCAAACTGATCGAGACGCCACGGCTGGTGGCGGTGTTCGCAGCAAATGGCATCGCGCCCGAAATACTGGGGCTCTACGGGGTCGTGCAGGTTATAGCGGCGGTGCTGCTGGTGGTGCCGCGCACCCGGCGGGCGGCGGCGGCGGTGCTGGTGGCGGGGCTGGGCAGTTCGGCCTGGCTGATGTGGCAGACCGCAGAGACGCAGCTTGCCATGCTGTCGGGCACGGCGGCGCTGCCGGTGCTGGCGGTGGCCATGCGGCGCCGGGGTCCGCGCGCGCCGCGGGCATATTCTCTTCCAATACTGGGGCCGCGGCAGTAGCCTTGGCTGTATAACATTCCGGGGAGAGGAGATCGCCCATGTTCACCCGTCTCAAGACCACCGTCGCCGCGCTGGCACTGTGCGCCGGGGCCGCGTTCGGCCAGGACAGCATAACCATCGGCATGCAGCTGGAACCGCCCAACCTTGACCCGACCGGCGGGGCCGCGGCGGCCATCGACGAGGTGGTATATGCCAATGTTTTCGAGGGTTTGACGCGATATCAGTCGGACGGGTCCATCGCCCCGGCGCTGGCGCAAAGCTGGGATGTGAGCAAAAACGGCACGGGCTATACCTTTCATTTGCGCGAGGGCGTGAAGTTTCACGACGGCACGGACATGAATGCCGAGGACGTCAAGTTTTCGCTGGACCGCGCCCGGGCCGAGGACAGCACCAACGCGCAAAAGGCGCTGTTCGCCGGTATCGCGTCGGTGGATGTGGTGGATGATGTGACCGTCATGGTGACACTCAGCGCACCCAATGGCAGCTTCATCACCAACATGGCCTGGGGCGATGCGGTGATCGTGGCGCCCGAGAGCGTCGGCGATGCGGCGACCAACCCGGTGGGCACCGGCCCGTTCAAGCTGGGCCGCTGGGTGCAGGGCGACCGGATAGAGATCGTCGCGAACCCCGATTACTGGGGCGACAAGCCCAGGCTGAAATCGGCGACGTTCAAGTTTATCTCTGACCCGACCGCGGCCTTTGCGGCGATGATGGCCGGCGATCTCGACGCCTTCCCGGGCTATCCCGCGCCCGAGACACTGGTGCAGTTTCAGGCCGACCCGCGGTTTCAGCTGCTGATCGGCTCGACCGAGGGCGAGACCATCCTTTCGATCAACAACAAGTCGCAAAAGCTGACTGATGTGCGGGTCAGAAAGGCCATTGCCCATGCGATCAACCGCCAGGAGATTATCGACGGCGCCATGTTCGGCTATGGCACCCCGATCGGCACCCATTTCGCGCCGCACCACCCCGACTATGTCGATCTGACCGGGCAATCCGCCTATGACCCCGAGATGTCGAAGACGCTGCTGGCCGAGGCCGGGGTCAGCGAACTGACCCTGACGCTGAAACTGCCGCCGCCGTCCTACGCGCGGCGCGGTGGAGAGATCATCGCGGCGCAATTGCGCGCGGTGGGGATCGAGACCGAGATCAGCAATCTGGAATGGGCCCAATGGCTGGAGCAGGTGTTCCGCGGCAAGGATTTCGACCTGACCATCGTCAGCCATACAGAGCCGATGGACATCAATATCTACGCAAGGCCGGATTATTACTTCCAGTACGACAACCCGGACTTCCAGCAGTTGATGGTCGACCTGAACCTTGCCAGCGACCCGGCCAAACGGTCCGAGATACTGGGCGCGGCGCAGAAGATGATCGCCGACGACTATGTCAACGGCTATCTCTTTCAACTTGCGCGCACCGGCGTGGCGAATGCGAAGATCCAGGGGCTGTGGCCGAACTCTCCGACCCAGGCCAACGATCTGACCGGGGTCAGCTGGTCGCAATAACCGCCCCAAGCGGGTACCCGCAGTCTGGTCTGATCGCGGGTACGGGCTGTCTGACACCAACCGGGGCGAGTGAATGAGCGAGAACCCTAGCGATGCGGCCTGTCGCGCGATGGTCGCGGCAGAGTTGCCAAGGGTGCTGGACTGGGCCGCCGCCGAGGGCTGGAACCCCGGGCTGGACGATGCCCCGGCATTCCATGCCGCCGACCCCGGCGGTTTCTTTGTCGCCGAGCAGGACGGAACCCCCGTCGCCGCCATATCCGTGGTCAATCACTCCGACAGCTTTGCCTTTCTCGGTCTCTATATCTGCCGGCCTGAATATCGAGGCCGGGGCATCGGGCTGGCGCTTTGGCAGCACTCGCTGAGCCACGCGGGCGGACGGGTCGTGGGGCTGGACGGCGTGCCTGATCAGCAGGCCAACTATCGCCGTTCCGGCTTTCGGGGTACCGGGCAAACGCACCGGTTCTCGGGCGCCGTCCGGGGGGCCGCGATGGATGGCGTGCGCCCTCTTCGCGCCGGGGATACCGACACGCTTGTCGCCATCGAGGCGCGGGCCAACGGATATGAGAAATCCGGGTTTCTGCGTCACTGGCTTGCGGATACCGCGACCCGCAAGACCCTTGTCGCCGACCGTGGCGGCGCGGTCGCCGGGTTTGCCACCATCCGGCGCTGCCGGCAGGGCTGCAAGATCGGCCCGCTGGTTGCCGAAACCCAGGACGATGCGCGCGGGCTGATCCACGCGGCGGCGGCATTTGCCGACGGGGCCGAGGTGATTGTCGATGTGCCCGACGATCAGCCCGCCCTGATGGACTATTGCGCGTCGCTGGATTTGACGGCGGCGTTCCACACCGCGCGCATGTATCGGGGTGCGGCACCAGTGCGCGGCCGGGCGATCCGCACCATAGCGACATTGGAGCTTGGCTAGAGCCTGCCCCCCCGTGTGGTGCGCCCGAAGCCTGCTTGATGATCCACGCCGCCACTCACAAGGGAAGAATGGCGCTCGAAATCTGTCCCGCCCGGTTGCAGCGTTGGCCTCTCGGCGACAGCCCGGCATTCGCCTGCCCTCGTTTCACGCCCTTTCGGGTTCCGCCCTTTTGCCCGGTGTGAGCCGGATGATGCGGGCCTCAGAATTGGGCGGCTGGTCCGCCGGGTGCCGGTCTCGCGGGACAACCGCAACGCCCGATTGGTTTTCCGGCCAATATCCGATGGCCCCGTGGTGCAAGCTCGCTTACCCTGCCCCCCATGGTGCGCTTCGTTCTTTCCCGTCTGTTGTCTCTGGCGCTGAGCCTCGCGGTGGCGAGCCTGGTGATCTTTGCGGTGATCGAGGTGATCCCCGGCGATACGGCGTCGTTCATGCTGGGGCTCAACGCGGCACCAGAGACGGTGGCGGCCCTGCGCGCCGAACTGGGGCTGGAGGGCGGCAACGTGGCGCGGTATTTCGCCTGGGTCTCGGGGCTGGTGGTGGGTGATTTCGGCACCTCTTATACCTACCGCGTGCCGGTCAGCGAGCTGGTGACGGCGCGGCTTTGGGTGTCGCTGCCGCTGACCCTTTATGCGCTGGTGCTGTCCACGGCGATCGCCATCCCGGTCGGTGTGATCGCGGCGTCGCGTCGCGGCGGGGTGGCCGATTTCGGCATCATGGGGGCGACGCAGCTGGGCATTGCGGTGCCGAACTTCTGGTTCGCCATGCTGCTGGTGCTGGTCTTCGCCATCAACCTGCGCTGGTTCGGGGCCGGTGGCTTTGCGGGCTGGGAATACGGGGTCTGGGGCGGCATCAAGGCGCTGACACTGCCCGCGGTGGCGCTGGCGCTGCCGCAGGCGAGCATTCTGGCGCGGGTCATGCGGTCGTCCCTGCTGGAGGTGCTGGGCCAGGACTATATGCGCACGGCGCGCGCCAAGGGGCTGAGCCAGGGCCAGGCGGTGCGGGCGCATGGGTTGCGCAATGCGCTGATCCCGGTGATGACCATTCTTGGTCTGCAGTTTTCGTTCCTGCTGGCCGGGGCGATCATCATCGAGAACGTGTTCTTTCTGCCCGGGCTGGGGCGGCTGATCTTTCAGGGCATCACCCAGCGCGATCTGATCGTGGTGGAATCGGTGGTGATGCTGCTGGTCTTTGCGGTGATCACGGTGACCTTCGTGGTCGATCTGGCCTATGCGGCCATCGACCCACGGCTGAGGCGGGCCAAATGAGGCTGCCGGGGCAGTTGGTCTTCGGCGCCGTCCTGTCGGCGGTGTTCTTGCTGGCGGCATTGGTTTCGCTGGTCTGGACGCCCTACGGGGTCGAGGATCTGGTCATATCGAACAAGATGAAACCGCCCTCGGGCGCCCACTGGCTGGGCACCGACCATTTCGGGCGCGACATCCTGTCGATGCTGATGGTGGGGGCGCGGACCTCTATCGCGGTGGCCATCGTGGCGGTGGGGATCGGTATGGCGCTGGGCGTGCCGCTGGGGCTGGCGGCGGCGGCCAACCGGGGCTCGTTGCTGGACGAGGTGATCATGCGCGGCAACGATCTGGTATTTGCCTTTCCGAGCCTGGTCATCGCCATCCTGATCACCGCCGTGTTCGGCCCCTCGGCCCTGAACGCGATTTTGGCCATCGGCATCTTCAACATTCCGGTTTTCGCGCGGGTGACGCGGGGCGGGGCGCTGTCGCTTTGGACGCTGGACTATGTTCTGGCCGCCCGGGTGGCGGGCAAGGGACGGTTGCGGATCTCGGTCGAGCATATCCTGACCAACATCGCCAACCTGCTGATCGTGCAGGGTACGATCCAGTTCAGTCTGGGCATCCTGGCCGAAGCGGGGCTGAGCTATGTGGGGCTTGGGGCGCAGCCGCCGGTGCCAAGCTGGGGGCGGATGCTGGCGGAAAGCCAGACGCTGATTTCGCTTGCCCCGCATGTGGCGGTATTTCCGGGGTTGGCCATCGTGCTGACCGTGCTGGGGCTGAACCTGATGGGTGACGGGCTGCGCGACCTGCTGGACCCGCGGCTGAGGCGGGCGCGGTGATGGGTTGCGGGGGGGGCTTGCGTCTTCGACGCGGTGGCGGGGGGTTTCACCCCCCGGACCCCCCGAAGGTATTTGCAAAGAGAAGAAGGACCTTGCCGTGTTGAGCGCCGAGGGGTTGTCGCTGGACATTCATGGGCAGTCGATCCTGCGGGATGTGTCGTTCGAAGTGGCGCCGGGCGAGGTGTTCGGGCTGGTGGGCGAGAGCGGCTCTGGCAAGTCGATGACGGCACTTTGCGCCATGGGGCTGTTGCCGCGCGGTGCCGTGCGGCGCGGCGCGGTGCGGTTTGGTGGCGAGGATCTGCTGGGGGCGGGCGAGCGGCGGATGTGCGATCTGCGCGGGCGCCAGATGGGGATGATCTTTCAAGAGCCGATGACGGCGCTGAACCCGGTCAGGACCATCGGCGATCAGGTGGCCGAGACGCTGCTGGTGCATGGCGCGGCGGGCCGGTTTGAGGCGCGTGACGTGGCGCGCGAGCGGCTGGCGCGGGTCGGGTTGCCCGAGGAGCGGTTTGGGCTGGACCGCTATCCGCATGAGCTGTCGGGCGGCCAGCGGCAGCGGGTCTGCATCGCGCTGGCCGTGGCGCTGCGGCCCAGGCTGCTGATCGCCGACGAGCCGACCACGGCGCTGGATGTGACGACGCAGGCGCAGATCCTTGATCTGCTTCGCGGACTGGTGGACGAAGAGGGCATGGCGCTGTGGCTGATCACCCACGATCTGGCGGTGGTGGCGGACATGGCGGATCATGTGGCGGTGATGCGCCATGGCCGCGTGGTGGAGGCGGCGGCGACAGAGCGGTTGTTTCGCGCCGGGCGGCATGAGTATACGCAGCGGCTGCTGCGGGACTCGCGGCATGTGCCCAAACGGGTGGCGGCGGTCGGGCCGGCGCCGGTGCTGGAGGTGCGCGGCGCGGTGCGGGACTATCCGGCAAAGCGGCTGCGCCTGCTGGGGCCGCGGTCGATGTTCAGGGCGGTGGACGGAGTTTCGCTGGACATCCGGGCCGGTGAGAGCGTCGGGCTGGTGGGAGAATCCGGTTGCGGCAAGTCGACCCTGACAAGGGCTATACTGGGGCTTGATCCGTTGCAGGGCGGCGAGGTGCGGCTGGATGGCCAGCCGGTGCATGCCGGGTATCTGCCGGGGGCGTTGCGGGCCAGGATGCAGGTGGTGTTTCAGGACCCTTATGGTTCCTTCAACCCGCGCCACCGGGTCGGGCGGCTGGTGGCCGAGCCGTTCCATCTGGTGCCGGTTGCGGTGTCCGGGCGGCGCCAGCGGGTGGCCGGGGCGCTGCAGGCGGTGGGGCTGGAACCGGCGGATATGGACAAGTTCATCCACGAGTTTTCCGGCGGCCAGCGCCAGCGCATCGCCATCGCCCGGGCCATCGTGATCCGACCGAAACTGGTGATCCTGGACGAGGCGGTGAGTGCGCTGGATGTGTCGATCCGGGCGCAGATCCTCGATCTGCTGGCCGATATGCAGCAACGTTTCGGGCTGAGTTATCTGTTCATCAGCCACGATCTGGGCGTGGTGCGGGCGATCACCGACCGGGTGCTGGTGATGCAGGCGGGGCGGATCGTGGAACAGGGTGAGACGGGCCGCGTGTTCGAGGCGCCGCAGCATGGTTATACTAGGCAGTTGATCGCCGCGGCGCCGCGGATACCGCAGGATTGGGTGGGCTGAGCCGCAATGTCCCCATGGGGACAGGGGTGTAAGGCTATGAAAACATTGATGATAGCGCTAACTGGGTGGCGTTTCCGGGGTAGGCGTCGGGTATCGGCCCGGGTATCGGCCCGGAACCCGAATGTGCGCTGCCGCGCGCCGATTTTGTCCTCGCATCGAGGCGACGTGCCGTTCGGATGTGGCGCGGTTTTCGGGCGGCGCCGCCGTCGGCTCCCTGATCGGTGGAGAGGTATTGCGGATCGGCATGCAGCAGGTCGCGGCTAGCCGGCGGTGTCCATCCAGATCGTCACGGGGCCGTCATTGACCAGCGCCACCCTCATGTCGGCCCCGAACCTGCCCCGGGCGGTGTCGATGCCCTCGTCGCGCATCCGGTCGGAGAAATGTTCGAAGAGCCGCTGGCCTTCCACCGGGGGCGCGGCGGTGGAAAAGCCGGGGCGGTTGCCGCGGCTGGTGTCGGCGGCCAGGGTGAACTGGCTGACCACCAACGCGCCGCCGCCGGTGTCGCGCAGCGAGAGGTTCATCTTGCCGGCGTCATCCTCGAAGATCCGCAGCTTGGCGATCTTGGCGGCGAGTTTGTCGGCCTCGGTCATGGTGTCGCCCGCCATGGCGCAGATCAGGATCAGCAGGCCCGGGCCTGTCTGACCGACGGTTTCGCCATCGACGGTGACGCGGGCTTCGCTCACGCGCTGGATCAGGGCTCTCATAGTTCGTGGCTCCATGGCGGGTTGGCGCCGGTGCGGCTGACGGTGATCGCGGCGGCGCGGGTGCCGAGAGACAGCGCGTCTGTCAGCGTGGCTTCGTCGAGGGTGGCGACCCCGTCCTTGGTAAGCACACCGGCGCGGTGCAGGGCGGCGAGCACGCCGGCGTTGAAGGTGTCGCCAGCGCCGACCGTGTCGGCGACCCTGACCGGGGTTGCGGCGACGAAGACATCGCTGGTGGTGGTGATGGCGCGGGCGCCCTTGGCGCCCTCGGTGATGAAGATCGCCTTGGGGCCCTTGCCGAGCAGATCGCGCGCCAGCGTGGCGATGTCGCCCGGTCCCGCCAGCCAGTGCAGGTCTTCGTCGGAAAGCTTCACCAGATCGGCGAGCCCCATCATGGTCTTGATGCGGGCGCGGTAGGCGGCTTCATCGGTGACGAAGCCGGGGCGGATATTGGGGTCGATCATGGTGACACGGGCGGCGGCTTCTTGGGTCATCAGCGCCTGGTAGGCGCTGCCGCAGGGCTCTGCGACCAGGCTGATGCCGCCGAAAAACAGCGTGGTGATGTCGCCGGGCAGGGCGGGCAGGTCATCTGTGCCCAGCATGCGCCCGGCGGTGTTCTCGTCATAAAAGGCGTAGGATGCCTGGCCGTCCACCAGCCTGACGAAGGCCAGCGTGGTGGGACGCGCCGAGGTGACGGCTTGGGTGGTCGACACGTTGCTGGTCGCCAGCGAGCGTTGCAGCATGTCGCCGAAGAGATCGGTGGACAGCCCAGAGAAGAGACCCGAGGGCACGCCGAGACGGCCCAGCGCGATGGCGGTGTTGAACACCGCGCCGCCGGGGCAGGGCGCAAAGGCGGGTTCTGCCTCGGCGGTCTGGCGCGGCAGCATGTCGATAAGGGCCTCGCCACAGCTCAGGATCATGGCAGTCTCCGTTGTTGACGATATCAGGGTCTAGCCACGCCGGGCGCTATGGGCAATGCCAGCAGGCCGGAATTGACGCAAATCAACGCGAAATCCGATGACATCGGGCGGAATTGGCGCCGATGGAAACACGAGGAAGAATGGAGGACGAAATGGTAGAATCTTCGCACACTTCCGGCCTCTGGCCGCAGCTATACGAGCCGTTCCGGGCCGCGGGTCAGCGGTTTTCGGACTGGCTGGCGCCCGCATCTGAGGCGTCAACTGACGACAAGGCTTACCGCATCGCCATGGAACTGCCCCGCGTCGATGAGGCCGATGTCGAACTGAGCGTCGATAGCGGCGTGGTGTCGGTGAAGGGTGAAAAGAAGTCGAGCCGCGAGCAACAGGGCGAGACCTGGTATTTCTGCGAGCGCCAGTATGGTGCCTTTCAGCGCTCGTTCCGGGTGCCGGCGGATGCCGACGAGGCGGATATCAGTGCCGATCTCAAGGACGGGGTGCTGACCATCACGGTGCCCAGAAAGCCGCCGGCAGAGACCGCCGCCAAGACGGTGAAGATCAAGAAGGGCTGAGGCTTCGCCTCGGGCTCCACGAAACACCGTCCGGGGGGGGCAGCCCCCCGGACTGTTGGGTCGTATTTGCAAAGACAATGTAGCGGCCAGAGAGATCAGCCCGACCAGGTGAGGATATCGCCGAGCCCGGCGCGGTCGGTGCGAAAGCCGTTGGCGGGGTGGTCCTTGTCCTTGAGCCCGAAGGCGATGCCGCAGAGGATCTGGCGATTTTCAGGCAGGTCGAACCAGTCGTGCAGGAACCCCGACAGGCCTGCCACCGCGGCCTGGGGGATTGAGGCGACGCCGAGCGCCTCTGCCGCCAGGGTGAAGGCGGTGATGAAGGCGCCGCAATCGATCAGGCCATAGGGGCCGAGATCGGCCTCTGTGGTGATCAGCGCCATATGCGGCGCGCCGAAGAAGCGGAAGTTTTCCAGCATCTGCCCGGCAGAGCCGGCGCGGTCGCCCCTGGCGACGCCGACGGCTTGGTAGAGCGCCCAGCCGCAGGCGCGGCGGCGGTCCTGGTAGGGGCCGGTATAGCGCGCCGGGAACGGGATGTCGGGGCTTGGCTGCGCCGATTGCGCCCGGACGAAGAGAGCGTCGCGCAGGCGGTCGGTTTCGGGGGCCCGCGTGACGGTGACCTGCCATGGTTGGGCGTTGCACCAGCTGGGCACCCGGCCAGCGGTCTCGACGATGCGTTCGATGGTGGCGTCGGGCAGCGGGTCGGGCAGGAAGGCGCGGCAGGAGTGGCGGCGGTGCAGCAGGGCTGCCAGGGCGTCGATGTCGCTCATTGGCTTTGGGCGATGAAATAGCCCGCCACCCCGGCCACGATCAGGCCCGCGATGACGGCGAAGGCGATCTTCCAGCCTGACCACGGGCGTTCACCCTGCACCCGGCCAGAGCGGCCGTTGACCACGAAACGGTAGGTTTTGCCGCGGTATTTGTAAGCGGCGAGCCAGACCGGCAGCAGGATATGCTTGAAGGTGACGTCGCTGACGGTGGTGTCGATATCGTGCACCCGCTGGCGGTCGCCGCCGATGTCAAACCGCACGTCGCGCTCGATCACCCGGTCCATATGGGCGCGGGCCTCGTGAAAGCCTTCCTGCAGTTCGACCGTATAACCCTCGGCGCGAAAACCGGCGAGGTATTCGGGGCTGTAGGGTTGCAGCGCCGAAAGATCCCAAGGTTCGAGGTTGTCGGTATAGCGCTTGGGCAGCGATTTGGAGGCCAGCACCAGCACGTCGTCGAAGAACCGGGCCACCCGGCCCGATTTGGGCCGCCAGCGCACGCGCTGTTCGCGCACCTGGGTGGGTTTGCCGTCGCGCATCACGGTTTTGGTGACGTAATAGACGGTGCCGCGCTCGCCGCGGTAGCTGGATTTGGTGTCGGCGTCGAAGGTCCAGTAGGGCACGTAGATGCCGGCCATGCGGCGCCCCTTGCGGGCGTATTGCTGCAGGCCGCCGGGCGCGAACCAGAGCCGGCCCAGCCAGTCGTTCATGGCTTTGTGCGCGGCGCGTTCTTCCAGTGCGAAGGGCAGCAGGCCGCGCGGCTTGATGTGGCGGTGGGTGCCGGTGTCGGTGACCACGGGGGTGGCGCAGAACGGGCATTCGGCGGCGTGGGTGTCGGCGTCGAACTCTACCCGGGCACCGCAATTGGTGCAGTTCAGGACCCGGGTTTCCTCTATCTCGGCCTCGGGCAGGCGGGCGTCGAGGGCGGCGCGGAAGTCAAGTTCCCTGATACCGCCGCGGGCAGGGGCGCCGGCGAGGTCAGCCTCGTTGCCGCAATGGTCGCATTTCAGCTTGCCCGCCGCGGGGTCAAAGCGGAAATCGGCGCCGCACTGGTCGCAGGGAAATCGGTGTTCCTCGTCCGGGGTGGCCGGGTTGACCGGTTCTTGCAGTTCGGTGGGTGGCGGCGGCGGTTGCATGGCGGTGCGGGCTCCGGTGACGGTTGTCCTGGCCCCCGGGGGGCGGGGGCTGGCGCTACCATGAAACGCCAGGCAGGGTGCATCAAGCCGAAAAAGGGATGCCCCGGGGGTTATTGCGGGCAAGGCCCCCGGGGCGGGCGGCCCCGGCTGGCAGGCATGCGGGTGTTCGTCGGATAATCGCACGCCGGAGGTTCGCCGCCTCAGATGATTTTCGCGGTTGCCTCGATTTCCAGCAACGCGTCTTGCTCGATCAGGTCGGCGACTATGACCACGGCCATGGCCGGAAAGTGCCGCCCCAATATCCGGCGGTAGGCGGCGCCGATCTCTTTTTGGTGCGACAGGTATTCGTCCTTGTCGGTCAGGTACCAGGTCAGGCGGACTATGTCGGTCACCGAACCACCGGCGGCCTCGACGATGGCGCGGATGTTCTTGAGAACCTGTTCCATCTGGCCGGTGAAGTCATGCGTCTGGAACACCTCGTTCTCGTCCCAGCCGACCTGGCCTCCGACATATAGCGTTCCGTCGCTGGTCAGCATGCCGTTGCAGGGCAATCGGCTGAACGTTACGGCATGATAACCCTTTCGAGATAGCCGTCATCCCAGGCGGCTGAATGGCGTTTCATCGGCAAACTCTTTTTGCCAGGGGCTGTTCTCAGCAGGTTGCATGCAGCATGCTCTATGGTGGAGAAGTTGGCTGCCGCGTTACCGGTTCGAATACGGTGCTGGTCCTGCGAGAACGTCACATCCATCACCCAATGCAGGTTGTTTTCAA
>JAAELR010000457.1 GCA_024226455.1 Paracoccaceae bacterium
GCAATCTTGGCAATTGCCGCAGCCTTGTCGGTTCCGTTGATGATGCGCCGGGCGCCGCGATAGTTCGACCGCTGCAATGTGATGTAGTCTGCCAGCTTCTTGCCGGTGAACCAGCCATCACGCGATCCGACAACCAGGATTTCCGCCGCGATCTCCGGCTGCATTACCTTGTCGGGATCGGTGATCAGATCGACGCCCAGCTCGTCACCGGCCCTGTGATAGTTTCGCTCCCATGTCAGTTGCACGAACCCGCGGCCATACCATGGGTAGTACCGCAGATTGCGCTTGCGCCAGTCTTCGGACAGCCAGAAGGCTTCTTTGACCGGTTCCATGGTGCGGGCTGTTTCCCAGTAGGCTGTCGCCAGCACATAAGCCGCTTGGTTGCGCAGCAGCCCGTAGCGCATGCATGTGGATTCAATCAGCTTTGTGTGCCCTAGTTCGAATTCAGCTTTCATTCCGGTTCCTCCCTCCGATACAGCAGCCTTGCCGTCGTGGTGACGCGAAACACGCGACCGGCAGCGTCGGTTATCTTCCACGTGACCATCGCCTGTCCGTTATCGCCGGGGGCCAACGGGTCGCCGCTGTAGGTGACGTGCGATATTTCAGGGGTCAGCGCGTCCGAGGTAATCGCTTCCTTCACAGCGAAGTACCCGACCAGGCTAGCTCCCGCAGCCCCCGCAGCTAAGACCTTTGTTGCTATTGGCATCAGAGTATCCCTACAGCTTTTAGAGCGGTTCTCACCACGGCCACCAGCACCATACCGACCGCCGCAGCTCCCGCGTGTTCCATGCGTGATAGGCGGCGACCATGGTCTTTTAAGCGCTGCTCATGCACGCCTTCCCAGCGGCAGCGCTCGCGTTCGCGCTCCTCATCCCGGCAGCGTTCGCGTTCGCGCTCCTCATCCGTCACCGCCTAGCTACCTTTTCCCAGAACCGGAGCACGGTCCGGATAATCCAAGCGTAGAACGCCATCTCCGCCACCGTTAGCGCCACCCATAGCGCAACCGCGCAAGCAGGCACTATCACCCAAAGCGCCGCCTGCAGGTTCGCGGGCAGGTCGGAAAACGCCTGCATATATTCCGCCAGTCGGTCCACGATACACCGCCAAAAGCAAGCCCAGCATGTAGATGACTTCCGCTAGGTCGGGATGCACGAAGACAAACGCAAGCGCGATCAGAAGCGAAGTTATCCCCGCAATCTTATCTATTACCGCCAGTGAAACAAACCCTATAGGGGCAAAAGTGGCTGCATAATACACCCACAAGTGAGCGTCAAAACTGGCCTTTGAGTATTGCAGCGCAAGCGTGCCGACGGCCAGCGTCAGCGCCGCCCGCCGGTTCACCCGCGCGGCAACGGCACATGCGACAAGCAGCCCCGGCCAAACCGGCGTGCTGATGGCAAAGAACAACGCCACCGCCACCAGATAGGGCGCTAGAACCGTCGCGGCAAGCATCAGCGATGCCCGGCCCTGACAACGATATCGTCGGCCCAATCGGGCCAATGCTCATAAAGTGCCTCGGTACCCTCGGCATGGGCTATCCCAACGGCGGCGAGAATGCTCTTGAACTTGTCCCTGTGCAGTGCGGCGATATTGGCCTCGCGCTGGTGCCCGCCGTCCATGTTTATCTTCACCATCCCGTTCAGATGACGGATCACCTGCTTAATGGCC
>JAAELR010000458.1 GCA_024226455.1 Paracoccaceae bacterium
CGCATGCGATCGTTGGCGGGGTGCTCGGCGCGGGGATCGCGGCCGGCGGTTGGGAAGTGGCCAACTGGGGCAGAGTGGGGCAGATCGCCGCCAGCTGGGTCATTTCCCCGGTGCTTGGCGGCCTTATCGCAGCCGGTTTTCTCTACCTTATCAAGCGCACGATTACCTACCAGGACGACATGCTGGCCTCGGCCAGGCGCATGGTGCCGATCCTGGTAGGAATCATGGCGTTAGCATTTTCCACTTACCTTGCGCTCAAGGGTTTCAAAAAGATCTGGAAGGTCGACATAACCACCGCACTGTTGATCGGCGCCGGAGTCGCATTCGTCATCTACAATCTTTCCAGGCCCTGGGTCGCCAGGAAATCGGCGCAGCAAACGAATGACAAGGCGGGGGTCAACGCCCTGTTTACGATCCCATTGATCTTCGCGGCGGCCTTGTTGAGTTTCGCGCACGGCGCCAACGACGTCGCCAACTCGATCGGACCACTAGCGGCAATCGACGATGCGCTGACCACGGGCGGTATCTCGAGCAGGGCCGCCATTCCGTTGTGGGTCATGCTAGTCGGTGCCATCGGCATTTCACTGGGCCTCGCGCTATACGGGCCCAAGCTGATCAGGACAGTGGGATCGGAAATTACCGAGCTGGACAAGATGCGAGCCTTTTGCATCGCCCTGTCGGC
>JAAELR010000459.1 GCA_024226455.1 Paracoccaceae bacterium
TACCTGGACCGAAACAGCGATCCGCCTCCCGGAACAACCGTCATTTGGCGCGGCTTAACGCGATTGGCCGACCTCGACGAAGGATTCCGAGCCGCAAAAACAAGTAACTGGCGACTTGTGGGTAATTGAAAGCGCCGCCGGAAGCTTACGATGCGGACCTGGCTGGGGCGCCTGATCAGGGATATCCGGCGCAAGATCGAAGGCAAGCCAGGGCTGGAGGCGGCATTCAGTGTGGTCCTGCATAGAGCCGTGCGAATTCCGGGCCAACAGCCTGGGGCACGAGCAAAAGCTACGACGCCGAGCCCAGATCGTACTGATAGCCAAAGATTGCGGGCGTCCCGCCGGTATGGATGAAGGTCACGCGCTGCCCCGGCTGAATGGCGCCGGAGCGGGCCAGATGGATGAGGCCTGCCAGCGTCCTTCCGGAGTAAACGGGGTCGGTGAGGATGGCTTCTTTATGGGCCGCCAGCCGCATCGCTTCGGCCACATGGTCGTTCAACCTGCCATAGCCGGGAGCAAGACAGGTATCGTCGACCTTGACGTCGCTGTCCCGCAGCTTGTCCCCGTGGCCGAGCATCCCGGCGATTTCCCTGACCCTGCGCAGGACCCGTTGATGCTGCTGCCCGGCATCGCGGCGCACGCAGACGCCCCAGACCGGAACCTGCCACCCGATCGCCCGCGCCCCAGCCAGAAAACCGGCATGGGTCAAACCACTGCCCGAAGGGATGACGATGCTATCGGGCAAACTGCCCGCCGCATGATACTGGCGATGAAGTTCGCAAGCTGCCGCGGCATATCCCAGACCACCGATCGGAGGATGATCAATGCCCAGATGCACCACGTAAGGGTTGCGCC
The DNA here is from genome assembly GCA_024226455.1 of Paracoccaceae bacterium. GTDB lineage: Bacteria > Pseudomonadota > Alphaproteobacteria > Rhodobacterales > Rhodobacteraceae > JAAELR01. The sequence continues at coordinate 856 of JAAELR010000459.1, forward strand.
CCTTCTCGCGCAATTCCTGCGCCAAGCGGTCCAGATTGGCGTCTGCCGCGGCCTCGTTTTCACCCTCGGAAAAGTGGACGATCTCGGCCCCCAGCATCTTCAGCAGCAGGACATTGCCCGAGCTGTTGTAGAAGATATCGTCCTTCGGCACCCGGTCTTCCAGTTGCACCACCGGCATCATGCCCAGCTTGCGGGCACCGGCGGCGCAAAGCCGGACAAAGTTTGACTGCACCGCGCCGGTGATCAGGACGGTATCGGCCTTCATCGCCGCGGCGGCGCCCAAGTAGAATTCTAGCTGCCGGACCTTGTTGCCCCCCATCACCAGCGGCAGGGTATCGTCGCGCTTGATGTCAAGTCGAATGCCCAAGCCCATTCCCAGCCGGGCCATCGGTTCCAGCAATGTGGGCTCGGAAAAAAGCGGGGTCCGGGGAAAGGCGCAAAGCCCCGGCAGGTCCTGAAGAACCGCGTCGAAGGGATCAGGCAAGTTTCAAGCCTCCCGCAAGCATCGCCACTCCCATCAGCAAAAGCAGCCATTTCAACAATGTTCGAAGGGTCGTGTCCGCTATTCGACGGCGCACGACCAATCCAATTGCGATACCCGCAACCATTGCCGGCAGCAACACGAACGCCACGGGTGCGAAAGACGCGGCAGGTCCTTGTGCCGCAAGCTGCATCGCGAACATCAGAAGATAAACCGCAACGAAGAAGAGCCTGAGCGTCGCCCGTATCGCCTGCACTGACAAACCGGTATTGAGCAATGCCCAGACCGCCGCCGGGCCGGGAATGGCCAGCGCGCCGGTCATGAGACCGGCCACGACCGCACCGAAAGGCATGGCCATGCGCGAACGCGGCGTGCTGGGCGACACGGGCCGTTCGCGCGAAAGGTGAAGCTGAATTACGGACAGGCAGATCAGAACCCCGCAGAGCAGTTTGAGCGTGGAACCTGGCAAACTGAACAAAACCCACAGCCCGAAAGGGATACCGAGCGCGGCCCAGAAGATCATGGCGGCGAAGGAGCGACGGTCGGCTTGGTGCCATTCGAAGGGGAGAAAAGTGACCGACAAAACGAGATTCAGAGCCGTGGCAACCTGAACGGCGGTCGGCGCGTCGAAGAAAAACAACAAAGCAGGGCTGGCTACAAGACCCAGGCCCGCACCGGTCGCGGTCTGAAACACCGTCCCGATCACCACCATGACGAACGGGAAGGCCAGCAGGGCCGGGTCGATGCCCATGGTCAGCAAACCCATGTTTCCATCAATATGCCAGTGCCTTTCATCTCAGACATGACGCCCGGCGATCCCGCCAGGCGGTCACGCCTCGGGTATTCGCCGGTTTATCGGGAAATCTACCCGTAATGGGCGCGGCGCGAAACCACCTCACGCATCATTGCCGCTAGTGCTGTGCCCCAGGTATTTTGAGGGGTTTTCGTGCCATTGGCCTTCTGATTCAGGAACGGTCACGTCCTGGGAGGTGACTGAAGCAATGACGTTCATGCCGTGTCCCCTAGGCTTTTCTTGGCAGCGATCTGTTGCAGAAGCACCGGCACCATGACCACAAGGGCTGTGATGTCCGAACCAAGGCTGGGCGCGACCAGCAGCAACCCGCCAATAGCCATCGGTAACCGCCAAAGACCTTTGAGAGGCGCAAGGAAGTAGGACGACACGGCGGTGGCGATGGCAAAGACACCCAGCGCGCATGTAATCGTTACCTGAAAGAATCCCACCCAGGTGAAATACTCGGGCAAGACGATCAGCATCACCGGTGCATAGACGAAAACCATCGGCACCATCAGTTTGCCGATCCCCAGAGTAAAGGCGCTGATGCCGGTGCGGAACGGGTTCGCCCCGGCAATCCCGGCCGCCGCATAGGCCGAGGCACAGACCGGCGGGGTGATCTCGGAGATCACGCCGTAGTAAAGCACGAACATATGGGTGGCGAGCGGCGGAACGCCAAGCTGGGCCAGCGCCGGCTGGGCCACGGCCACCAACATGATGTAAAGCGCGGTCGTCGGCAGGCCCGCCCCCATCAGGATACAGGCCATGGCGATCAGCACCAGCGACAGGAACTGCTGGATCGAGCCTTGCGAAAACGCCGCCAAGCCCGACCAGTCAAATAGCGGCGCAATGGTTGTGGCCATATCCGCCGCACTGCCGGTCACCATGAAACCCAGGCGAAAGCCGACGCCGGTGGTGTTGATCACGCCGACAACGATGCCGACGGCGGCAGAGGCCGCCCCTACCGCCAGCGCGTATTGCACGCCGACATGAAAACTGTCGAACAGATCGCGAAAGCTCTGCCGCTCGTTGCGGTGCAGCGTGCCCAGGATGGTCAGTGCCGCCAGCATACCTGCCATCGAGGGGCTATAACCCTCGCCGGAATAGGGCGACGCCTTCCAGAAGATGAAACCGAGCAGCGCCAGCGGCACAACAAGCGATGCTGGTTTGTTGAAGGCACAGAACCCGACGACAATACAAAGGTTAAGCCCGATAAAGGCCGCCATATTTGGCGAGTAGCCGGAAAACAGTACCAAGAGCAGAGCGATCAGCGGGATGATTGTGTACCAGCCGTCGCGCCAGACCTGTACCACCTTGGGCAGCTGCTCTTTGGGATATGCGTGCAGGCCCAGTTTCTTGGCGGTGAAATGCACGATCGAGATGACCCCGATATAGTGCATCATCGCCGGGATGATTGCGGCAATGACGATGGTGGTATAGGGCACCTCCAGATACTCGGCCATCAGAAAGCTTGCCGCTCCCATGATCGGCGGCGTGATCTGGCCACCCGCGGACGAGGCAGCCTCGACCCCGCCAGCGAAATGCCCGGGATATCCAAGTTTCTTCATGTTCGGGATGGTCAGCGATCCGGTCGAGACCGTGTTGGCGATCGACGACCCCGAGATGGTGCCGAAAAATGCCGACGAGACGACCGACACCTTGGCCGGGCCACCGGTATACCGCCCTGCAAGGATCATGGCATTGTCGACAAAGAACTGCCCCAACCCCATCCTCTGGGCCACCACCCCGAACAGCACAAAGTGAAACACCACCGTCGAAACGACCCAGAGCGTGACGCCGAAGATGCCTTCGGCCGGGAAATACATGTTGTTGACAAACTGCCGCCAGTCGACGCCCGGGTGTTTGAGGATCTGTGCGGGCATATAGGGGCCGAAAAGGGCATAGCTGACGAAGACCAGAATGATCAGCGGCAGCACGAAACCAATGGTCCGGCGGGCTATGTCGAGCACCGTGACGATCAGAATCGAGCCAAAGAAGACATCGAGTCCCGACGGGTCGCCCTGACGCAGCGCCTGTTCGGGCAGATCGAACCCCAGCCCCTGAAACCCACGCCAGCTGAACCATAAAAACAACGCGGCCACGATTGACAGCCCCACCAGCATCCAATCGTAAAGCGGCACGTTGCCCGGCTTCCAAAGCGACGGTCCGTGCCATTTCAGTGAATACGTGGTCTTGATCAGCGGGAAGCCGACAAAGATGAACAGGAAAAGCCCCGACAGATGAATGCCCATATGAACATGGTCCACCGGCGTTCCAAATCCGGCGGTCCAGATGTGATAGAAGGCAAAACCGATCGTTGCCCAATAGATAACCCGCGTCAGCCTTGGACCGTTGTTGCGGGTGTTGAGTGCCGTGTCGTACTTCTTTTCAAGCTCTTCAAGCGCGACATTGTCCAGGTGCGAAGGCAGGGGCATGGCGATCGGGCTCCGTCAGGGATCCAGCACGCAAGCTCAAAACGGCAATTGCCGCCCGTGGGCATGCGAAAAAAAAGGGCGGCAGCGGGCAAAAGACCGCTGCCGCCTGACTGTCGGCGGATCGCCTACTCCAGCAAGCCGGCTTCGCGATAGAACCGCTCTGCGCCCGGATGCAGCGGAACGCCGATGCCGCCGATGCCATCGAGCGCGGTCTCAAGCGTGATGACCTTGCCTTTGGGGTGGCCGTTATCGAGAAGTTTGCGGGCGGTATCCGACCACATCGCCTTGGTGATCTGATAGATCAGTTCTTCATCGATATTGGCGTTTGTCACCATGATGCCCGACACCGCAACGGTGTTCACGTCATAGGCAACTCCCGGATAGGTGCCTGCCGGAATTTTCGACGGGATGTAGTAGGGCACTGTCGCATTGGCCATGCTCACCTCTTCAGTGCTGAAGTTGTAAAGCTCCATCCCTTTGGTGTTGTCGAGCTGGATCATCGCCGCGACCGGGGTGCCAGCGGCATAGAAATACGCATCAAGCTGGCCGTCGGCCAGGCGTTCGGCCGATTGCGAGTTGTTCAGTTCAGCCTCGTTGATATTGTCGCGGTTCACACCATGATCACCGATGATCAGTTCTACAGCGATCTGTGTTCCCGAGCCGGCCTGCGCAATACCCACGCGCTTGCCCACAAGGTCCGCCAGCCCGTCAAGCGAGCCGCCTTTGGGCAGCACCAGATGCAGGTCTTCGGGGAAGAGGTTGGCAATCACCCGCAGGTCCGGCTTGGCGTTGCCTTCGTATTTTCCGACTCCGTGATAGGCGAAATGCAGCGTGGCCGCGCCGGAAAGACCGGCTTCCATCTGCCCTGCCTGGATCGCGTTCACGTTGTGAGCCGAGGCGTTGGTCGATTGCGCAATGGCCACAAGGCCCGGTACGCCGCAGTTGCCGCCCTTGTCACATGCGCGCGAGCCGGGTGGATTGGAAATCGCGTTGGCAAGGATCCCGCCGATCGGGAAATAGGTACCGCCGGCCCCTCCGGTGCCGATGCGAAAGAATTGCATGTCCTGAGCAGCAGCAGCCCCCGCTATCATGGTGAAGGCCAGCGCCGCACCGGTGAATTTGGAAAAGAGTCCCATAGCAAAAAGATCCCTGTTGTTGTGCGCAAGCCTTTTTCTGCGGCCCGAACGCATTTGGTTGCCGATCAGGTCACTATGCGAGGAAATAACCAAAAAAACAAACTCCAAAATCTTTGACAACCGTAGAATTTCCCCACGGGTCGGCTCGAAAAGTGAACCTTCAGCAGCTCGCTGCTCTCTGTTTGAGGCTGTGTCAAGGGCGTTTGGTTCATTAGACTTGATTCACAATAAGGCGGCTGTTTTCGGCCGAGGTTATCCCTACCCATTCGATCACGCTGTCTTCAGATTCAGGTTTGCCAGAGCCCCTACATTCTTGGCAATCATATCTGCTTGGCCATTGTTGCGATGAATATCAGCAAATATCCTGAACTTCTTCATGCGGCAA
>JAAELR010000460.1 GCA_024226455.1 Paracoccaceae bacterium
TCGAACGGCTATCACCGGGTGTTCATGAGCAACCACGCGGTCCTGCACGACGTGCAACACAGCCGGGCAGCCCAGGTGGTGCGCGACGTCATGGGGACGCATCGCCCGAAGGTTTGGCTTTCGGATGGCTACTCTGCGCAGCAAAAACACGGGGACCACCATCAGACATGCCTGGCGCACTCCTTGCCTGGCAGGTGATTGCAAGCAATCACCGAGAAGAGGGCACGTGACATCGCTTTTGGGGTTGAGGCCAGCCAAGACCCGCTTCCGTTTTATCTCAATCTCTGGATGGATCGGGTGTTCACGCTGGCCCGCGACATCAAGACCTACGCAGCCAGCACGATCAAGCGCAAGAAATGCGAACTTGAGCGCAATCTGGCAGAGCTTCTCAGCACCCCATCCGATTGCCAGTTCGCAGAGGGCTTGCGGGGCAAGATGGCGCCGGCCAGCCCTAGACAGCTCACGTTTCTGGACTTTCCCGGCGAAGTAGAGGTCACCAACAATGCCTGCGAGCGCGCCCTGCGCACCTCAGTGATCCAGCGCAAAGTCACCAATGGTTTCCGATCAATGTGGGCCGCCAAAGGGGATTGCGCCGTGAGATCCGTCGCCGACACCGCCAAGCTACGCGGCCAATCCTCATGGGAAACCATCAAAACCACCCTGGCCTGAAACTGAAAGCAGACGGGGTGAGTAATTGCCTGCCGAAACTCGCCCGTCGAAAACATACATCTCACCGGCGCATTTGCGGCCGGCAGCCCGAGTTGCAACCGGAGCGATCCTTGCGACGAGCCAGCGCCTGACAGTTTGCCTTTCGTGAGGCGATAGCGCTACCATGGTACAAAACAAAGGCTTACCCATATGTCCCCATGGGGACACAGGCAATGGCCCAGCAATTGGCTTGCAGGTTTCGCGCGGCACCCATAGTCGGCTTGATATGCGCGCGATCTTCAACCGGGGCAAACCGCCCCCCTGCCCCAGCCCGTTCAATCTGGCCGCCTATGTGCTGGCCGCCGGGCAAGCGACGCCGGACAAGATCGCGCTTTCGGTCCTTTCCCTCTCGGGGGCAAGGCGCTGGTCGTTCGCCAGTCTGACCCGGGCTGTGCAGGGCACCGCCACCGGCCTGGGGCAGTCGGGCGCGCGACCGGGCGACCGCATCCTGATGCGGCTTGGAAACACCGCCGAGTTTCCCATTACCTATCTGGCCGCCCTTGCCGCCGATCTGATCCCGGTGCCCACATCGGCCCTGCTGACCGCGCCCGAGATCGCCAGGATCGCCGCCGAAATCACGCCCGCACTGATCGTTGCCGACGAGGGCCTGTCGCTGCCCAACCCGGTGCCCGCCCCGGTGATCCTCGCCGCGGATCTTGCCGCCATGCACGATCTACCGCCCACCGATTTCGCCATGGGCGACCCGGAGCGGCCGGGATACATCATCTATACCTCTGGCACCGCGGGCACGCCCCGCGCCGTCACCCACGCCCATCGCGCCATCTGGGCGCGGCGTTTGATGTGGGACGGCTGGTACGGACTGACCGATGCCGACCGGCTGCTGCATGCCGGCGCCTTCAACTGGACCTACACGCTGGGTACTGGCCTGCTCGATCCGTGGACCCGCGGCGCCACCGCGCTGATCCCCGGCCCCGGCATCACACCGGCGCATCTGCCGCTGCTGCTGAAACGTCACGACGCCAGCCTCTTTGCCGCCGCCCCCGGGGTCTACCGTCAGCTTCTGCGCCACCCGATACCGGATCTGCCAAAGCTACGCCATGGGTTGTCGGCGGGCGAAAAGCTGCCCGCCGTCACACGGCGCAACTGGCAGGGCCAGACCGGCACCCCGGTGCATGAGGCATATGGCATGTCGGAATGCTCTACCTTCGTGTCGGGCTCGCCCGCCAACCCCGCCCCCGAGGCCACGCTGGGGCATCCGCAGACCGGGCGAAAGGTGGCGGTGATGGGCCCCGAAGGGCCGGTGGCGTTTGGCGAGCCCGGCACGCTGGCGGTCAGCACCGGCGATCCCGGGCTGATGCTGGGGTATTGGAACAGCACCCGTGGCGCCCCAAAGCGGCCCGGCGGCGACTGGTTTGGGACCGGAGACACCGTGTCGATGGCCGAAGACGGCGCCATCACCTATCTGGGGCGCGGCGACGACATGATGAATGCCGGAGGCGTGCGGGTTTCGCCGATCGAGGTTGAATCTGTGCTGAACGCGCATCCCGAGATCCACGAATGCGCCGCCATAGAGCTTCGCCTGAAGGCCGATACCAGCGTGATCGCCGCCTATTACGTGGCCGAGCACGAGCTGGACCCCGCCGGGCTCGACCACTTTGCCGCAACCTTGCTGGCGCGCTACAAATGCCCGCGTATCTATACCCGCATCGAGGCGCTGCCCAAGAACCCCAACGGCAAGATCCAGCGCCGGGTGCTGCGCGAAACCCAGGAGGCCGCCCATGGTCAAACTTGATATCCTCAGCGATCCGATCTGCCCGTGGTGCTATATCGGCAAGGCCAATCTGGACCGGGCGCTGGAGGCGTCGGGCAATCACCCGTTCGAGATCGAGTGGCATCCGTTCCAGCTGAACCCCGAGATGCCCACCCGCGGAATGGACCGGCGCCAGCATCTGGAGACCAAGTTCGGCGGGCGCGACGGCGCTGTTCAGGCCTATGCGCCGGTGGTCGAGGCGGCAGAGGCGGCGGGGCTGGAGATCGACTTTGCCGGGATCCAGCGCACCCCCAGCACGCTGAACGCCCACCGCCTGATCCACTGGGCCGGGATCGAAAAGCGCCAGTCCCCGGTGGTGGCCGCCCTGTTCCGGGCCTATTTCTGCGAGTGCCGCGATATCGGCGATATCGACGTTCTGGCTGACATTGCCGACAGCGCGGGGCTGGATGCCGCGATGATCCGTCAGCTACTGCAGGGCGACGCGGATGCCGACGATATCCGTTCCCGCGACGCCTGGGCCCGCGAAAAGGGTGTGACCGGGGTGCCGACCTTCATTGTCGCTCAACGCCACGCGGTGCCCGGCTCGCAGCCGCCAGAGCTTTGGGCGCAGGTGATCGAAGAGCTTTCCGGCGCCGGGAGCGCTGACGAGGGCGCGGCCGGATAGCCAAGGCTGAAAGTGCGGTCAGCGGGCGCGACTTTCCGGCATCCGGGTCCGTTTTGCCACGCTGCCCATGCGCCGCAGGAACCTGCCGTAGCGACGCGCGCGCGGCAGCCACCAAAGCACAATTCCGGTCAGGCCGAAGACGACCATTGCGACGCTGGTGATATCGGCAAGCCACGACCCCAGCCGCCCGCCGACCCAGCCGTCGGTGTGCAACTGTCCGAAAATGCTGCCCCAGTAGATACGCCGGTGCAGCCGGGTACCGTCGGGGGCAAAAGTTGTGCGGGTCAGGTTGGTCTTGACGAAGTAATGCCCGGTATCGCGGGTGACGATAACGCGGCCGCTGGCCTTTTTCAGAATGAATGAGCGCTTGTCGTGGTAGACGCCGTTCTCGGAGGCAAGTACCGGTTCGTCCGGCCAGACCCCCGCTGCAATGTCCAGCGCCGCCTCGAGGTCGGCGGGCCTGGCCCCTGGCCAACCGGCGAATTGGGACTCTTCATAGGGTTCCGCATCGATCAACGACAGGATGGCCGTCGCGTGATTGAGATAGAGGCCGGTGGCGCCGATGATGATGATCCAGGGCACGATGAAGATACCGAGCCAGGAATGCACGAACCGGAGACCACGTAACACAGCACCCTTGGATAGTCGTCCGCCCATGGTCTCCGGTCCTTGTGAGTGGCGTTTGCACGACGAGACCCCGGGGTGGGTCTCGTCAGGATGTATACGCGCGCGCCTTGAGGTTTCGCTTAATCGAACTGTCAGGGAATTGTCAGGTCCGGCGGGTCACAAAGAAATCGGATGGCCCCGTCCAGCGCCACGCCGCCGGGGGGTGGCTGGAAATCCGGTTTTTGCACTCACCGCCCCGACTGGCCCCACCGAAACCTGAGTCTTCGCCGCCACACTGCGACTACCGCGTGTTGCCCCGATCTTGCCAGCACAACGGCGGCCCGCCTGTCCCGAAAAACACATTAGACTTGATTCACAACAAGGGGGCTGTTTTTGGCCGAGGTTATCCCTACCCATTCGATCACGCTGTCTTCAGATTCAGGTTTGCCAGAGCCCCTACATTCTTGGCAATCATATCTGCTTGGCCATTGTTGCGATGAATATCAGCAAATATCCTGAACTTCTTCATGCGGCAA
>JAAELR010000461.1 GCA_024226455.1 Paracoccaceae bacterium
ACCGTCGGCTTCATCGTCACCAATCGCAGCCTGCCGAACGAGCGGGTGCTGGTGTTCTACAATGGCCGAGGTACCGCCGAGCAGCACCCTCTCGCGCATGCAAGCATACGCTGCCAGGCGAGGATAAAAGAGGGCAAATACGCGCTCAAGTGGACGCGGCTTTCCTGCATGCGCTTTGCGGCCAACGAAGTTCGTCTGCAACTCCACGCTTTGGCCTACAACCCTGCCCACCTTGCGACAAACACCACGATGGCGAGGATGAAAACGGCGAAGAGGTGGCCAATGACGCCACCGATGGGGCAGACGAGACCGGTGCCGAGACGCCCAAACCGCCTGAAAAGCCGCAGCCGCCCGTCAATGGCGGCGGGGGTGGCGGCGGCGGTGGTGGTGGCGGTCAACCCGCACCACGTCCCAAACCGGCTCTCGACCCGACGCGCGCCCCGGCGATGCCGCAGCGTCGGCCGGAAACCGCGCCCCGCGCCGCGCCGCCGGGCGATCAGCGCGATGGCGGCGGCCAGCCCCCGGCAGACGGTGGCGAAGACGAAACCCGCGTGCGTGAGGGTGACGACGCACCGGAACGACCGTTTCGCCTGCGCGACCCCGTCGGTGAACGCACCGGTCGGCGCGACGAAAAGCTCGATTACCAGCGCCGCCTGGCGCTGGAATCCTACATTCGCGAACGTGGACTGGCATATTCCATCCCACGCGGTATCGACCTGTCGACCGAGGCCGTGTTCGACGCCGAACGGCTGAAACTACGACGCCTCGATTTGCAGACCATGGCCCGGAACTTCGGCCTGAAACTCTATAGCGTCAACGACGACTGGGACCTGCTGGACAACCGCGTCTTCGACCACCACAAGCGGCTTCTGCTGGATATGGGCCGCACCCGGGCGGCGATGGAGAGCCGCGTGCGCCAGGTGCGCGAATTCGAGCGCATGGACAGTGCTGACCGGCTGTTGGAAGCGTTCTCTGAAGCCTTTGACAGCGATGAACTGGGCGAGGAGTTAAAAAGCCAACTGCGCGGCCTTCTGACGCCCGAGGCGCTGGCGGCGATGTTGGTGTTCATGGGGCTTCTGGCCGGGGCGTCGGTGCTGACCGCAGGGTCGATCATACCTGTCATCACGGCAATGGTTGGCCCAACGCTGGTGCCGCTGATAATTGGAATGTACCATGCCCTGACCGCCGATACGATTGAGGAGTTTAACCTCGGCGTCTCGGAAATCCAGCGGGCCATCGTCACCGGAGGTATCACGCTGTTCACAGCTGGACTTATGCGCTTTGGCGGTGCGGCGCTGGGCCGTGCAGCGGGCGGCAGCGCGCCGCGCCCGGTGGGTGGCGGGCCGAGACCCGTGCCAACACCAGCGACCCCGGTCAGGCCGGGGATGAACGGCAGCGCGATGGGTGGGCGCATGGGGGGGGGGCTTGGCAGTCGCGGGCCGGCGCCGCGACCTGCGCGGCCCGGTGTCACCACCAACGGCACCCGCCCGCCCGGCGTACCGGGCCAGCCACTGCCACGGATCAACGGCGCGCTACGCGTCAACCCGCCGCGCGGCGGCTCGCGCCTGCCGTCGCCGGGTCGCGCCCCGGCGGCGGGTAGCAGCCCGTCAACAACCGGCGGCGGTAGACCGGCAGGCGCAGGACGCCGCCTGCCACCCAGCCGGACGCGTCCGCTCGCCGACGCGCCCGAGCCGGTGACCTCAGCGCCGCGCCCCACGCCTGTTGCGCCCCAAGCGGTACCTGTCCCCGGCAGCGGTCCCGGTGGGCTGGCCACCGCCGTTCGCGCCTCCACACGGCGCGCCACACAAAGCCGACTGGAACCCGGTGGCGCGCCGCGTCCCGGCTTTGCCCGGCAGAGGCCGCCGCCCTCGCGTCCGCGTCGACCCAGCGACTTTACGCGGGAACTGGCGGCCAGCATTCTCAACGGTCTCGGCTTCGGCGGTGGCTATCCGCCGTTCCGCGGCTGGGATCTTCCGCATGACCCGGACGATTTCACACAGGGCATTTTCCGCGACGCCGACAATCCCGGGTCCGGCGAGCGTACGTTGGGCAGCGTTCGGTCCGACGACGCTCTGACACCCCAGCGTCGTGCCACCGTCGAACGGGCACGCCAGGAACTGGTCGAAGAGGGTGTCACTGCTCGCACTCTGGAATCGTGGACCGCTCGCTACGCCACGCCGAGGGCGAGGCCGCAGGCGTACTGCGCAACTCTTCAATCACGCGCGGACTTCTGGACATCAACAACCGTTACGTTTGCGCCCATTGTATCTTGGCGCTGCGCAGACTGGTTCCAACCGGCAAGGAGCTGACCGTGCGTTTCAGTACCCCCGGGGGCCGAAATGTCAGCCTAAGGTTCCGAAACGGCGAGCGCCCGCAGATCCTGCGCAACAACCAATGGCAGGACATGCTGGGCACGCCGCAGGAGATTGAGGTTTTCCTTTTGGCGCTCGACAGTGTCGGCGGTGCGGGGCACTAGTCTTTCGATGGCATTAAAGCCACAGAGATACTCCGGCAATCGCACGGCGACACTTCCCGGCCTTCGAGGCCCTCGGCGACAAACGCTCCATCGCTGTCACAAAGGGCCAAATCGCCGACATCCTGCAGATGCGCGGAGACCTCGACGGCGCGCTGCGCATCCGCGAGCGCGAACAGCTCCCGGTCTACGAGGCCCTCGGCGACAAACACTCCATCGCTGTCACAAAGGGCAAGATCGCCGACATCCTGCAGATGCGTGGCAATCTCGACGGCGCGCTCGCCATGCACCTGGAGCGCTTGGCGACTGCAGAGGCCATGCAGGATCTGGATGGCATGGTGCATGTCAGGTTCTCTTGCGCTCAAATCCGCCTGCAACGCGGCGACCATGAACAAGGCGGTATGCAACTGATCTACGAAGATCTCGATGAGGCATTTGGCGGCGCGAGGCAGCTGAAGCGGCCAGACGCGATTGGGGCTATCGGCGTGCTCCTGGCGCAAGTCCTTGCAATGGGCGGTGCAAAGTCGCCCGCCCATGCCCCGCGTGGCGCGTATTCGGCGTGACGAAGCGAATGGCGCTGTGCAAGTGCTCGCCATTATACCAGTCGACGAATGATTTCACCCATGTCTGA
>JAAELR010000462.1 GCA_024226455.1 Paracoccaceae bacterium
CCCGCCGCGACGCCTGAAGGCGCTCCGGCACGTTCTTACACCCAGTGGGAATACCATTTCGCCAGGGGTGAGCGTCTCGATGCCACCCAAGCCGCGGCAAAACCGGTATACGTCTATTTCGCCGCGCCGGGCTATCTGCAACAACATCCGGTCGAACAGTCGGATCCCGAGACCCGACGGCAACAGGCGTTTATCGATGAAATCAAGGCCAGCGGCAAAGACCGCAACGAATTTGATTCTATTGACAATCTGGCGCGACTGGTTTTGCGCGATGGATTCCAGTTAGCCAGTGCAACCCCGCAAAATCTCCCCTATGACTCACTGGGAACCCTGTTCAAAGGCCGTGACACCGTCATCGGGGAGATCCGGGCCCAATTGTCGGCCGGCACGGGGCAGGCCACCGCCATTGTCGCCAAGCAGGCCATACACGGGCTTGGGGGTGTGGGCAAAACCCGCCTGGCCGTGGAATACGCCTGGCGCTGCATCGCGGACTATGGCGCCCGCCTGTTTGTCAGCGCCGACTCGCCCGAAAACCTCGATCGCGGTCTCGCCCGGCTGTGTGGCGTGCGGATACTCGATCTGCCGGAACAGGCCGCCCGGGAACAGGAACTGCAAGTGGCGGCTGCGCTGCGCTGGCTGAACCGGCAACCCGGCTGGTTGCTGATACTCGACAATGTCGATACCCCCGAGGCCGCCACGGCGGTGGACCGCCTGCTGCCCTCGCTGCAAGAAGGCCATGTGCTAATCACCTCGCGGCGCACGGACTGGGGTAACAGTATTGGCGCCCTGGCGCTCGATACCCTGGACGATGCCGATGCCGTTGCCTTTCTGCTGGAAAAAACCGACCGCCGCACGGCCACCGACACCGATGGGGAAACCGCCCGCGTCCTGGCTCGGACCTTGGGTGGACTGGCCCTGGCCCTGGAACAGGCCGGGGCGTTCATCAACAAAAAACGCATCGGCCTCGGGGAATACCAACGGCGCTGGGAACGGCACGAGGCAAAGCTGCGCCACTGGCACGACGCCCGGGATTACCCCCACAGCCTGGCCATTACCTGGGAAACCAGCTTTGCCCAGCTCTCACCGGCCGCCCAGGCGCTGCTCAACCTGCTGAGCTGGTTTGCCCCCGAACCCGTCCCGCGCGAGACCTTCGCGGCCGCCTTCGATGCAAAAGCCCTGGCGGCGCTGAGCCCCGATGCCG
>JAAELR010000463.1 GCA_024226455.1 Paracoccaceae bacterium
CGGGCACCAGTTCCGCCGTCCAGATCAGCCGTTCGCGATCCCGCACCGGTTCGCCCTGCACAGTGTAGGACATGCCATCGAGGTCGATAAGGTCGCCCGGTGCGAGCGTCGGGGCCTCCGCCACCCGAATGTCGGCCAACAGCAGCGGCCAGATCCGGGGGATGTCGCCGGTGATCAGCGACGCGCCGGTCATGGTATCCTTGCGACGCGCCTGCCCGCGCGCATTGGGGCTAAGGTAGCCGCTGGTACGCAGCCCGGATGTGTCGAAAGCGAAACCCTTTGCCTGCCCGGCCAGCGCTCGCGCGGCCTCATCGGCAAGCCCCACGCCGTTCCAACGCGAGATACCGTCAACGCGCCGCTGCAGCCGGGTGAGAATCCGGTGTGGCTCGGCATGCGGATCGCTGCCGCCGGTATCGGTTGGGGATGTGAATACCAGCCGGGCTGAGCACGCATCGGCAGGCATTGGCCGCAATTCACCAATACTGAATTCGCGCGACAGGATGCGCGGAGGCGATTTGCGACCGGGAAACAGCCGCTTCCAGGGTAGAATGCCGCGCATACCTTCGGCCATCGCCTCGGCAACAGCCATGAACCAGTCATTGGCCATGCCGAAAACCCGCAAAGTGACGATCAGATCGCCGTGATCGAGGCTGCATTCGACCACATAGGGCTTGGGCAGCCCGTCACCGCGCGGGCCGCGCAATTGCTCGCGGCAAAACACATCCAGCGCCGAGGGCGGGTCCCAGCTGCACGGCCTGCCCGCCTGCGCCTGCTCTGATGCCCCGGGCCCCAATGCCCCCAGAAACGAGCGCCGGATATGGGCGCCAATCCCCACCGGGGCCGAAGCGCCGGCACTTTCCAGACGAAAGGTGACACTCTGGGCGAAAAAGGCTTCGGCCAGATCTTCAAGCCGCTGGGTATGATGGCACCGGGCCAGGGCGTCGGCAAAGGCGGTCTCTGGAGGCGTTGTCATGCCCTTTCAAACCACACCCGCCCCGCCGCATCAATCCAAACGGGCACCACCCCGCGAAACCCGCGTTGCGCTGGCAGGGGATA
>JAAELR010000464.1 GCA_024226455.1 Paracoccaceae bacterium
CCCCCCAGCAGCGTATGGCTGACCCGCCCCCTGAGTTCCCAGCCAATGAAGGGGCTATTGTGGCCGCGGCTGACAATATTCTCCTCGGTCAGGGTCCAGTAGCGTTGCGGATCGAAGATGCAGATATCCGCGGGCTTGCCCACCCCAAGGGTGCCCGCTTCCAGGCCGAGAATGCATGCGGGGTTGCTGGTGATGGAGGCAAGTGCCGTATTTAAATCCAGGATGCCATCATCCTCCAGGTGCAGAGTCAGGGGCAGCAGGGTCTCCAGGGCAGAGGTGCCGGGCTCCGAGGCGGAAAAAGGCGCCAGCTTGGCGTCGAGTTCATGGGGTTGGTGGTCGGAGGAGATGGTGCTGATTACACCCGTTGTGATACCACGCCGCAGGCCATCCCGATCCCGCTGGGTACGCAAAGGCGGGCATACCCGGCACTGGGTGTGGAAATTTGCGATGTCCAGATCGATCAGGTGCAGGTGATGGGCGGTGACGTCCGCGGTCACTGGCAACCCCCTGGCCTGGGCCTGGGCAACCATCTCCACCGCCCGGTCCGTGGTCAGGTGACAAAAGTGAGCGCTTACTCCGGTCTGCTCCACCAGTAGCAGATCGCGGGCGACGGCAATGGTCTCCGCAGTTTCGGGGAGCCCCGGAAGCCCCAGACGGGTAGCCACGGCTCCTTCGTGGGCGCTGCGGTCTCTCGCCAGCCAGTAGTCCGCCGCATGGAGAAAAACGGTGAGGTTGAAGGTGGCGGCATATTCCATGGCATGCAGCATGAATTCGGTATCGGAGATGGGCTGGAGCCCATTGCTGATCCCTACGCAGCCCGCGGCGCCCAGGGCGCCCATCTCCGCGAGTTGTTTTCCTTCCAGGCCCTGGGTCATGGCCCCGAGGACTTCTATCTTGGCATGACCAGAATCCGCGGCCCGCCGGTGGAGCATTTCCACCACCGCCGGGGTGTCGATAACCGGAACAGTGTCGGGCGGGCAGCATAGGGTGGTGATGCCGGCCGCGGCCGCCGCCCGGGTTTCGCTGGCGATGGTGGCCTTGTGTTCATGCCCTGGTTCCCGCAGCCGGGCACGCAGATCCACCAGGCCGGGGCAGACGACATGTCCGGGAACCTGTAAGGTACGGTCCGCTGTAAAGCCATCCGGCGCCGGGCCTACCGCCACGATCCGATCCTCGCCCAGGTGCAGGTCAAGAATGGCGTCAATCCCATTGCCTGGGTCGATGATACGCCCCCCGAGGATACTGATTCGCATCAAACTTCTCCCCCGGCATGGCTGCCCAGGCACATGGACATAACGGCCATGCGCACGGCAATGCCGAAGGTGACCTGTTGCAGGATCACCGATTGCACCCCGTCGGCCACATCCGAATCGATCTCCACTCCCCGGTTCAATGGTCCCGGGTGCATGACGATGACGTCCGGGCTGGCAACCGCCAGTTTGTCTCTGGTCAGGCCATAGAAGCGGAAATACTCGTGTTCACTGGGCAGCAGACCTCCCTGCATCCGTTCCTTTTGTAGACGCAGCATGATGACTACATCCACGTCCTTCAGCCCCTTTTTCATGTCGTGGCAGACGTGTACCCCCAAGGTTTCGACCTGGGCCGGGATCAGGGTGCGAGGGGCTACAACGCGGACATCAGGCGTGCCTAGAGTCGTCAGTGCATGGATCTGGGAGCGTGCCACGCGGGAGTGGAGGATATCCCCGACGATGGCCACCCGGAGTTTTCTGAAGTCCCCCTTGACCTGGCGGATGGTGAACATGTCCAGCATGGCCTGGGTGGGGTGAGCGTGACGGCCGTCGCCGGCGTTAACGATGCTTACATGGGGTGCGCAGTGCTGGGCAATGAAATGGGCGGCGCCGCTGTTGGGGTGTCGAACCACGAACATGTCG
>JAAELR010000465.1 GCA_024226455.1 Paracoccaceae bacterium
GCATCGCCCTCTCGGGACGGAATACGAGCTTGTTCGCATAGGAAGCATAGGAAGCATAGGAAGCATAGGAAGCATAGGAAGCATAGGAAGCATAGGAAGCATAGCTGAAACGCAAGCCAGACCCAGCTCGACCGATTGCCCCCGTCAATCAATGCGATGTCATCGAAGGCGAGGTTCCATATCTCGGTAGACGGCAGCTCCGACACCGCTTGCCCCGCCCTGACACAGAGACCAGCCTTCAAGCATCAAGTCGCCTTGTCGCCAGACATTTCGTTCGCCATGCATTGCCAGGGATTTCCGGATTTGCACTCTCGGGCCTGTTGGGCCAATCTGCGGCGTATCTGGTTTTCATGTGTTGCCATCGATAGCGTCCATTGCACGGGTTCGGGTCGGCGGCAGCAAAGCAAGGGACGGCGCGGAATGGGAGAGGCAAAAACCGGTTCTATTGCAAGGCCGGCGCCGAGATCTCCGCCGCACAACGCAGCCTCAGCATCGGCAGGACGATCCCCGCAGCCCCCAGCTTCCGCGCCTCTGCCCCGGCGCCAAGCTTGAAGCGCGCCAGCCCTGGGGTGCTGACGGTGTCGAGCGTTCCCAGGTCGAGCCGTCGTCTTCCGGCGCGGGCAAAATCCTGCATCGCGCGCCAGAGCAGCAGGTGATGCGCCGAAACATCGCGGCCCTGATCCGACGTCCAGCCAATCTGATAGGTGACGCCGGGATCGTGATCGAGAAACAGCATCTGGGCCAGCACCGCACCACGGCGTTGCGCCGCGTACAGCCGCGCACCACCCTTGCCCACACCCTGCCAAGCCCGCAGAAAGCCAAGTGGCAGACCGCGATAGTGGCGGGCTCGTCGCTGCGCCTCCTCTCGCTTTGCAAGCCGCTCCAGGACATCCGACGAAGGCAGGGTCGAGACCACACGCAGCCCGGATTTTTCGGCCCCTACCAAACGGTTACGCCATTTGCCGTGCATCCGGCGGCGCATTGCCGCTGTATCGGGCAACAGTTCCAACTCCGCCAGCCATTGCGGCGTCATCAGCGGAACCAGACCCGTCGCGGCTACATCGGGTACCGCCAGCAACAGCGAGGGGCGGCGCCCCGGCATGGATCTGCTGACCAGGCCCAGCACCTTGTGCCGAACAGACTGTGGCGGGTCGCCCAGCCAAACCGGTCCGCGCGGCAGATAACCCAACCGTGCCCCAACCGGCAGCCCGCGCTGCACCAGTTGCACCATCGCCAGCCGCCTGCCGCAGGCAAAGACCTCGCCGCGATGCACCTGCCGTCCCAGCGCCCCCAGCGCGGCACCGTAGCGCCAGCTTTGCTGCAGCGCCGCTGCTGAGCCTGGCAGTTCAGCCCGCCAACCCGCTTCATCGGTGGCGTCCCAGATGATCTCCATAGGCCTGTTAACGCAAATTCCACTTAAATTGTGGTTAACAGGGACATGGATTCACGCAAAGCACTCGTATTTGGCCAGCACTCACCGCCACCGCGCCCTACGATTTGGGCCGCGGCGCTGGCGGCGGTTGTATTCTCGCTGGCGTTCCTTGCCGTCCTCGGACTCTGGTGGCTGGCGGTCTGATCACCAGCGTCGCTCATCGCGCGCCTCGCAACGCTCCTCGCTGCGGTGACCCGGGCAGCACACTAATTCGCAGGAGTCTTCTGATTTCGTCGAAGCCGGTCCGGAACCAGGACCTGGCGTAATGACCATGGGTTTTGCGCTTCAGCTTTCCCCTGCCAATAAGCGATGAAGCGGTCTTGTTGGTCCAGGCGACGGCGAGGGCAACGA
>JAAELR010000466.1 GCA_024226455.1 Paracoccaceae bacterium
GGTATGCTGGACACGGGCCTGACACTCTGGTTGAATTGTCCCCATCGAAAACACCAGACGGGGACAGGCGATGGGCAAACGGATTCCGGAGAAGCTGTGCGGACGGCCGCTGAGTGCGGCGGATATGGAGACGATCCGGCGGGAGATCCCGTTGGCCGATCCGCCGATTCGCTCGGAGATCGCCCGGCGGGTATGCCGGGCACTGGAGTGGACCAACGCGCTGGGGCAGCCGAAGCTGATGAGCTGCCGGGTGGGGCTGCTGCGGCTGCACCGCTCGGGCCTGATCGAGCTGCCGGCGCCGACCGGCTCCAACGGCAATGGCAGGCCCTTGAAGCATGAGCCGAAAGAGTGGCCGGAGGAAGTACCGCTGGACGGGAGTGTGGGTCAGCTGTGCCGATTGCGGCTTTCACCGGTCACGGACAAGAAGACCTCCCGGCTGTGGAACGGCCTGATCGACCGCTACCACTACCTGGGTTACACGCCGTTGCCGGGGGCGCAGATACGCTACCTCATCGAATCGGACCAGGGGCTGCTGGGGGCGCTCGGCTTCGGGGCGGCGGCCTGGAAGGTGGCCTCTCGCGACCGCTGGATCGGCTGGGAGGCCTCGGTGCGCGAGGCGCACCTGGGCCGGGTGCTCAACAACGCGAGATTTCTGCTGTTGCCTTGGGTGCGGGTGAAAAATCTGGCCTCCAAGGTCTTGGCGCTGTCGGCCAGGCAGGTGGCCGACGACTTTGCCGCCCGCTATGGCGAGCGCCCGGTGCTGCTGGA
>JAAELR010000467.1 GCA_024226455.1 Paracoccaceae bacterium
GCAGTTATTGCTTCCCTAAAGGGAATGGCGTCGGCGGCGTCGGCGGCGGCGTCGGCGGCGTCGGCGGCGGCGGCGGCGGCGGCGTCGGCGGCGTCGGCGGCGGCGGCGGCGGGGGCGGCGGCGGCGGCGGCGGCGAAGGGGGCGGAGGCGGCGGCGGAGGCGGCGGCGTCGGCGAAGGAGGCGGCGGCGGAGGCGGCGAAGGAGGCGGCGGAGGCGGAGGCGATATCGCGGGTTGGACAATTGCCCGCAACCCGCGATATCGGCACCACACGCCAGATCGTCAGGTCTGTCAAATCAAGTTTCGTTGACCTATGGCAGCGCGCCCACCAGAGCGGCGCCACCCGCGCGGCGGCCCGGTGCGCGATGAACAGCGACCAGTCGCGCCGGACATCGTCGGGCAGATCCTGCAGCCAGCGCTTCAGGCTTTCGCCGTCCCGGATATGCGCGATCTCAGCCATTGCCGCCCAGCAGACGCCCGGGCAGCGCGTTGGCCCAGGCGCTGATGGTGCCGGCGCCAAGGCAGACCACCATGTCGCCGGGTGCGGCATGGCTGCGTACCAGTGCCGCCAGATCGTCCTCACCCTGCAGCGCGTGGGCGTGGCGGTGGCCGTGCTGCACCAGCCCGGTGACCAGCGCGTCGCGGCTGGCGCCTTCTATCGGGGTCTCTCCGGCGGCGAAAACCTCGGCAATGGCGACCACATCGGCGTCGTTGAAGCACGAACAGAACTCTTCGAAATGGTGGCTCAGCCTGGTATAGCGGTGCGGCTGGTGCACCGCGATGACCTTGCCGCCCGTGTCGTTGCCCAGGCTCTGGCGCGCCGCCTTCAGCACCGCGGCGATCTCTGTGGGGTGGTGGCCGTAGTCGTCGATGATGGTGACGCCGCCGACCTCTGCGACCTTGGTGAAGCGGCGGTTGACGCCCTTGAAGTCTGCCAGCGCCTGGCGGATGGCGCCGCGCGACATGCCCAGATGCCGGGCCACGGCAACGGCAGACAGCGCGTTAGAGACATTGTGGTCGCCCGGCATCGGCAGGGCGCAGTTCTTGATGTCTTTGCCCTCGGCCTGCAGCGAGATGTCGAAATGCGCCACGCCGGCCTTGTAGCTAAGGTTCTCTGCGCGCACATCGGCCTGGGCGTTGAAACCGAAGGTCATGACGCGGCGGTCGCTGATGCGGCCCACCAGGGTCTGCACATCCGTATCGTCGGTGCAGCACACGGCGAGGCCGTAAAAGGGGATGTTCTCGACGAAATCGAGAAAGCCCTGATGCAGCGCGGCCTCGGTGCCCCAGTGCTCCATATGCTCTGGGTCGATATTGGTGACGATGGCGATGGTGGCGGGCAGGCGATTGAACGTCCCGTCGCTTTCGTCGGCCTCGACCACCATCCACTCTCCCTGCCCCATGCGCGCGTTAGAGCCATAGGCGTGGATGATGCCGCCGTTGATCACCGTAGGGTCCAGCCCGCCGGCGTCGAGCAGGGTGGCGACCATGGTGGTGGTGGTGGTCTTGCCGTGGGTGCCGGCCACGGCGACGTTGGATTTCAGCCGCATCAGTTCGGCCAGCATCTCTGCCCGGCGCACCACCGGCAAGCCGTCGGCGCGGGCTGCGTCAAGTTCCGGGTTGCCGGGTTTGATGGCCGACGAGATCACCGCCACCGCGGCCCCGTCCAGGTTTTCGGCCCTTTGGCCGATGAATATCCTCGCCCCCATGGCCGCCAGCCGGTCGGTGAGCTTGCTGGGTTTCAGGTCGGACCCCTGCACCCGGTAGCCGTGGTTCAGCAGCACCTCGGCGATGCCCGACATGCCGATGCCGCCGATACCGACAAAATGCACCGGCCCCATCTCGGTCGGCAATTTGGTCGCCGCGTTCATCTCTGCCATGCCGAACCGTTCCCAACGTTCATGCTTCATGCGCCGCCTCACGCCCCTTTGCCAATGTTACCACCATCTCCGCCAGCCTGTCGCCCGCGTCCGGCATGCCTGTCGAAAGCGCCGCCCTGGCCATCATATGCGCCGCCTGCGGATCGCTCAGGATCGCGCCGATATGACTGCTCGCAATGTCCACGTCCAGCAGCTTCTCGGGGATCAGAACGGCGCCGCCCGCCTCAACCAGGCCGCGGGCATTTGCGGTCTGGTGATCGCCCATCGCAAACCGATAGGGGATCAGGATAGAGGGCCGCCCGATGACCGAAAGATCGCCCACGGTCGAGGCGCCGGCACGGGCGATCACCAGCTGCGCCTCGGCCATGCGCCGCGGCACGTCGTTGAAAAACGTTTTCACCTCGGCGCGCAGCCCGTGGTCGGCGTAAAAGGCGGTGACGCGGTCCAGGTCCTCCTGGCGGGCCTGATGGCTGACGCGCAGGTTGGCTACCATGTCCAGCGGCAGGCCGGCGATGGCGGGCGGGATCACGTCCGACAGGATGCGCGCGCCCTGGCTGCCGCCGATGACCAGGATATCCATCGGGTGGTCGCCGGGGGCGATATAGGGTGCGGCCGCCCTGGCGGCGATGGCGGCGCGCACCGGGTTGCCGGTGTGCAAGCCCTCGGCGCCCTTTGGCAGATCGGTGGGCCAGGTGCCGCAGGCCACCGCATCGACGCGCCTGGCGAACACGGTGTTGACCCGGCCCAGAACGCCGTTTTGTTCATGCAGCATGCGCGGCAGCTTCATCAGCACCGCCGCCGCCAGCGCCGGGATCGACGGATAACCGCCAAAGCCCACCACCACGTCGGGCCGGTCGCGGCGGAAATTGCGCATCGCCTGCCAGACACCGCCCGCGATACTGAACGGCACCCACACCCTGGCAAGCAGACCGCCGCGCGAGAACGTGGCGCTGGACACCTCTTCGATCTCGACCGTGTGCGGAAAGCCCCCGGTATAACGCGCGCCGCGCTCGTCGGTGGAAAGCTTCACCCGCCAACCGGCCCGCAACATGGTCTCGGCCAGCGCCTGGGCGGGAAACATATGCCCGCCGGTGCCGCCGGCGGCGATAACTACAAGCGGTCTGGTCATTGCGTGCCCCTATGTACCGGGGCCAAGCCCTTTGCAAATGCCTTAAGCGTTTTGCAAAACGCTTGCACCCGCCTAGCGTCCCCGCCGCGTCAGGATGTCGCCGATCTCGCCCTGTGGCCGTGCCCGCGTGAAGGCCAGCAGCATGCCCATGGCGATGCCGCCCGCGATCAGAGAAGAGCCGCCATAGCTGACAAATGGCAGCGTCATGCCCTTGGCGGGCAACAGCCGCACCGCCACGCCCATGTTGATGATAGCCTGCACCCCGAAGGTGCAGGCCAGCCCGGTGCCCGCCAGCCGGATGAACGGATCACGCTCCCGGATCAGCCGCAACATCGAACGCACCGTCACCGACATGAACAAAAGGATGATGAAAGCCACCAGGATCAGCCCGTATTCCTCTGCCGCCACGGCGATGATGAAATCCGTATGCGCATCGGGCAGCGACCATTTCACACTGCCCTCGCCGACGCCGACACCGAAGAACCCGCCCTCTTGTATGGCGCCGGTGGCATAACCCAGCTGCGTGGTCGGGTCGACCTCGGGCGTCAGGAACCCGTCGATGCGGCGGGCGAAATGCTCGGAATTGTTATAGGCGAAGGTGCCGGCGACCATCACGAAAGCGGCCATGGCGATCAGCAGCGTGAACGGCGCGCCGGCCACGAAATACATCACCCCCCAGCCGAACAGCACCAGGCAGGCCTGGCCGAAATCGGGCTGCAGCGCCAGAAACCCCACCACAACGCAGGTGATGGCAAAGGAAAACGTCCTGCCCGGCGGTCCGTTGATCTCTTGCGCCGCGGCCATCAGCCAGGCCGACACGATGATCAGCCCGGGCTTGAGAAACTCTGACGGTTGCACACTGGCGAAGCCCAGCGAATACCAGCGCGTGGCGCCCTTGCCGAAATCGGTGCCGAAGACCGGCAGCAGCGCCAGCGCCGCGAAAGCGCAAAAGAACCCCAAAACCCCAAGCCGCCGCACCAGTTGCGGCGACATCATCGAGGTCAGCAGCATCGCCGTCAGCGCCAGCCCGCCGAAAAACGCCTGCCGCTGCACATAGTGGAAAGCCTCGAACCCGTTGCGGCTGGCCAGCGGCGGCGACGCCGCAAGCCCCAGCAGGATACCCACGCCAAAAAGCAGCAGCACGCAGGACATGGTCCACTTGTCCACCGTGCGCCACCAGCGTGGCAAAATCGGTTCACCATCCCGTACAGGATGGGCGCCAAACACCATTTCCGTCATGACTTACCGCTCGACACTGCCTCGACGATCCCGCATTCCGGGGGCCCGTTTTCCGGGTCTGTGCGGTAAAATAGCCCGGATTGTCCGGTGTGGCTAGGGAAAACAATTCGACGGGGGAAAACCACCCCCCAATCCGCCATCGCTGATTTCAAACATGAGCGATCCCAGACAATTCGGGTATTCTTCTTGCGCCGCCAGAAATGTCGCCCACCTTGCATCCGCCTCGGCATCAGACCGTTCGTTTAACAATTCTTCCAGCTCAATCACCCAAGCTGTCGTTTCCGGTTCATATCCCGGCGGGAAAACTTGGTACTCTGGAAAAAACTCCAGCTTTCGCCCCACCCTCGCGAGCTTGACCACATCAATCAACCGCCAGATCGCATCTTCTGTTGTCAGTCCGCATTCATGCCGCTGCAAAGCCGCAAACCCGGAATGATCCAGGTATTCCAAACCCGGATTTCCCAAGTAATCGCGTGATTTAGCTTTGGCTATCCCCCTTTTCGTGTTATATTACAGCATGTTAACGGGTTCGAGAGGATGGATTGATGGCACACCCTATGGGTGCGGGTTCTGACGGCGATTTTCGGCTGGATTTTGATCCATGTGTGCGGCTGGAATTTCACGGCTCCAAGATCAGTTCTGATGGTGGCCTGTTGATCTATCGGGAAC
>JAAELR010000468.1 GCA_024226455.1 Paracoccaceae bacterium
GGACGGCGCAAGCGTCCGCGGCCCTGGCGACGACGGGGTCATTGCGCAGCGCCGTGTTGGACCCCAGCCCGAAGAGGTAATCAAGGTTTTCCTGCGCCTCGCACCAGGCCATGACCTCGGGCCGGGAATAGTGGCCATCAGGCAATCCACTGGTGCCAAAGGCCGGCGGCCACGAACAGGATCGCCAGCATGGTCATGATCAGTCCCAGCCCGTGCTTGTCTCGCATGGCGAATACGATCGGGTCATAGTCCTGCTTGCCGGTATAGCCCAGGCGGACCATGCGGATCAGCCACAGTGCCAGCGGCACCGCCGCCACCCAGACCAGCCATTGCGTGGGATAAAGCGACAGCGCCTGTTCGGTGAAGCTGTAGAGGATGAAGATAAAAACCGATGAAAAGGCGCCCAGACTGGCAACGTTCAGCAGATCGCCCCGGTCGAGCCGCCCATAGCCTCGGCCCGGCAGTCGTTCGTCGCCCACCGCCAGGGTCACCTCGGTCAGCCGCTTGACGCAGCCCAGACACAGGAAGGTCGGGAAGATGAAAACCAGCAGATAACCCGAGACATAAACATCGACCGCCATGGCGCCGGCGATGACCCGCAGGGTATAAAGCGAGGCAAGTGTCGCGATATCGACCCAACGCAGCCGCTTCAGGCGCAGCGAATAGGCCAGCGACAGGCCCATGTAGACAGCGACGATGGCCAGGAATTTCCAACCGATCAACGCCCCGAGCCCAAGCGCGATGATACTGAGTGCAAGGAAGGCCAGCATCCCCACCCTGATCGGCACCGCGCCGCTGGCAAAGGGACGGCGGTGCTTGGTGGCATGCAGCCGGTCGGCCTCCAGATCCAGCAGATCGTTGATGACATAGATTGACGAGGCCGCGGCAGAAAACGCCACCATGCCAAGCAGGACCATCAGCAGGGATCCCAGATCGAGGGCATGCGCCGAGATCAGCGGTACCAGCAGCAGCACGTTCTTGACCCATTGATGCGGCCGCAGCGCGCGCATCAGATCGCGCTTGCGCCAGCGATCCGGCACTACGGTGACCGATCTTCCGAGCGTGATCAACTCGCGTTCTGTGGCCGGCAGGTCACCGACGATCACTGCGCCGTCCGCCCGCTCCCAGATCGCACGGTCCACGGTTTCGTTGCCGGCATAATCGAACCCGCCCTCGCCATAGGCCTCGACTAGTGCGTCAGCCTTGGCGGCACCTTTCAGGTTGCGCTCGGGGGTCGAGGCGAAGGCCCGTGGTGACAATCCATGATGATTGGCCAGCGATTCCACCAGCGCCAGGTCAGAGGCCGAAGCCAGCACCACCTCGCGGCCATCGACCTGCGCCGATTCCGCCAGCGACGCGACCTCGGCATTGACCGGCAGCAAGTCTGTGCGCAATTGCGCGATACCGGCCAGTTCGCGTTTCAGCACCTGGCGCTGCGACAAATGCGCGGCACAGGTGCGCAGCACGCCCAGCGGGTCCTTGCCCAGCCCGCCCCAGAAACACTCATACAGCATGTCGGTGCGCAGGAACGTGCCATCGACGTCAAGCACCAGCGGTTTTTTCGACGGCATCGGTTCAGCTTTCCTGCAGATTGAAGGCGCAGCCGTCGCTGATCAGCTCGGGCACGGTCATGCACAACCCACGCGCAACCTTCCAGGCGGCCAGGATCTTTGGCACATAGGCGCGGGTTTCGGCGAAGGGCGGCACGCCTTCATAGCGGCGCAGCGCAGTTTCGCCGGCGTTGTAGGCGGCCAGCACCAGGATCGGGTCTCCGTCGAATTCGCCCATCAGCCAGTCGAGAAACGCCACGGCGCCCTTGATGTTCTGCGCCGGGTCGGTTGCGTCCTCGACCCCGAAGCGGGCGGCGGTATCCGGCATCAGCTGCATCAGCCCGACGGCGCCGGTTTCACTGACCGCATCCGTGCGGCCCGCGGATTCGATGCTCGCCACCGCCAGCACCAGAGCCGGTGAGACCCGTGTGCCGATCGTCGCGGTCAGGATGCTGACGCCATGTTCCGTCACGATCTGGTGCAATAGCTGCAGGCGCGGTGCCGGGATCGCGGGGCCTTTCTCCATCTCGAGCAGGGCTTTTTGTAACCGCCCGGGGCCTGAGGCGGAAAGCGATGGCGACACGGCGGTCCAGAACCAGTCATAGGCATCTGGTGCCTCGCCGCCGGGAGTGGTCGCGGGGTCATCGGCGGAGGGTTGTTCTGCCTCGGGGAGGATCTGCACGTTTATTCGCGGCCCGCTGCCGGGTTTGGGGGGTTTCACGCGCTTGAAGGTAAAGTCGGGAAACGGCGCGGGATCGTCCGCATGTGCCGGACACGCGACCGAAACCGAAAGCCAAAGACATGCGATTGCCCAAAAACACCGCGTCATGCGGAGATCTGCCTGCTCTTCGTTTGTTATTGGGGCATTCATCGCAAACTCGGGCCGGTTTGGCTAGGTTTTCCGCCGCCGGGGACGGGTTTTTGCGCCGCCAAATGTGTCATATTCAACATTTTCTGCGGTTGCCGGAAATGGTTCGTGATAAGTTTTCGTTCACAATCATCGACTTGCAACGATCTCTTGAGAATATGTGCTTTGCGCGAAAATTGTACGATCAAAGTCAAAGTTCTGCCCGATTGCGAGGGTTTAACTGCATGCATGCCACAATCGGCACCGGAACCGGGACAAAAATCCCCTCGCTTGTGACGGTAAACTCAAACAAGCGTGCTGACCAAACGGAGAGAAATATGAAACTGTTCGACCTGATCAAAAACTTCCATCGCAACGAAGACGGTGCCGTGACCGTCGACTGGGTTGTGCTGACCGCAGCCATCGTTGGCCTCGGCATCGCCGTGCTGACCACTGTTGGCGGAGCCACCGACGACTATGCCGACCAGATCGGTACGCATCTGTCGTCCCAGGGCATCAAGACCGCCTACTGAGCCTGACGCAACAAGAATTCAAAGGCCGCGCCCTGGCAAAGGGCGCGGCCTTTCTTTTTCCGGGCACCGAGCAAGTCAGCCAGGAAATTCCCAAAACTTACCACATTTCCCTTCTAAATTGTACGAAAGGCGCCCAAATCCCGCCACAATCCAATGGTTAATTAATTCTTGCCAACGCCCAGACCGGCACCAAGTCGTAAGGGGAGGAGGCAAAAAGCAAAAACAAGACTACCCTACCAAAGAGAGAGAGAAATATAATGAAACTGTTCGACCTGATCAAAAACTTCCATCGCGACGAAGACGGTGCCGTGACCGTCGACTGGGTTGTGCTGACCGCAGCCATCGTTGGCCTCGGCATCGCCGTGCTGACCACTGTTGGCGGAGCCACCGACGACTATGCCGACCAGATCGGTTCGCACCTGTCGTCCCAAGGTGTCAAGACCGCCTACTGAGCCTGACGCAAGAGACTACGAAGGCCGCGCCCGTCACCGGGCGCGGCCTTCACCGTTTCAGGGCCCCTCCAGCAATCCCGGCGATAGGAAGCATTTTCAGAGATCAAGCTTTTTGTCCATGATTTCGCCACATTGCTGGCGCAGGAAGAGAATTGGGCCGAAACGGTTGTAGCCGTCGCGACCCATGTGAGGACAAAAGGAGCGCTGAGACCCGGTAGGTTGTCTGGTTTGGGAAACGGAAGATGGAGCAGTCAGTGCCGACCAGGTGACTTCGACTGCAGCGGTTTGCGGGCGATGTTCGCCTCACCAAGCGGCTTTGACCCTGGCACCGGCGACCACGTCGAACTGGCCTGCACGGCCATGGAAACGAAGGCGGTCGTGCCCTGCTGACATCGGCCCCCTAAGACAACAACCGGCGCACCGGCGGAACCGGCAGCAAAACACCGGACTGCGTGTGCCGGACACGGATAGAGCTAGACGCCGCATACCGGATGACCGGCAACCGCGGCAGAAAAAGAAAGGACAGGACAATGCGACTGGTTTTCGGATTGGTACTTGTTATCGGGGTAGGGCTGGCCAGCTTTGCCGTATACATGGCCAAGGACTATATCGGCGCCTACCAGGCCGAACTGGCAAACGAACGCGCCGCGCGCGAATCCATGGTGCCGACCGTCGAGGTCGTTGTCGTCAACAAAGCGCTGCGCTATGGCGAGTTGATCACCGAGGAGGACGTGCGCACCGTGCGCTGGCCCGAGGACGCGGTTCCCGAAGGCACCTTCGCCTCGCTTGAGGGCGTGTTTCCCCATGGTTCCGAAAAGCTGCGAAAGGCCTTGCGCGCACTTGAAAAGGGCGAGGCACTGATGCTGGTAAAGGTCACCGAACCGGGTCAGGACGCGGGCGTGTCCTCGCGTCTGACCAAGGGGATGCGGGCCTATGCCATCCGGGTCGACGTGGCCACCGGCGTCAGCGGTTTCCTGCGCCCCGGCGACCGGGTCGATGTCTACTGGAGCGGCAGCGTCGATTCTGACGACCGCCGCAACCAGGAAGTGACGCAACTGATCGAAAGCGGCGTCAAGCTGATCGCCATCGACCAGATCGCCGACCAGGACGACAACGCGCCGACCATCGCGCGCACCGTCACGGTCGAGGCGACCCCGATTCAGGTGGCGGCCCTTGCGCAGGCCCAGAATACAGGGCGGTTGTCGCTGTCGCTTCTGGGCGCCGACGACGTGGCCTTTGTCGACGAGGTCGTGATCAACCAGAACGACCTGCTTGGCATCGAGACGGAACAGGTCGTGGAGGTGCAACAGCAAAAGGTCTGCACCATCCGCACCCGCCGTGGTTCCGAGATCATCGAGACGCCGATCCCCTGCACCAACTGAGGTGCAACCGCACCTGATCAGCAAAGGGCTCCGCAGCGTCGGGGCCCTTTTCCGGTTCCTGCGCGGAAAACCCGGGATGTTGCCAGTTATCCACATAAACCGCATGCCTCAAGATACTGATTCTTGCAACGAAACGGAAATTGGGCCATTGTCGGACAAAACCGGCGCTTGAGACCGGTCTAACGTGATCATAGAGGCAGGATCACATGTCAGTGTTTAAGTACCTTTCGGCAGCCCTGCTGGGCTTTTCCGTTCTTGCGACCTCGGCGCCCGCGCCGCAGGCGCAAACCTTGCACGTCATGACCGGCGCCACGTCGCGCGATCTAAGCGTCGCGATGAACCGTGCCGTGGTCGTCGAGAGCGACACACCTTTTGCAGAGCTCTCGATCGCCAACCCTTCGATTGCCGACATATCTACTCTTTCAGATCGCACTATCTATGTGCTGGGCAAGGCACCCGGGCGCACAACCCTGACGCTGCTGGGACCCGACGGGCGGCTGATCACCAATGTCGAGGTGCGCGTCGCCCCAGACATTGCGGAATTCAAGGAACGCCTGCAGCAGATCCTGCCGGGCGAAAAGATCGAGGTGCGCACCGCCAATGACGGCATAGTG
This sequence comes from Paracoccaceae bacterium, assembly GCA_024226455.1. Classification (GTDB taxonomy): domain Bacteria; phylum Pseudomonadota; class Alphaproteobacteria; order Rhodobacterales; family Rhodobacteraceae; genus JAAELR01. Next base: position 5,379 of record JAAELR010000468.1, read on the forward strand.
CTGTCCGGCGTGGTTTCGTCCATGGCCCGGCTGGATCGCGCGCTGGACCTGGCCGAACGCTATGCGCCCGAACGCGTATCGAACCTGATGAGCGTCGGCGGCACACAGCAGGTGATGCTGAAGGTGCGCTTTGCCGAGATGGAACGCTCTGTCACCAAGAACCTCAATGCCTCGCTGGCGATGCAGGGCGGGCTTTTCAGCAACAATCTCGGGCTGAACGGCGGCAACAACGTCTTCACCGACAACTCCCAGATAAACAACGCGCTGGATGGGGCCACATCAACCACCGTAACCTCGTCGAACAGCTCTGCCGGGCAGCTATCGGTTGGCTTCGCCGCCGGCGGCGTCGAATTCGCGGTGCTTCTTGAAGCGCTGGAGACCAAGGGCGTCGTGCGCACCCTGGCAGAGCCGAACCTGACAGCGCTGAGCGGGCAAGAGGCCAAGTTCCTGGCCGGGGGCGAATATCCGATCCCGGTGGTTGACAGTGACGGCGACGTGGCCATCGAATACAAGCCCTTCGGAGTAGAGATGAGCTTTACCCCGCGGGTGGTCGATCAGGACATCATCAACCTGCAACTCAGGGCCGCCGTGTCGGGCATCGACAGCTCGATCTCGGTCGTCGCCAACGGCTTTTCGGTCAACGCCTTCCGCCGGCGCGAAACCTCGACCGTGGTCGAGATGCGCGACGGCGAGAGTTTTGCCATCGCCGGTCTGCTGGAGGACGATTTTCAGGATCTGAACGGCCAGGTGCCTTGGCTGGGGGACATCCCGATCCTGGGCACGCTGTTCCGCTCGGCCAGCTATACACGCGAACAGAGCGAGCTGGTGATAATCGTCACCGCACATCTGGTGACCCCGACGCGCGGCGAGGCATTCGCCCTGCCCACCGACCGGATCCGGCCGCCCACCGAATCGGAACTGTTCCTGTTCGGCAAGACCGTCGGCGGTGAACGCGCCGGGCCAGCCGGCGAAGTCGCAAGCCAGGATTTCACCGGTTCCTACGGATACGTGCTGGAGTAACGCGCATGGCCAAAGCAACCAGACCCCTTCTTGCCGCCGCCAGCCTTTTGGCACTGGTAGCTTGCGGTGACCGCAAGGTGTTTTCCAGCTGGAACGAGGAGGCCGGGGTATTCCTGGACACCGGCAGCTTCGGCAATGCCAACACGAACAACATCCAGATGATGAATGGCGAGCGATCCTATGTTCTCGATCTGAACAACCGCTTCAGCCAAGAGGTGCAGAGCACCGTCAATTTCGAATTCAACTCGGCCAAGCTGGACAGCGACGCGCAGGCAATCCTGCGCGTGCAGGCGCAGTGGATCCGGCAGTTCCCCGAGGTACGGTTCAAGGTCTACGGCCACACCGACGCCGTCGGTTCGGGCGCGTCCAACAAGCGCCTCGGCATGCGCCGGGCCCGCGCGGTGGTGAATTTCCTGGTCGGCCAGGGCATCAACCGGGCACGGCTGGAAGCTGTGGTCAGCCATGGCGAGGACCGGCCGCTGATCGTGACGCAGGAACGCGAGAGGCTGAACCGCCGCACGGTAACCGAGGTATCCGGGTTCGTCGACCGCCGCATGCTGCTGAACGGAAAATATGCCCACTTGATCTTCCGTGAATATGTGGACAGCGCGACCGAGCTGCCGCCGACCGCGACGTCCGGTCTCGATGAGATCGCAGATAGCGGCGGTTGAGCCCCGGTACGACCCCATATACCGGGCCTTTCACGGCGTGTCGTGTTCAACCGGATTGAAGCATTCATCCCCATGATCGAGGCAGCGATTGCGCGAGCATATCGCGCTCGCCCAGGGAATGAATTCAATTTCACGCAACACGCTCCGAGCTCTGAAACCACCTGACTTGGGGCGATACAATATCCGGCGATCACCCGGATAGTGCCAAAAGACCGAATAATTACGATCTTTTTGCCGCAATATCGCCCATATTCCCCACCATCTTCGGCACTGGGAAAGAGTGTATCCGGGCAAATGGTCGGATGCGGGCCCCGGTGGAACCGCGTCCGAAGGACAGTTTGCCGATTTGCACGGGGTCTGCACCAAAGAGGACGTGAGAAATGAGCAGCAACACCGCTATGAGTACAGATCCGGCGCCGCTTTTGGCTTGTACCGTCGCGCGGGATGTTCAGAAGTTCGATCTGCTGATCGAGGATATGGAAACCGAGCTGGGAGAGGCCTGGGGTGATCTGAGTTTTCACGACGCGCGGGTGTTTTTCTCTCAGCCCGAGGCAAAGTTCCTGGAATTCGTCGCCATCGCCATCGACGAGGAAGACGAGACCAATCTCGCCCAGATCGCCGACCTGATCGACACCGCCAACACCCACGGGCTGAGCGTGATCCTGATCGCCGAAGAGGTCAGCCCTATTGCGCTGCACCAGCTCTTGAAGCTGGGCGCGCGCGAGTTTGCCCCCTATCCGCTTCCCGAAGGCGCGCTGCATGACGCCATCGAGCGGTTGCGGGTGCCCGAGCCGGCGAATTCGCTTTCGGCGCCGTTGCACGACGGTATGCCCAAGGTCGTCGGCGGCGACCGCGACGGGGTTATCGTCTCGGTGCACGGGCTGGCGGGTGGCGTCGGTGCGACCACGCTGGCGGTCAACATCGCCTGGGAACTGGCGAATGTGGATGCCGAGAAACCGCCCAAAGTGGGCCTGCTGGATCTGGACCTGCAGTTCGGCTCTGTGGCGACCTTCCTCGATCTGCCCCGGCGGGAGGCGGTCTGTGAATTGCTCAGCAATACCGAATCGATGGACAATGAAGCCTACCTGCAGGCGCTGGGGTCGTACAAAGACAAGCTAAGCGTGCTGACCGCGCCGACCGATATTCTCCCGCTGGATCTGGTCAGCCCGGAAGACATCGAGCGGATCCTGCAGTATTCGACAGCCAATTTCGACTATGTGGTGGTCGATATGCCGACCACCATCGTGCAATGGACGGAAACGGTTCTGTCGGCCAGCCATGTCTACCTGTCGCCGCTGGAACTGGACATGCGGTCGGCCCAGAACACGCTGCGCATGGTCCGGGCGTTGAAATCCGAAGACCTGCCCTACGAAAAGCTGCGTTTCGTGCTGAACCGGGCACCGAAATTCACCGATCTTTCCGGCAAGAGCCGGGTCAAGCGGATGGCCGAGAGCCTCGATATCGATATCGAGATCCTGATGCCGGACGGCGGCAAGCCCGTAGTGCAAAGCTGCGACCATGGCGTGCCACTGCTGGACACCGCGGCCAAGAACCCGCTGCGCAAGGAAATCCAGAAGCTCGCGGAGTCAATCCACAAGCACAACGTCGAAGCGGTCGAGGCCGCAGGTTGAAAACCGGTAAGGGGTTAGATCTTGTTCGCACGATATAAGAAATCCGACACCGCCGGCGCACAGGCCGTTGCACCGGCTGCCCAGAAGGCAGCCAAGTCCGAAGCCGCCGCGCCTGCCGAGCGAAGAAAACCCGCCGCGCGGCCCGCGGCTCAGGTGAACCCCGCCGACAAAGAGCGCAAGCGCAAGGAACGTATCGGCGAGATCAAGGCCGAACTGCACAAACGGCTTCTGGACAATCTCAACCTGGCCGCGCTGGAACGCGCCTCCGAGGCAGAGTTGCGCACCGAGATCGCCGCAATCTCGGCCGAGGCACTAGAGGACATGTCGGTCGTTCTGAACAAGGACGAACGCAACTCCCTGTTTCAGGATCTGTTCGACGAGGTGACGGGTCTTGGCCCTCTGGAGACCTTGCTGAAAGACGAGACGGTCAACGACATCCTTGTCAACGGGCCGCAGCAGATATTCGTTGAACGGGCCGGCAAGCTTTCACTGACCGATATCACCTTCAAGGATGAGCGCCACCTGCTGCGGATCATCGACAAGATCGTCAGCGCCGTGGGCCGCCGGGTCGACGAATCGAACCCATATGTCGACGCGCGCCTGGCCGATGGCTCTCGCTTTAACGCGATGGTACCGCCGATCGCCGTCGACGGCTCTCTGGTTTCGATCCGGAAGTTCAAGAAGGACAAGCTGGGCATTCAGGACCTGGTCGGGTTCGGCGCCTTCAGCCCGGAAATGGCGACGTTTCTCGAGGCCGCGGTGGCCTGCCGACTGAACATCATTGTCTCCGGGGGCACGGGCTCGGGCAAGACAACCACGCTGAACGCGCTTTCGTCCTTCATCGACAACGACGAACGCATCCTGACCATCGAGGATACCGCGGAACTGCAGTTGCAACAGACCCATGTGGGCCGAATGGAAAGCCGCCCGCCGAACGTCGAAGGCAAGGGCGCGGTAAGCCCGCGCGACTGCCTGAAGAACGCGCTGCGGATGCGCCCCGACCGCATCATCGTCGGCGAGACGCGCGGCGAGGAAGTGATCGACATGCTGCAGGCCATGAACACCGGCCATGACGGTTCGATGACCACGATCCACGCCAACAGCGCCCGCGACGGCATCAGCCGCCTGGAAAACATGATCGCCATGTCCGGGATCGAAATGCCGCTGAAAGCGGTGCGCAGCCAGATAGCAAGCGCTGTGCATCTGCTGGTGCAGGCCAGCCGCCTGCAGGACGGCAGCCGCCGCATGGTCTCGATCACCGAACTGACCGGCATGGAGGGCGAGGTGATCTCGATGCAGGAGGTGTTCCGCTATCAGCGCATGGGGCTGCAACCCGATGGCACCATCATCGGCCAATTCACCGCGACCGGTGTGCGGTCGCACTACTCGGAACGCTTCCGCCAGTGGGGTTACAACCTGCCGCCGGAGCTTTTCGAACCGTCCGTGGGGCTTTAAGTCATGTCAATCCCGATAGAACCGCTGATTTACGGGCTGATCTTTGTCGCCGTCCTGGTGCTGGTCGAAGGCATCTACCTTACCGTCTTCGGCAAATCGATCAGCCTCAACAGCCGGGTCAACCGCCGGCTGCACATGCTGGAAAAGGGCGCCGGCCGCGAGCAAGTAATGGAGCAGCTCCGCAAGGAGATGAGCCAGCACCTGAAATCGCGCTCGATCCCGATCTATTCGATCCTTGCCGACAAGGCGCAGATGGCCAATATCGCCTTCTCGCCGACGCAACTTATCATGGTGATGGGGCTCTTGGCTGCGGTTGCCTTTGTCGGTCTGACCGTCGGCACCGGTGCGGGGTTTCCCATCCGGGCTGGCGTTTCAGTCGCCATGGGCGTGGGCGCGGTCTTTGTCTGGATCAACTCCAAGGCCACCAAGCGGATGAAGCTGATCGAAGAGCAGTTGCCCGACGCGGTCGAGCTGATGGTGCGCAGTCTGCGTGTCGGCCACCCGTTCACCTCTGCCCTGAATATCGTAGCCAAAGAGGTCGCCGACCCGCTGGGTACCGAAATGGGCATGATCGCCGACGAAAGCGCCTATGGCCGTGACGTGGGCGAGGCGCTGAAGGCGATGGCAGAGCGGCTCGATATGCAGGACATGCGGTTTCTTGCGGTGGCGGTGACCATCCAGCAGACCTCTGGCGGCAATCTGGCCGAGATCCTCGACGGGTTGGCCAAGGTGATCCGCTCGCGCTTCAAGCTGTTCCGCCGGGTCAACGCGATCACGGCAGAGGCCAAGTGGTCGGGCAAGTTCCTGTCGGGCTTCCCGTTGCTTGCCCTGATCGGCATCAACATCGCGCAGCCCAATTACTATGACGAGGTCATGGACACGCCCGTCTTCATCCCCGCTTGCCTGGTGGTGGGGGGCTTTCTGCTGGTGAACCTGTTCGCCATGCGAATGCTCGTGAACATCAAGGTTTAAGGATCCCACCATGCTCGACGCGATCAATGCCTTTCTGACCGGCCAGCTTGGCCCCTTTGGACCACTTTTGGCGGTGGGGCTGCTGGGAATGTTCCTAGCGCTCGGTACGGTTCCGTTTCTGCTGAACCGCAAGAAAGATCCGCTGGACAAGCTGAAAAGGGCCAAGGCCGACGGTTTGAAGGGCAAGACCCCGGAAGAGAGGCTGCGCGCCGACACCAAGGCCGACAAGCTGGAGAAATATTCTGACTTCCTGGAGCCGAAAGACGAAGAGGAGTATTCTGCGGTCAAGCTGAAATTGCTGCAGGCAGGCTATCGCGGCAAGACCGCGGTGCGCACCTATCATTTTGCCCAGTTCGCGCTTGGCGGGGGGCTTTTGATCCTGGGTGTGCTATACGCGCTGTTGCAACAGGCCACCGGAGACCCAACGACCCAGCAAACGGCAATCTCGATCCTGCTGCCGGGAATCTGCGGTTACATGCTGCCAAAATATTGGGTCACCCGGCGCCAGACCGCGCGCCAGGAAGAGATCACCAACGGTTTTCCCGACTCGCTCGACATGATGCTGGTCTGCGTCGAGGCGGGCCAGTCGATGGACCAGTCGATCCTGCGGGTCGCCAAAGAGATCCGCGCCGGATTTCCCGCGCTGGCCGACGAATTCGATATGGTCAGCCAGGAGATGAAGGCGGGCAAGGACCGGGTGAGTGTTCTGCGCGATATGTCCGAGCGCGCCGGTGTGCAGGATGTAGCCAGCTTCGTCACGGTGCTTATCCAGTCGGCCAGCTTCGGCACCTCAATCGCCGAAGCGTTGCGGGTCTATGCCGCGGAAATGCGCGACAAGCGGGTGATGCGGGCCGAAGAAAAAGCCAACAAGCTGCCCACCAAGATGACGCTGGCCACGATGCTGCTGACCGTGCCGCCACTGCTGGTGATCCTGATCGGGCCGTCGGTCTACGGTATCTCCGTCACGATGAGTGGTGGGGGCACCGGATTCTAAGCGAGTTGGCGCCGCGCCAGGCTGTGCCGATTTGACACGCATTTGCGGCAAATCGATCGTCAGGGTCTGTTCAGAGCTGCCATTGTCTGCAATCCTCCGACCAAACGAGCAGAAAAAAGCAGGTTACTGCGTGTCAACCCAAGTATTCCTACGGCGCCTCGTGGCGCCTTTGGTGCTGGTATTGCTGGCTTCGGCCTGCGCCGGGCCGCGAGGGATCGGCCCCGACAGCGGTCAAAAGGCTCCTCCCGGCCTTGATGTCAGCCGCAACGCGGTCGATGGGCTGACGGTCGGTCACCGCCTGATGGCCTCGGGCGAGTACGAGCTGGCCCTGAAGGCTTATTACCGCGCCGCCGGCAACGAGGGGCTGACGGTCGATACCTTTTCGGCGCTCGGCTCGGCCAATCTGAAACTCGGCCGTCTGGGACAGGCCGAAACCATGTTGCGCCGCGCCATTGATCTCGATGAGACATTTGCGCCGGCCTGGAACAATCTTGGCGTGGTGTTGTTCGAATCCGGTCAAACCGGAGAGGCAGAGCGTGTCTTTCGTACCGCATTCGCACTGGACAACGGCGAAAGCCCCCGAATTCGCGAGAATTTGCGCTTAGCACTCGCAAAACTGGAAAATCCGAACTATGCTGAGGAAAACAATAATACATTCGCCTTGGTGCGGCGAGGAAGCGGGGAATACCGGCTCCTCTCGACACTGTGAACAAGAGGCGAGGGCAGAGCAGTAAGGGACGCAGGTAAAATGCGCCAAATGGTTGGGATGCTGTGCATCGGCGGCGTGATGCTGCTTGGAGCGTGTGATCGTATGCGCGGCGGGGCAGATGTCGACCGCGCTTTCAAGGGCGTCAATGTCATTGACGAAACCAATCTCAACGACATCATGCTGACGGTGGCCAACCCTGACGAGGCGGTCGAGTATTTCCGCCGCGCCAGCCGCCAGGATCCCGGGCGCATCGATCTGCAGCGCGGCCTGGGCAAATCACTTATTCGCGCCAAACGCGCCTCCGAGGCCGCGACCGTGTGGAAAAAAGTGGTTGCGCATGAAGAGGTTACCAATGACGACCGCGTCGATTACGCCGACGCGCTGATCCGTACCGGCGACTGGGATCAGGCCGAGATCGAGCTTGACAAGATCCCGCCGACCTTCGAGACCTACAAGCGTTACCGGCTGGAAGCGATGATCGCCGACAGCAACCGCGAGTGGGACCGGGCGGACGCGTTCTATGAAACCGCCGTCGGGCTGACCACCAAGCCCTCGGGCGTGCTGAACAACTGGGGCTACTCCAAGCTGACCCGTGGAGATTTTTCCGATGCCGAAAAGCTGTTCCTCGAGGCGATCACCTACGACGCTGGTCTGTTTACCGCCAAGAACAACCTGGCGCTGGCGCGAGGCGCCCAGCGTAAATATGAGCTGCCTGTGGTCACGATGACCCAGGTAGAGCGGGCTCAACTGTTGCACACGCTGGGGCTCAGCGCTGTGAAACAGGGTGACGTGGCGATCGGCAAGGGGCTGCTGCGCGAAGCGGTGGAAACCCATCCGCAGCATTTCGAGGCGGCGGTGCGCAGCTTGCGGGCGCTTGAAGCCAACGTGACGAACTAGGGATATGACAATGGCGATCACCGCCTATGAAGCGGCGTGGTTCCTTCCCTTCGCGCTGCCGATCTGCATCTGGGTCGCGTGGAGCGACATGAAATTCATGAAGATCCCCAACAAGGCGGTGCTGGCGCTGTTTGTGGTCTTCGTCGTGGCCGGGTTGATCGCCCTGCCCTTTTCCACCTATTCTTGGCGATTTCTGCACCTGGTGGTGATCCTGGCTGTCGGATTTGTGCTGAACATGGGCGGTTTGATCGGCGCCGGTGACGCGAAATTCGCCGCCGCCATGGCGCCGTTCGTGTTGCTGGGTGATCTGACTTTCTTTGCGGTGCTCTTCGTGCTGGTCCTGCTGGCTGCGTTCATCTCGCACCGGCTGATCCGCGCCATCCCGGCGGCCCGGCGGCTGGGCGAAGACTGGGTTTCGTGGACTTCCAGAAAGTTCCCGATGGGCACCGCGCTGGGCGGATCGCTGGCCTGCTACCTGGCGCTCGGTGTGCTCTACGGTGTCTGAGAGCCCAAACGAAAACTCGTTTTATTGCGGGAAACCGGCCTTCAAGGGGCCCGCACAGAGGAAATTGGGAGTGAGTTCAAGTAGGTTTTCCCGTTCAACGTGCGGGGTCTATGCCTCAGGGCCGCTATGGTGGCGTTTTGATTCAGACTCTGAGACAACTCGCGCACGGGGGCGCTATCCGGTTCGCCGCGGCACGTAACATCGGCAAAAGGCCGGGCAGTCATGCTGTGGCGTGCTGGCGGATGAGGTCGGGCAGAGGCGGGATGTCAGCGGCGCCTGGGTGCGACAGTCGGTTGCCGAGATAGTCCCAAAA
>JAAELR010000469.1 GCA_024226455.1 Paracoccaceae bacterium
ATTGCATTTACTCTTCTCCCATTCGCGTCAGGCGACACGGGCTTTGCGTTGCCGGATCTTCAATACGGCATCGGCGGCAAGCACGCCTTGGCGGCCCACCAGGATCGGATTGATTTCGATTTCCTCGACCGCCTCGCGCATGGCAAATTCGGCCAGGGCCTGCAGCATGCCTAGCAGGGCTTCGATATCGGCGCCGGGTGCGCCGCGCCAGCCTCTCAGGCGTCGGGCGATCTTCAGACACTCGAGACCACGCCCGATTTCCGCACGAGTAAAGGGCGCCGCCAGCAGGATACTATCGTTCCACAGCTCAGCCTCGACGCCGCCGCCGGCGATCATCATCACAGCCCCCACCGATGGATCGAAGGACACGGATGCCATCATCTCGGCGATGACGTCATCGACCATTCTTTCGATCAGCAGGTTGTTTAACGGGATGTCCGGGACGTGCCGGGCCATATCGCCGCGCATCTCGTCAACCGCCGCCAGGACCGCGGCGCCATCGGCCAACCCGATCCTGACGGCGCCGCATTCGGTTTTATGCAATAGCCGCGCATCGAGCGCTTTGATCGCGACCGGAAACCCGATCTCGGCCGCAGCATCTGCGGCGCCATCTGCTGTGGCTACCCGGTTTTCCGGTACGTAAACGCCCGCACTCCCTAACAGCGCCTTGGCCGCGGCTTCATCCAGCCGTACGCCGCCGAGCGGCGGCTGGCCATCAACTTCCGCCAGGGCCTCGAGGCCTTCCCCCCGAAGCACATCCCGGCGCTCGCGCCACCACAGCGCATGGCCAAGCGCGGCAATGCACTCCTCGAGCCCCTGCATTGCGGCAAGGCCGAGGCTCAGGGTGTGATCGCGCGCGTGGTCCGGAAAACAGTCGACCATCGGCGCCAGTTGCAGCGCGGCGACATCGCACCCGGCGCAGGCTTCGCCCAGGGCTTCGACCTGGGCCTCGTATTCCGAAACATCCCACATGCCCTCGCGCGGGTAATTCTGCACCATCAGCGCGGTGTCATAGCCTTGCTCCAGCAGCGTCGCATAAATATCGCGCTGGCGTTCCTTGTGGTTCCACACGGCCATGGTCACGTCTTGCGGATTGCATGGCG
>JAAELR010000470.1 GCA_024226455.1 Paracoccaceae bacterium
ATACGTCCACCGGCGCCAACATCTACCTGCGCTTTCCGGGACGATGGTTCCAAAGCGAATCCGGCCTGCACCAGAACTGGATGCGCGACTATGACCCGACCTTGGGGCGGTACATCGGCTTGAATGCCCCATGCAGACCACGCTACCACCCGGGCATGGCAAAGCTCTATTTCCACTACTCGACGATGAATGCCGGCAAGTCGACACTTCTGCTGCAGGCGTCCTACAACTACCGCGAACGCGGCATGCAGACCTATCTGATGACCGCCAAACTCGACAATCGCGCCGGGCAGGGCCGCATCGTCAGCCGCATCGGCATCGCCGACGAGGCCGATCTGTTCGAGGCGGGCGAAGACCTCTTTGGGCGTATCGCCGACAGGCTGGCAAACGGGAACCTGGATTGCGTCTTTATCGACGAAGCCCAGTTTCTTGAAAAAGAGCAGGTCTGGCAGCTGGCCCGCGCAGTGGACGACCTGCATGTGCCGATCATGTGCTACGGGCTGCGGGTGGATTTTCGCGGCGAGCTGTTTCCCGGCTCTGCCGCGCTTCTGGCGCTGGCCGACGAGATGCGCGAGGCTCGCACCATCTGTCATTGCGGCAAGAAGGCGACGATGGTGGTGCGCACCGACGAGACCGGCAAGGCCCTCACCGACGGCGCCCAGGTCCAGATCGGCGGCAACGAGACCTATGCCGCGCTGTGCCGCAGGCACTGGCGCGAAGCAGTGGGGGACCATGGGGCCGGGAAGAACCGAGGCTAGAACATCCGCCCGCCGACGGGCACGTCCTTGTCCGGGGTCAGTAGCACCACCTCGCCATCCTCGTCGGGAACACCCAAAACCAGCACCTCGGACATGAACCTGCCGATCTGCCGTGGCGGGAAATTCACCACGCCCATCACCCGCTTGCCGGGCAGTTCCCCGGGCGAATAGTGGCTGGTGATCTGGGCAGAGCTTTTCTTTTCACCGATCTCGGGCCCGAAATCTATCCAGAGCTTGAACGTCGGTTTGCGCGCCTCGGGATAGGGTTCTGCCCGCACAACCTGACCGACGCGGATATCCACCCGCAGGAACTCGTCGAATGTCAGATCACCCATTTGCCAGTTCCCGCGACCGGTCCGCCGCCGCCTTGACCGCGCGCTGCAACAGCGCCGGGAAACCGGCGTCCTCGTCCATCAGCACGCCCAGCGCCGCCGCGGTCGTGCCGCCGGGGCTGGTGACGTTCACGCGCAGCTGCGACGGGTTCTGCTCTGCCGCCTCTGCCAGTGCACCGGCCCCGGCCACCGTCGCCTTGGCCAGTGCCATCGACAACTCTGGCGGCAGGCCCTCGGCAGCACCCGCGGCGGCCAGCGTTTCGATCAGGTGGAACACATAGGCCGGGCCAGACCCGGACACCGCCGTCACCGCATCCATATGCGCCTCACTGTCCAGCCGGACCACCTGGCCCACCGCCGACAGCAGCGTTTCCGCCAGATCGAGCCTGTCCCCCGTGACTTGCTCATTGCCGATCATCGCGGTGATGCCCCGCCCGATGGCTGCCGGGGTGTTGGGCATGGCGCGGATGACTGGTGTGCCGTGGCCCAGCACCGCCTCGAAGGCGGAAATCGGTGTGCCGGCGGCGACCGAGACAAACAACGTCTTGCCCGCACCCAGCCGGGCCAGCACCGGCAGGGCGTCGGTCATCATCTGCGGCTTTACGGCGATCAACACCACCGCCGGGGCCCCGGGCACGCCCTTGTTTAGGTTCACACCGGTCCCTGCCAGCCAGTCTGACGGCACCGGGTCCAGCACCCAGACCGCGCCGGGCGATAGCCCGCGGTCCAGCCAACCGGCCAGCATCGCCGATCCCATCTTGCCACAGCCCAGCAGGACCAGCCCACGGCGTTCTATTTCGTCAAACATCAGGATCCCCCGGCTTGTCCGGGGCCAGAGACTAGGCTCGTCCGTAGGCTTCTGCAATGGCAACGCGCATCGCTTCTTCGGGCGACTGATCGCCCCAGGCGACAAGCTGGAACGCCGGGTAGAACCGTTCGGACGAAGACACCGCCGTCGCTATCAGCCGGTCTATCTGTTCGGGCAGCACCACCTGCCCGCCAGCCAGCACCAGCCCGTAGCGATAGACCATCAGCCGCTGTTCGGCCCAGTAGGTGAAGGCGCCGGACCAGCACATGTCGTTGGTACGGTTCAGAGTCTCGTAAAGCAGCGGCAGCTTTTCCTCGGGTGGCTCCATCTCGAAGGTGCAGATCAGCCGCAGGGTTTCGTCATAGCCCGACCAGGCAAGCGTAATCGAATATGTGCGCCACTGGCCTTCGACGGCCATGGCGATCTGGTCGTCGGCGACACGGTCGAAATCCCATTCGTGGTGCTCGGCGATATGCTCGACGACGTCGATAGGATGAAGGTCGTCCGTGGGAAACTGCTCGGAAAGCGACATGCCCGGCCTCTTTGGTTGTCGTTCAGGAGGCACCGGCCACCAGAACTCGCGGTCTGCTCTAGGTGCGGAGGTCTGATGCCACCGTTCCTACCAGATATCGTAGGCTCTGGCGATTCGCCGTGTAAAGAGAAATATTAGCGATTGAGTCGATATATTGTGGATATCCCGCCGGTTTTCGCGAAATTCACCGATATTTGCCCCTCCCGGCCGCTTTTCGGGTCCGGGGTCACGGGTGAAGGGCCGCGTGCCGGCCGGCCCAGCGACCGGTCGAAAGACAGGCTGTCAGCAGATAGCCGCCGGTCGGAGCCTCCCAGTCGAGCATTTCACCGGCGGCGAACACCCCGGGCAGGGCCCGCAGCATCAAGCCCGGGGTCAGCCCGTCCCAGCGCACGCCGCCCGAGGTCGAGATAGCCTCGTCGATGGGGCGCAGCCCGGCGTGGCGCACGGGCAGGGTCTTCAACAGCGGCGCCAGCGCGTCGCCTTGCGGCAGCGGCCTGCCGAACTCCTGCAGCAATGCCAGCCGCGCCGGATCGAGGCGAAGGGTCTTGCGCAGGTGGTTGGTCAGGCTGGCCTTGCCGCGCGGCGCCCCAAGCCGGCTTGCCACCTCTGCCTGACCCAGATCGGGCAGCAGATCGAGGAACAGCGCCGCCCCCTCGCGCACCGCGCGCGACACGGCATAGACCCCGCCACCTTCAAGCCCGCGCCGCGAAACCACGCATTCGCCGCGGCTTTGTTTCTGCCCCGCGGTCAGCCGTACGGGTTTGACCGGCGCCCCGAAATGGCGTCTCATGTGATCCGACCAGTCCACCCTCAGCCCGGCATTTGCCGCCCCGAACGGCGCCAGCGGAACGCCGCGCTCTGCCAGCCAGGGCGCCCAGGCGCCGTCAGACCCAAGCCGGGCCCAGCTTGCCCCGCCCAGCGCCAGCACCGTCACGCGTGGCGCCACCGTCACGTTGCCCTGCGGCGTGGCAAAGACAAAATCGCCGTCCTTCCAGCCGCGCCAGCGCCAGCGGGTCCTCAGTTCGACACCCATGGCGCCCAACCGGCCAAGCCAGGCGCGCAGCAGCGGAGAGGCCTTCATCTCGGTCGGAAAGATCCGGCCAGAGGTTCCGGTGAACAACTCGCGGCCCAGTTGCCGCGCCCAGTGCTGCACCTCTAGGGGGCCGAAATCCGTCAACATCGGGCGCAGATCCTGCGCCGCCTCGGCATAGGCGGCCAGAAACCGCCCGAACTCTTCGGCCCGGGTCAGGTTCAGGCCCGATTTGCCCGCCATCAGGAGTTTGCGGGCGGGCGAGGGCCTGGCCTCGGCTATCAGCACCGACCGCCCGGCGCGCGCCAGTTCCTGTGCCGCCATCAGCCCGGCGGGCCCTGCACCGATGATCAGCGTGTCAGCTTTCATGACCGTTCTTCACAAATGCTTGCTCTCGTGCCCGTCCGGCCCCATCCTCTGTCATTGATCCGCGGTGCAGACAAGGTGCTCCCCCCCGCGACCCGCAATCCGCAATGCCCGCCATGCGGCAAGAGACGAGACGATGGTTGCCGGTACGCACTGCTTGCGGCGCCGGATACCAGACCCGAGCAGGAAGCCCCGGTAACCCAAGCCGGAGACCTGATGTCGTAGGAATGCTCGCAGAGTTTCAGGTCGTTCCCGGGGCTTCGCGCGCCTGTGCAGGTGGCTCTGCGGCGTCGGGCGATTCGAGCAGATGGTTAACCCACGGCGGGCGGAAAAACCGGCCCGGCGGCGGCGGCGACGGGGCTGACAGGGGTCCGACGGAAGTCCGACAAAAGTCCGACGTTTTGCCGACGCTTGAAACCGGTGGCCAAAGCCCGTATCTGCCCCCTGTCAAACCAAGGGAAGAATCATGGCCGCCCGCACCAACCCGCTGCAATTCATCCAACAGGTCCGCGCCGAGGTCTCCAAGGTCGTCTGGCCGACCCGCCGCGAGGTGCTGCTGACCACCGCCATGGTGTTCGTGATGGCCACGCTGACGGCGATCTTCTTTTTCTTCGTCGACTGGATCATCCGCACCGGGTTGAGCCTGATCCTCAACTGGGCGGGCTGACGCGCCACTATCGAATTCTGCGCTGCACTGCTGGAATTGGCCTTTGGCCGAGGTTGAAACGGCATACCCGCCCCGGAACTGACCGGAGCGGGTTCACAGTGTCTGACAGTCGCTATTGCTCGCCGAACCCGAAGGTTTCGGTGACATAGTCGATATCCTTGTCACCCCGGCCTGACAGGTTGATCAGAATCGACTTGCCCGGATTGGCCGGCGCCTCACGCATCGCAAACGCCACCGCGTGCGCGCTTTCCAGCGCCGGGATGATGCCCTCGTGGCGCGAAAGGGCATAGAATGCGGCCAGCGCCTCCTTGTCGTCGGCGGCGGTGTAATTGGCCTTGCCCGTGCGATAGAGATGCGCGTGTTCCGGCCCGACGCCCGGGTAGTCCAGCCCCGATGCGACCGTATGCACCGGCGCCGGTTCACCGTTCTCGTCCTTCAGCACCATGGTACGGAACCCGTGAATATCCCCGTCCTCGCCATAGGTTATGGTCGCGGCGTGATCGCCCAGCTTCGACGAGGTGCCCAGCGGCTCGACCCCGTGCAGCGAGACGTCCTCATCGTCGATGAAGCCGGAAAACAACCCCATTGCGTTCGATCCGCCGCCGACACAGGCGGCAACCATATCGGGCAGCCCACCGGTCATTTCCAGGAACTGCTCGCGCGATTCGACGCCTACGATATGCTGGAAATCGCGCACCATCATCGGGAAGGGATGCGGCCCCACGACCGAGCCGATGGCAAACAATGCTGTGTCGGCCTGCGGCACATATGCCTGAAACGCGCTGTCGACCGCCTCTTTCAGCGAGCGCCCGCCGAAGCCCACCGGCACCACCTCGGCCCCCAGCAGTTTCATGCGGGTGACGTTGGGCGCCTCTTTGGCGATGTCGATCTCGCCCATGTGGATTTCACATTCCATGCCGAAATAGGCCGCAGCGGTGGCCAGTGCCACGCCATGCTGGCCCGCGCCGGTTTCCGCCATCAGCTTGGTCTTGCCCATGAACCGGGCCAGCAGCCCCTCGCCCATGCAGTGGTTCAGTTTGTGGGCGCCGGTGTGGTTCAGGTCTTCCCGCTTGGCATAAATCTGGGCGCCACCGACCAGCCCCGACAGGTTTTTCAGATAAGACACCGGCGTCGGGCGGCCCTGAAAATGCTTGCGGATATGGCGCAGTTCGGCGATGAAATCCGCCGATTTCGAGATCCGGTCATAGGCCTCGCGGATCTCTGCGAAATGCGGCTCCAACGGAGGTGGCAGCATCGCCCCGCCATATTCGCCGAAATACCCTTCGCGGGTGGGTGTGCTGTTGAGATATGATGCCATTGCGGCCGCCTTTCAGTGTGAGTCGCTGGATACCGCACGCTCAGCGGCGAAATGGCAAGCGGTCAAATTGCCTGATCCGGCCTGCCCGCATGTCCTGACTGCCCTGTCATGCCGGCCAACTGTGCCGTTGGCCTCTTGATATTCGGTCGCAGGCGGCGTATCCCCTCGGTCACTTTCCAATCAGGCGTGCATCGTTTCAGGTCGCACGCCGATTTTTTGTTGCGAAAGCGACGGGCGACCGTCACAGGAAAAATAAACCTCCGGCGTCGTGCCGGACCAGGGTAAGGGCTACGAGAACGATGGCGAAACGGTGGTATTCGGTAAGCGTGCTGTCGAACTTCGAAAAGAAGATCGCCGAGCAGATCAAGCATTCTGTCGAGGATGCCGGTCTCGGGGATGAGATCGAAGAGGTTCTGGTGCCCACCGAAGAGGTGATCGAGGTGCGCCGCGGCAAGAAGGTGACCGCCGAGCGCCGTTTCATGCCAGGCTATGTGCTGGTGCGCATGGAGATGACCGACCGGGGCTATCACCTGATCACTTCGATCAATCGCGTCACCGGCTTTCTCGGCCCCCAGGGCCGGCCGATGCCGATGCGCGACGCCGAGGTCAACACCATCCTGAACCGCGTCGAGGAAGGCCAGGAAGCCCCGCGCACGCTAATTCACTTCGAGGTGGGCGAGAAAGTCTCGGTGACCGACGGCCCGTTCGAGGGTTTCGAAGGCATGGTCGAGCAAGTGGACGACGACAACCAGCGCCTGAAAGTGTCGGTGTCGATATTTGGCCGCGCCACACCGGTTGAGTTGGAATTCACCCAAGTCAGCAAACAGGGCTGAGCGGCGCAACTCCATTTCTGATCTGGGTAATCAAGTGAATTAGTCTCGATGTGATCTGACACCGCCCCCTTCCCAGCAAGCTGGAATGGGAGCGGCGCATCTCTTGAATGAGATGATGGTTGTCCGTTTTGATGGTGGTGCACACCAACCACAAAACGAGGAAACCACGATGTTGAATACTACCGACAAGATCATCA
>JAAELR010000471.1 GCA_024226455.1 Paracoccaceae bacterium
ATCTCCCGGCTCGACTTCCTGATCCTCGACGAGCTGGGCTATCTGCCATTCGCCCAAACCGGCGGCCAGTTGCTGTTCCATCTCATCAGCAAGCTCTACGAGCGTACATCCATCATTGTGACCACCAACCTGGCGTTCGGCGAATGGCCCAGCGTCTTCGGCCCCTCTCATCGAAACTGCGTTTCGACTGCCGGGCAACGGATGCCAAGATGACCACCGCGCTTCTCGACCGTCTCACCCATCACTGCGAGATCGTCGAAACCGGCAACGAAAGCTGGCGCTTCAAAAACCGGGCATAACGCCAAATCGCAAACCCGCAGGCCCGCCACTGCTGCGTTATATGAAGACTACGCAGCGCCGGGCCTGCTCAGTGCAAAGGGGGTCAATATTGAGCGCCTATAGGGGGTCAGTTTTGAATGCCGATTGACAGCGACGGCGTTTTCGACGAATCGGCAAAGCGCATTCGCGCTACGGTCGGGGACGACGGCGAGACGAACACGTCCCGCGGAGCGACCGTCTTTTCGATTATCGAGATTGGTTCCCGGCTTGCGGTGACGCACCTCTACGGCGCAAGAGACCAGAACCTTGTGATGGACGCCCCGGCCTTCGCCCCTACTTTCAGTTTTTCTGTGGTGAGAGCCACTTCCAGCATCGGCTGGTGTTTGACCGCTCGTCGATGACACGTTGGAGAAAACGGATCGGACCGGACGAGATGGAACTGGTCCTGGCCGAAACACTGGCGGTGGCGCTTCTCGGGCATTCACGAATGCCCTGCCAGCCAATGGATCAAGACCGGCGCCGTGAGCCAACGTCAGCTGGAGCGCATCACCGTCGACAGTGAGGCTGGATAGAAATCGATCCAGTGAATCGATTTCCCGCCGAACGGTGCAAACCAAGGCGGTGGCCCACCCCACCGACAGCCATCTGATTCTGCGTGCCGTAGAGTGGCCCCCTCTCGGCGATTGCCATGCAATCGCCTGTCGGTCAGGGGAACCGGGTCGCCAAACGATATGGGCTGAAGCTGCGGCAAGCCTTTACGCGCAAGGCGCGAAGCTACGCCAAGGAGGCCGCGCGGTTGATGCACACAGGCGGGCACAAGCAGGGAATGCGCTGGATCCGCAAGATGCGCACCTGGCTGCAAGAGCGCAAAACGCGATTGACGATCATGACCCGCCTGGCCAGCAAATCCGCCGCTGAGACCGTCAGCGCGATCATTGGCATCCTGAAACGGCTCGATCCAGCGATGCGCCGATCCGTGACATTTGACAACGGCGGAGAGTTCGCACGCCATTCCTTGCTGAAGGACGTGCTCAAAATTGCAACGTACTTCTGCGATGCCTATGCGAGTTGGCAAAAAGGCGGGATCGAAAACGCAAATGGACGCATCAGGCGTTGGCCGCCACGGAAAACCGGCCTCGACGATCTCAGCGACGAGGACATCCAGGATATCTGCATGGCCCTGAACCTCACACCCCGAAAATGCCTCGCATTTCGGTCGCCCGCAGAAGCTCTCCTAAACGAACTTGGAAAACCCCTCAAAATCCGCTTCAATGCCAGAGTTGCACCTCGCGCTTGAATCCACCCTCTCCTTTGATCTGCGGTTGCCGGAGCGGAGCCAACATGGCAGAAATCGGGGTCTGCGTTGCGCCTGTGCTGGAATCTGCCCGTCGGCACGTCTTTTCATAGCCGGAACCGGGCAGTATGTAGGGGCAAGTCAGCGAGAAGAGAGGCAGCATGGCCCGGCCCATCGTCGGTATCATCGGCAACAGCCACATGATCACAGATACCTACCACGTCCACGCGGGCGGGTATCAAACGTCGCAGGCGGTGTCGAAAGTGGCCGACTGCACCCCGGTGATCATTCCCACCGATCCCGATCTGGTGGGCATCGAGGAACTGATGACGCATTTCGATGGCTTCCTGTTTACCGGCGGGCGGCCCAATGTGCATCCCGAGGAATACGGCCACGAGGAAACAGAGGCGCATGGCACCTTTGATCGCGCCCGCGACCGGGTGGTTCTACCGCTGATCCGTGCCCTGACAGAGCGCGGCCAACCCTATTTCGGCGTCTGCCGCGGCTTTCAGGAGGTCTCTGTCGCCTTTGGCGGCACCCTGCACCCCGAAATCCGCGATCTGCCGGGCCGGATGAACCACCGCATGCCGCCCGAGGGCACGTTCGAGGAGATATCCGAACTGCGCCAGAGGGTAAGCTTTACCGATGGCGGCGTGTTCCACCGCCTGCTGGGGACAACCAGGGTGATGACCAACACGCTGCACGGGCAGGGCGTGATGGAGCCGGGCGAGCGCGTCGTGATCGACGGCGTCGCCGACGACAGCACGCCAGAGGCGCTCTATGTGCGCGACGCGCCGGGCTTTACGCTGTCGGTGCAGTGGCACCCCGAGTTCAACGCGACCGACGATCCGGTATCGCGGACATTGTTCGGGGCCTTCGGCAAGGCGGTGCGCGCCTGGGCCGGACAGAGCGGACGCCCTGTCCTAAAAAAGCGCCTGATGAGGCCAGCCCGTCAGGGGTGTCAGGCAAAGAAGAGACCGGCATGACACGGCACGACCTTCGCATTGCCGCCTATATCCTGGCCGGAGTTGTCGCTCTCGGGCTGGCGTTGGGTTATGGTATCGGCTGGCTGACCCGGCCCTCGGATCCGGTGCCGGGAGAGCCGCCGACGGTGCCGGTGGTGTTCGAGCCCTCTGCCGGGACCGGTCGCAAGGCGCCGGTTGGCAACACGGTGCCGGGCTATGCCGACGTCTATGTCAACGACTACGCCGATCTCTTGGAAGAGGCCGCCGAGGCGCGGGTGCGCGGCGATCTGATCGGGCTATACGACCGCACCGGCATCGAGATGACCGTGCTGACCATCGAACGGATGTCGAATTACGGCGCCTGGACGGCGATAGAGCCCTTCGCCACCAAACTGTTCAACACCTGGGGCATTGGCAACGCGCTGCGCAACGACGGCGTGCTGGTGCTTGTGGCGCGCTATGACCGGCATATGCGGATCGAACTGGGTTCGGGCTATGGCCGGTCGCGCGACGACGACATGAAGCGGGTGATCGAAGACGTCTTTGTTCCGCAGTTCAAGAACGATGCCTATCAGCGAGGCATCGAGGCCGGGGTGGCAGAGATCATCCTGGAACTAACCGGCAGCCTGCCCGGCGGCTATGACAGCGGCGTGTTCGAGCGCGGCTTGCGGACGATCGGGCACTGGCTGGGCCAGTTCGGCGCCTGGATCTGGGGGCTGCTGTCGGTGCCGCTGGGCGGTGGCGCGTTGTGGCTGCGGCGCTACCGGCGCAACCGCCCGAGGGCATGCGGGCAATGCGGCACCACGATGCAACGCGCCGGCGAGGCGGCGGATGACGAGCATCTCGATGGCGGCCAGCGGCTGGAGGAATACCTCGAATCGGTCGATTACGACGTCTGGCACTGCCCCGATTGCGGTCACATGGACATCAGGCGTTACGCGGCCTGGTTCTCGGGCCACGGCTCTTGCCCGAGCTGTTCCTACCGTACGCTGAAGACCACCTCGACGGTGCTGGTCTCGGCCACCACCTCACGTTCCGGCAAGAAGCGGCTCGACTACCATTGCCGGCATTGCGACCATACCGACAGCGAGATCCGCACGATCCCGAAGAAGTCCAATAGCTCGTCGTCGGGGTCCGGTCGGTCGTCGTTTGGCGGCGGCTCATCCTCGGGCGGAGGTGCGAGCGGCAGTTGGTAGGGCGAAGGGTGGGACCCGTGGGGCGCTATTGGCCTGAAGCGGAAGGCGGAGCATGCTACCTTGCGCTGCGGCCCGTCCATGCGCGGCTTGTCACAATTCAGAAAATGACCGCTCCAATCCAGATCGCTCCCGGGCGACTATCGCCAGAAACAACGGGTCTCAGGTCACCCCGGCGCGTGTCTTGTACTCGGGCCGGTCCCAGAGCCGCTTGCCCATTATCTCTGCCAGCACCGCTACCGCCGCATCGACCTCTTCCGGCCCGATATAGAGCGGGGTAAAGCCGAAGCGGATGATATCGGGCGCACGGAAATCCCCGATCACCCTGCGCGCGATCAGCGCCTGCATCACCGCATAGCCCTGTGGATGGCGAAACGAGACCTGGCTGCCGCGCATCTGCGCCTGGCGCGGGCTGGCCAGCGTCAGATCGGGGCAGGCGGCCTCGACGCCGCCGATGAACCGCTCGGTCAATTCGATGGAACGCGCCCGAACATCTGCCATATCGACCATGTCCCAGACATCCAGCGCTGCCTCCAGCGCCGCCATATGCAGTACCGGCGGGGTGCCAACCCGCATCCTCTCGATGCCGGGGCCGGGGCGATAGGCGGGGTCGAAGGCAAAGGGAGCCTCGTGCCCCAGCCAGCCCGACAGGGCGGGCTGTACGGTTCCGGCATGGGCGGGGGCGACATAGATGAAGGCCGGCGCACCGGGGCCGGCATTGAGGTACTTGTAGGTGCAGCCCACCGCGAAATCGGCGCCGGCACCGGCGACATCGACCGGGGTGGCGCCGGCGGTATGGGCGAGATCCCAGACCGTCAGGGCGCCGGCAGCGTGGGCCTTGGCGGTTAAAGCGATCATGTCGTGCAGACGCCCGCTGCGGTAATCGGCCTCGGTCAGCATCAGCACCGCGACCTCGTCGGTGATGTGATCGGCCACATCCTCAGGCGCCACGCAGCGCAGCTCGTGACC
The DNA here is from genome assembly GCA_024226455.1 of Paracoccaceae bacterium. Taxonomy (GTDB): domain Bacteria; phylum Pseudomonadota; class Alphaproteobacteria; order Rhodobacterales; family Rhodobacteraceae; genus JAAELR01. The sequence continues at coordinate 4,701 of JAAELR010000471.1, forward strand.
TTGCCCCAGCGACCCGATCAACCCTTCGGCCATGTAGAGATCGGTGGGGAAGTTGCCGGTATCGGAAAGGATCATCCGGCGGTCGGGCCGCATGTGCAGCGCAGAGGCGAGCGCCTGGTAGACCTGGATCGACAGCGTGTCGCCGACAATGCAGGTGCCGGGTGCGGCCCCGATCAGCCGCCCGATCCGGTCGCCCAGTACGGCGGGCTGCGCCATCCAGCCGGCCTTGTTCCAGCCGGTGATGAGCATTTCGCCCCATTCCCTGTCCACCGTCCGGGCGATACGGGAAGCGGCGGCGCGGGGCAGAGGCCCCAGCGAGTTACCGTCGAGATAGATCATGCCCGGCGGCAGGTGGAACTGCGACCTGGTGGCGGCGAAATCGGTCATTTGCGGGTCCGTTTCCTGACGTTGCGGTTCGGCGTTCTTTATCGCACTGACAGTCCTGTCCAAACCGGCATTTGCGGCTTGCCGCGTTTGGCCTGAATGCCAGGGACCGGCGCGCTGGTGTTCATGATGCGGAATGAATAGAACACTTGCGGAGTGTAAGAAAGCGCGATGCGGACGATGACGAGTATTCAGGCGGATTTCCGGTGACGAACTGGCTCGACATGCCACCCGTGTGGCTGGTGGGCGCGATGGCGCTGGCCTGGGGCCTTGACCGGTTGGCGCCGGGATTGGGGCTGGGACCGTGGGCACCCTGGGCGGGTGCGGTGCTGCTGGCGGCGGGCGTCGCGGTGATGGTGTTGGCGGTGGCGCAATTTCGACGCTTCAGGACAACTATAGTACCGCGCAAAGACCCCAGCGCGATGATCCGCGCAGGCATCTACCGCTGGTCGCGCAACCCGATATACTTGGCAGACAGCCTGATCCTGGCCGGGCTGATCCTGTGGTGGGGTGCGCTGCTGGCACTGCCGCTGATCCCGGGTTTCGTCTGGGTTATCCAGGTCCGGTTCATCCGCGGTGAAGAGGAGCGTCTGGCCGCCGCCTTCCCGACCGAATTTCCAAGCTACTGCCAGGCTACGCGACGCTGGATCTGAGCCGCGCAATTCGCCGCAGGTTCAGCAACTTGAGGAAATCTGACTATTTCGATAGAGGAAACCTCGCAAACCGGCTTCTCGAGGCCGGAAAACGCCCAAACCAGGGGAAGAAATCGTGAAAATCGGTACGCCAAAGGAGGTCTTCGCAGGAGAGAATCGCGTCGCCATGACGCCTGACTCTGCGAAGCAGCTTCAAAAGCTGGGATATGAATGCATCATAGAGACTGAAGCTGGCACCGCGGCCGGGTTCTCCGATGCGCTATACGAAGCGGTCGGTGTCGAGGTCGTCAAGACCGCCGCCGCGCTGTGGAAGGCCGCCGATATCGTTGCCAAGGTGCGGCCCCCCAATGAGACGGAACTGAAGCGTCTCAACAAGGACAAGACGCTGATTTCATTCTTCAATCCTGGCGGGAACGAAGAAGGCATGGAACTGGCCAAGGCCAAGGGCGGCAACGTCATCGCCATGGAAATGGTGCCGCGCATCAGCCGCGCCCAGAAGATGGACGCGCTGTCGTCGATGGCCAATATCGCCGGCTATCGCGCGGTGATCGAGGCCGGCAACAACTTTGGCCGCTTCTTCACCGGGCAGATCACTGCCGCGGGCAAGGTGCCGCCCGCCAAGGTGCTGGTGGTTGGCGCCGGCGTCGCGGGGCTTGCCGCCATCGGCACCTCGACCTCGCTGGGGGCCATCACATACGCCTTCGACGTGCGCCCCGAAGTGGCCGAGCAGGTCGAATCGATGGGGGCCGAGTTCGTCTATCTCGATTTCGAGGAAAAGCAGGCCGACGGTGCCACGACGGGCGGTTATGCGGCGGTTTCCTCGCCGGAGTTTCGCGAGGCCCAGCTGGCCAAGTTCCGTGAACTTGCGCCCGAGATGGACATCGTCATCACCACGGCGCTGATCCCCAACCGCCCCGCACCCAAGCTGTGGACCGAGGACATGATTGCCTCGATGAAGCCCGGCTCGGTGATCGTCGATCTGGCGGCCGAGCGCGGTGGCAACGCCGAAGGTACGGTGGCCGATGAAAAGATCGTCACAGAGAACGGAGTGACCATCGTCGGCTATACCGACTTTCCCAGCCGGATGGCGGCGCAATCCTCGACGCTCTACGCGACCAACATCCGCCACATGATGACCGACCTGACGCCGGAAAAGGACGGTGCGGTTAATCACGACATGGAAGACGATGTGATCCGCGGCGCCACGGTGGCCTATCAGGGCGAGATTACCTTCCCGCCGCCGCCGCCCAAGATCCAGGCTATCGCGGCGCAGCCCAAGAAGGACCCCCCGCGTGAGCTGACGCCGGAAGAAAAGCGCGCCAAGGAACAGGAAGAGTTCCGCGCTGCAACCAAGAGTCAGGTGACCATGCTGGGCGCCGGGCTGGTGCTGATGCTGGTGATCGGTGCTTATGCTCCGGCCAGCTTCATGCAGCATTTCATCGTCTTCGCGCTGGCCTGCTTTGTCGGTTTCCAGGTGATCTGGAACGTTAGCCACGCGCTGCACACGCCGCTTATGGCGATCACCAACGCCATTTCCGGCATCATCGTGGTCGGCGCGCTGCTGCAGATCGGATCGCCCAGCTGGCTGGTGGTGATCCTCAGTTTCGTTTCGGTGCTGATCGCATCGATCAACATCGTGGGGGGCTTTCTGGTAACACGCCGGATGCTCGCCATGTTCCAGAAATCCTGAAGGAGGGCGGGGATATGTTCAGCCTTGGTCTGACCTCGGCCGCCTATATCGCGGCGTCGGTTCTCTTTATCCTGGCCCTCGGTGGCCTTTCCAACCAGGAAAGCGCCAAGCGCGCGGTCTGGTACGGCATCGTCGGCATGTTCATCGCCATGGTGGCGACGATCTTCGGCCCCGGTGTCGGCAATCTCTTCCTGCTCCTCGTCGCCGTCGCCGGCGGCGGAGTTGCGGGCGTCTACGTGGCCCAGCGGGTCCAGATGACGGAAATGCCTCAGCTGGTGGCCGCGCTGCACAGCTTTGTCGGCCTTGCGGCGGTGTTCATCGGGCTCAACGCGGACGTGATGCTTTCGACGGTGAACGAGCTGAAAATGGCCGGAACGGCGATGAAAGACGCCGATCTGACCGGTTTCGGCGAAAAGCTGTGGAAGAAGGACGCGGTCGAGATCGCCATCCTGAAGGTCGAGGTGTTCCTCGGCATCTTCATTGGTGCGATCACCTTCACCGGCTCTGTCGTGGCCTTCGGCAAGCTGGCGGGCAAGATCGACGGCAAACCCACCCAACTGCCCGGCGGTCACATGCTGAACGCGGTGGCGCTGGCGGCATGTATCATCCTGGGTTTCATGTACTTCAGTGGCGCCGGCGTCTGGACGATGATCCTTGTCACCGTCATCTCGGGCTTCATTGGCTGGCATCTGATCATGGGCATCGGTGGCGCCGACATGCCCGTCGTGGTCAGCATGCTGAACAGCTACTCGGGCTGGGCCGCGGCGGCGATCGGTTTCACGCTGGGCAACGATCTGCTGATCGTTACCGGCGCGCTGGTCGGCTCTTCAGGTGCGATTCTAAGCTACATCATGTGCAAGGCGATGAACCGCAAGTTCGTTGCCGTGATCCTGGGCGGCTTCGGCGGCACCGGCGGACCGGCGCTGGAGGTTTCGGGCGAGATGATCGCCATCGAGGCCGAGGGTGTGGCCGCGTCGCTGAACGACGCCGACAGCATCATCATCGTGCCCGGTTACGGCATGGCGGTGGCGCAGGCGCAGCAGAGCGTTTCGGAATTGGTGCGCAAGCTGCGCGCGCAAGGAAAGACGGTGCGCTTTGGCATCCACCCGGTCGCGGGGCGTCTGCCGGGGCATATGAACGTGCTTCTGGCCGAGGCCAAGGTGCCCTACGACATCGTGCTGGAGATGGATGAGATCAACGACGACTTCCCGCAAACGGATGTGGCGATCATCATCGGCTCGAATGACATCGTGAATCCTGCCGCACAAGACGACCCCAACTCGCCCATCGCCGGCATGCCGGTTCTGGAAGTGTGGAAGTCCAAGCAGGTCTTTGTGTCGAAGCGTGGTCAGGGCACCGGTTATAGCGGCATCGAGAACCCGCTGTTCTTCAAAGAGAACACGCGGATGTTCTACGGCGACGCCAAAGCCTCGCTGGACAAGCTCTTGCCGCTGATCGACTGATCCCGGCAACACGGATTGAAGAGGCCCGCCCGACCGGCGGGCCTTTTTGCTGCACGGGACTGACGATGTCGCCGTTGCCGGAACCTTGGTGATCGCCGACAAGCAGGCCTCCTGCGCCAAGCCCTTCGGCGATGTCGATGATCTCGTCGCAGCACTTTCCCAGCCCCGGAACCAAGCAGCAAAGATCGCGCGGTCTGGCTGTCCCGCCCCCCCTCGGGACAAGTCATTCAGCCTTTTGTGGATCTTGTCATCGGCCGCGTGGTCGAATTCCCCGGTCTCGATCCCCTTCGGTTGCAACGCGGGCCAGTCCGACCATACCGGTTTCCACCGCCCGGGCAGGTTTGCGGCGTCAACGCCGCACCACAATCTCGTATCCTGGCTCTTCCGGCTCGTCATCGACCATCTCTGCGGGAAAGCCCGGCGCGCGGATGTCGAGCCCGGTTAGGTCTTCGTAGCGGCGGATGATGTTGGGGCTCAACTCGCGGGGACCATAGGCCTCAATTGTCTCGCGGAATACTTGTACCATCACCGGTGACAGGGTCAGTGGTACGTTATTATCCCGGGCGATCTTGTCGAACAGACCGATATCCTTCAGCACCAGATCCATGGTGAAACTGATGTCGCGGCTACCGTTCAGGATCACCTGGCTTTTCGGTCTCGTGCACGAAGGAATTGCCGGAACTGATGCGGACCGCCTCGTAGGTGGTGTTCAGGTCCATGCCCGCCGCATAGGCGGTGGTCAGCGCCTCGGCAAGGCTGATCAGGTTGGCGGTGGCCAGATAGTTGGTCAGCACCTTCAGAACGCTGGCACTGCCCACCTCGCCGGTATGCAGCACCCGGCGGCCCAGCGTGGTCAGCATTGGCAGGGCACGCTCGAAAGTGTCGCGGGTACAGCCCGCGAAGATCGAGATATTGCCGGTCGCCGCCTGGTGGCAGCCGCCGGAAACCGGGCAGTCGATGGCCGCAGCGCCCGTAGCGGTGACCATGGCGGCCATGCGCTTGACCTCTTCGCTGTCGGTAGTGGACATCTCGGCCCAGATCTTGCCCGGACTCAGCCCTGCCAGGATGCCGTCTTCGGCCTCCATCACCGCCGAGCAGGCGGCGGGCGAGGGCAGGCAGGTGATCACCATGTCGCAGGTCTGGGCCATTTCCCTGGGCGAGTCGACCCATGAAGCGCCCTTGTCGAGGAAGGGCTGAGCCAAGGCGCGGTCGAGGTCGCGCACTGTCAGATCATGTCCGTTGCGCAGCATGGAGCCCGCCAGCTTGCCACCGACATTGCCCAACCCGATGAAACCGATCCGCATGCGTGTTCTCCCATAGCTAGCGCCGGAACTTGCCGTAGTTTCGGGTGATTCCGCGATATGCGATTGCGTAAAACCGGCGCGGTCAGGTCGTTTGCCGCCGATCCAATGGAATCACCGTCCGCCCCGACGGGACAGGAGCGGGTGACAAAGGAGCTTGGGCTTGAACCGGGAGGGAAAGACCCGCAAACTCGGTGCGGGAAACAGGAAGAATACCATGGCTACTTATCGCTGCGGCGCCTGCGGCATGGGCGTGAACGCCACATGTGCCGATTGCAACGAACCGCTTGTCAACGGCACGCTGAAGCTGGGTGATGGCAATGAGGTGCAGATCTCGCGCTGCCCGAAATGCGACGGCAAGATCAAGTCACCGTAATTACTCACCCCCCTTGTGGTCGCTCGAGATCTCTGAATCTATGGGGCCATGGATCGAGACACCCTTAAGAAGTTGAGCAAGGACGAGCTTGTTGAGGCTTACCTGGAACTACAGTCCAAAATGGGCCGTCCTGCCAAGACGTCACGAACG
>JAAELR010000472.1 GCA_024226455.1 Paracoccaceae bacterium
AATCCCATTCCTCGTCAGTCGTATCGCTTGCATACCGCAAGGCACGTCGGTCATAGTCAAGGCGCGTGATTTCTGTCCACGGCATGTTTCCCTCCAAGTCCACATACTCGGATGAATCACAAATAGCTGGAATCATTCAACTTAGTTCTCAATCGGGCTCTCAAAGCGAGGGCGGTGATTGCATGGTTGATCACAGGGACGTTCCTTTGTCGGGAAAAGAATCCCCAGAAAATCACCTTTCGCTGCCTTCATCCACCCTGTGTCGTGTAGTGTGGTATGGTTTGGTCGAGCGTTCCCGCGCCGGACAAAAAATGTCCGGGGCAAAGCTGGGCGCATTGGAAATTCTCCGGCTCTGATGAATAATCCGGGCTAGGGCAAGATCGGCGACCAGGCCGGGTCAGACGCCGCGCCCTGTGTGGGCACGCGGCGCAGATTGCGCCCCGTTATGTCGACAGAGTAGAGCGACGGCGCACCGCTGGCGCCCTGGCTTTCGCGGGTGAACATGATGACGCGCCCGTTGGGCGACCAGGTCGGGCCCTCGTCGAGGAAACTGGCGGTCAGCAGACGTTCCTCAGAGCCATCGGTGCGCATCACGCCGATATGGAACCGGCCTTTGTTCTGCTTGGTAAAGGCGATCAGATCGCCGCGCGGTGACCAGACCGGGGTGCCATAGCGGCCCTGGCCAAAGCTGATCCGCGTCGCCTCGCCCCCGGTGGCGGGCATGATATAAAGCTGCTGACTGCCCGAGCGGTCGGATTCGAAGACGATATTGCTGCCATCGGGCGAAAAGCTAGGCGCGGTCTCGATCGAGGGGTTCGAGGTCAGCCGCGTCTCAGAGCCGCCGCCCAGCGACATGCGGTAGATATCGGTGTTGCCGCCCTGGCTGAGCGAATAGACCACCGTCCGGCCATCGGGCGAGAAGCGCGGTGCGAAGGTCATCATGCCGGGCCGTTCGCCCAGGGCATGCTTGCCAACGCTGGCCACGTCGAGAACGAAGATGCTGGGAAAGCCGGTTTCGTAGGATGTGTAGAGCACCTTGTCGCCGGTGGGAGAGAACCGGGGCGCCAGCACGATGGTGGAACTGTCGGTAAGGAACTGCACATTGGCACCGTCATAGTCCATGATCGCCAGCCGTTTGCGGCGGGCGTTCTTGGGGCCGGTTTCACTGACAAACACCACGCGGCTGTCGAAATAGCTGCCCTCGCCGGTGATCCGCGCATATACCGCGTCGGCCACCTTGTGCCCCATGCGCCGCCAGCTTGCCGCGGTGCCGACAAATTGCAGCCCCTCGCCCAGCTGGCCCTCGGCGAAGACGTCGAACACGCGGAACTTCACCGACACCCGGCCGTCGGAGGTGGTCGATACCGCGCCGGTGATCAGCGCCTGGGCGTTGATCGCCTTCCAGTCAGAGTATTGCACCGGGCTGGTAAAGCTGGTGACGGTCGAGATGAACGCGTTTTTCGGGATCTCGCGGAACAGCCCGGTATTGGCCAGATCGGCGGCGATGACGGCGGTGATCTGGGCCGCCATCTGCTCTGCCCCGGCGTTTTCCGCGATAAACCCGGGCGCGGCAAAGGGCAGCGGTTCGATCACGCCTTCGGTGATCTCGATGCGCAGGGGGCCCTGGGCGATGGCCGCAGGGGCGAGGCCCCACAGGGCCAGCGCGAGAACAAGTGCAAATATCCGGGTCATTTGATCCTCATTCTCTCTGGATTAAACGTCATTTCGATCTCGCGCCACTGTTCGTATTTCTCTATCGGCAAATCATAGCCGGACGCGCCACAGCGGATAATCGCCCGGCGCGCCGTCACAAATGCCTGGCGGGATGCGGCGTCGGAGCCGCCGAAATAGTCGCGCATGCGGATTGAGGCCGCGTCGGGTTGGCCGTTGCGGGAAATCGAGAAGCTGACCACCACCGTGACCTCCAGCGCTTCAGAGCTTAGCGAGCCAACGTTCCAGCATTGCTGCACCGCCACCCGCAGCCCGTCCTTTTCGCCGCGTGTCAGGGGCGGACCGGTGGGGCGGGCCGGTTCGGTAACCGGTTCTGGCTCTGTCGAGTTGACGGCATCGGCTACCGCGTCGGCGATGGCATCGGCGGTCGGGTCGCCGGTGGTTTCCGTCTCGGGTTCGGGTTCGGGCTCTGGTTCGGGGTCCGGCTCTGGTTCGGGCTGCACCGCGGCCTGCCGCACCGGGCGCGCCAGGGGTCGTGGCGAGGCTAGCGGGGCAGAGGCCGGGGATTCGGCCTCGGTCACGATCTCTGTGGTGGCCTCTTCGGGGGCGGCCTCGGGCTGGTCTTCGGCGGCCTGCGGCGTTTCCGCCTCGGGTGAGACGCGCGGCGTCGGCGTGTCGGCGATTTCGGGGCTGGGCGGGCTTTCGGGTGCCGGGACCGGCGCCACGCGGGGCGCCTGCTGCGGGGCGGGTGTGTCGTCGGGCGGGGCCAGCGTGGGGATGTCGGGGATCAGCGGTTCGGGCACGGCGAGTTCGGGCAGATCGTCGGCCAGTTCCGGCAGGGCTCGCAGCGGGGTCTCGGGGACATCGGGCACCGGGTCGGGCGCGTCGGGGGTTTCGGGCCCGGCGGTTTCGCCGGTGACCGGCGGATCCTCGGGGCGCGGCGCGGGGGCCAGACTGTCCTCGGTATCCGGCAGCGCCGGGGTGGGCACGTCAAACTGCGTTTCGGGCTGGGTCTGCGGCAGGGCGAGGGCGGCGAACTCCCGCTCGGTGATGATCGAGACATCGGTGGTTTCGGGCGGCAGTGGCGGGTCAGAGCCCAGCCAGCCGCCAAGCAGCAGGCCGGTCAGCAGCGCCAGATGACCGGCCCCCGATATGGTGCTGCCGGTGTTCATCCTGTACACGCAGCAAGCACGACGTACATAATTGCTGCGAAATCCTTCGCCGGTGGTGGTGAAGACGTTGGTTTGCCCGGTGCCGCGGCTCTGCCCTGACAGCGCATGGTGCCTACCCGTCCGTGTCGTCCAGCGTCGGCCCGCCGCTTTCGGTCACCAGGCCGATATTGCGGAACCCGCCCGCGTTCAGCGCCCCCATCACCTGCATCACCTGTTCATAGGGGATAGCCCCGTCGGCCCGCAGGAAGATCTTGTTGCTGGTGCGTTCGGCGGCAATGGCGCGCAGCTTGCCGATCAACTCGCCCGGCGGCGTCTCGGTGGTCTGGATAAGGATCTGCCCCTTGATGGTCAGCGTCACCGTCAGCGGTTCCTCGTTCTCCACCGGCAACGCCTCTGCCGCGGTCTCTGGCAGTTCCACCGGCACGCCGACGGTCAAAAGCGGCGCCGAGACCATGAAGATGATCAAGAGCACCAGCATCACGTCGACGAAGGGCGTGACGTTGATCTCGGACATCGCGGCATAGCGCCCGCGGCGGCGGCGGTCACGACCGCGCCGCGGTGCCCCGCCCGATCCGTTGATGGTCTGCGCACCCATCGCCTAGCTGTCCAGCTGACGGCTGAGGATGGTGGCAAACTCGTCGGCAAACGCCTCATAGCCCGCCACGATGCGGTCGCTGTCGGCGGAAAGCTTGTTGTAGAAGATCACCGCCGGGATCGCCGCCAGCAGGCCCAGCCCGGTGGCCAGCAGCGCCTCGGCAATGCCGGGCGCCACCACGGCGAGGTTGGTCGACTGCTGCTGCGCGATCTCGATAAAGGCGCGCATGATGCCCCAGACCGTGCCGAAGAGCCCCACGAAAGGCGCCGTCGAACCCACCGTGGCCAGAAAGCTCAGGCCCTTGTTCAGCCCCTCGGCCTCTTTGGCGATGGCCACGTCCATCGACCGGTCGATGCGCGCCTGGGCACCGGCGATAAGCGCCCCGTCGGCCTTGTGCGAGCGGCGCCATTCCAGCATGCCGGCGGCAAAGATCTTTTCCGACGACCCGTCGGGATCGGCGCCGATCTCCTGGTATAGCTCGTCGAGCGGTTCGCCTGACCAAAACGAGGTGTCGAACACCGCCGCCTCGCGCCTTGTGCGGGAATAGGTGATCAGCTTCTGGACGATGATCGCCCAGGCCTGAAACGAGGCCAGCATCAGGATCAACATCACCAGCTGCACAATGATCGAGGCGCGCCAGAACAGCGCGAAAAAAGAGAAATCGGTTTCCATCGGTCCTGCTCTTTACGGTCCGGCCCTGTTCATGGGGCTCATTCTTGCCCACAAGCTATCGCAGATACAAAAGGAAAGCCAAGAAAACCGCAACCCCGGCGGTGAAGGCTCAGGCCGCACCCATGCTTCGGCGAAGTTCCGCCGGTATCCGCGCCGGGCGACCGCTGTCGGTCAGCGCCACCAGCGTCACCACCGAACGAAACAGAACCGTGTCACCACGGATCACGTCCTGCCCCAGCACGATCCGCGCCACGGTCACCGCCTGCACCGTGGTTTCCACCCTCAGCACATCGTCGAACCGCGCCGGCACCAGATAGTCCGCCTCGACCCGCCGCACCGCAAAAACAATGTCGTCCTCGGCCTTCAGCCGCCCCTGATCGACGCCCAGTTCCCGCACGTATTCGGTGCGCGCGCGCTCGATGAATTTCAGGTAGTTGGCGTAATAGACGATACCGGCCAGATCGGTATCCTCATAATAGACGCGGCAAGTGAAGTCATGGTCCATGGGGCACCCTCCCCCGCAAGGGCTACTGCGCCACCAGCCCGCCAGCAAGGGAAAGACCAGTTCACATGCGGACCGATACCGGCAAAACCCTGACAATCCAACCCAGGCATTGCCGGGAGGTTCTGTCCGCGCCAAGTCTGCGAGAGTCCATCAACCGAAAAATCCGTTTCGACCCATTGGTTTCGTCAGACGTTGTTTGTTAAACAATTCAGTCGCCTATTGCGACGGATGCCTCGGCAATCTTGGCCATGTGCCGCATGTCGGTGCCGCAACATCCACCCAAGACGCGAATATGCGGGAACTGTCTGCGGATACCCGAAAGCTGTTCGGCCAGTTCGGTCGGGTCGCCGTCGTCCAGCTCTTCGGCCTCGTCCAGTTCTGCATGACTGCACCGCGAGGCGTTCGCGACAATACCCTGCACACGCTTCATCCACGGGGTGTCAGCAAGCACGGATTTGAAGTGATCGGGATGCGCGCAGTTGATCATGAAATAGGCGGCGTAGCCATCGGTTGCCGCATCGACCTCGGATATTGCGGCCTCTAGCGTGTTGCCGGTCGGAAGCTTGCCGTCAATTTCGACCGTAAATGCGATCACGACGGGCAGCCCGAAACGGCGCGCCGCCCGGACAATGCCTGTCGCTTCCGCCGGGTAGGCAAGCGTGTATCCACTCACGACATCGGCGTCCGTCTCCGCAAGGGCCGAAATCTGTTCGGAATGGTACCGCTCCGCCTCGTCGGCGCTCATTTGGGCTTCGGGCGCATAAGCATCGTCACGCGGCCCGAGGTTGGCGCTGATCACTGTCGGAACGTCGCCGTTCTTTGCGCGCACCTCTGCCATCAACGCGACAGCCTGCTTGTTGAGATGTTTCAGTGTGTCAGGAGCGTAGCCGATCGCGGCACCCCGGTCCCGGTTTGCAACCCAGGTCGGACTTTCCAGAATGACGCCGGTTCCGTTCTCTTTACCCAAGGCGATCATATCTTTCAGGTACCCTTCGAGAATGGCTCGACCGTCTTGCGTTTCCAATAGCGGGTACGAGGCAAAACCCGGCAGGTCTATGCCACGCGTGAAGATCAGGTCTGTCTCCATGCCAACATAGGCTAATAGCAAGTTGGCGTTCACGTTGGGGAAAGTGTCCCGATGGATGGTCACAACGCGTAATCTCCAATTGTTGCCTTTGGATCGAACCATATCACGTGCAAATGCGACCGTTCACAAGCCCGGGTGGAATAGAAAAAACCCATACGTTTCGGTCACCGGAAAAAAACGACTGTTATCGCCCACGCCCCTCATCCCCGTATCCCGCTCGCCGCTCCATCCGCGCCGCCAGCCGCAGCGCGTGGCTTGCGTCCT
>JAAELR010000473.1 GCA_024226455.1 Paracoccaceae bacterium
GGGCAGTTTTTGTCCGGAGGAAAGGGAGGTTCACACAACCATTTCTTTACACTAAATCAAAGCATTAGGCCACCGCCGTCAGCCGAATTGCGCGTGCCGGTGAATAATCCGGGTTAGGCTCCGATGACAGTTCCCCGCCCGCAATCTCCACTCACGACACCCGGTTCGTAAGTGCTGCAGTGAGGAAGGGACGGTCAAGGATCAGGTCGCGGACTTTGCGGGCTATCGCTGCCCGTGCGAAATGGGTTGCTCAGTCAATCAAAAGTGGACATTCAAAGCTCAAGACCTTGCTGTCCCTTCCATTTCAGTCCCCTGTGCCTCAAACCGCCCTATCCAATTTCTCACGCTGAAGATATCGAAGTAAATCGACAGGACCGAAGGCAGGATCAGGACGACCAGCACCATCGAGGCGAGGAGGCCGAAGGCGACGGCGACCACTAGCGGCACCAGCGTTTGCACCTGCGGGCTTGTGTCGAAGAGGATCGGGACCAGCCCCATGAAGGTGGTCGATGTGGACAGGAAGATCGGGCGGAACCGGTCGCGCACGGCGTTGAGGGATGCGTTGACGTAGTCGTCTCCCTGGAGGTGTGACTGGAAAAACGTCAGGAACAAGATAGCGTTGTTCACTACAATACCCGCGAGCGAGGCAAAGCCGATAAAGCTGGGCATCGACAGATCAAGCCCCATCGCCCAGTGGCCCAATATCGTGCCAATCAGGGCAAACGGGATCGAGATCATCACCGCCAGGGGCAAGGCGTAGGAGCGAAACTGGAACGCCAGCACGAAATAGACGCCCATGAGGCCAAGGCCCAGTGCCGAAATCATGGAAGACATCGTTTTTTGTTGGTCCTGTGTCGCGCCCCCGATCCCGATCTCGACGCCCGGGTAGAGGTGCATGATCTCGGGGCCGATCTCTTGGGTCACCACGTCCGATATGGCTGTCGAAGTGGTCACATTGCGGTCAATGCTGCCCCGGACGCGGGCTAGAGCCATACCGTTGGCGCGGGTGATCGTCGGGTAGCTGTTTGTCAGTGTCACGTCAGCAACGGTCGACAGGCTTGTCTGCGCACCGGCACCCAGCGACACAGGGAAACGCTCTAGCTCGGTCAGGTCCTGCACCGTGTCGGCAAGCTGCACGCGCACGGTCATCGTGCTGGAGCCGGCGCGGAAACTGTCGGTCTCCGCCCCTTCAAAGGCATCGCGCAGTTGACGGGCCAGTGCTTGTGGGGTCAGACCAACGGAATAGCCGTATTCCGTGAGCGCCAGTTGCACCTCTTGTCGGCCGCCATAGAAGTCCTGATAGGCTTCGGTGACGTCTTCGCGTGCCAACAGCCGCGTCAGCAGATCACTTGCGGCGTCTTCAACAACATCCAGGTCCCGACCAAGTACTTCGACATCAAGGTCGAGACCTCCCGGACCCGTCGCAGATTGCGCGAAGCTGCTTTGCATCACATCGGGCAGCGGGCCTGCGGCGGCGCGCCAAGCCACCAGAACATCGTCGCCAGCCACATTGCGTTGTGCGCTTTCCAGAAGGTCCACGGTGATTGTGGCCGTGTGGGAGCCATTATCGAGGACATCGGAATTGGTTGCGAATTGCACCAGAACACGCTGCACAAGAGGCTGACCGCCTTCGGTTTGCGGCGTGAACCGCGCATCGACCTGATCCAGCCCATTCAGAATCCGCGCCACTGTTTCCTCGGTGCGATCACGCTCGATCCCCGAGGTAAGCGCAATTCGCGCAATAATCGTGTCGCCTTCCGAACTGGGAAAGCCAATCACCTTGACCTGCCCAGACGTCACCAATCCAATGGCCAGAACGAGTGCCGCAAGGACTGTCCCGAAGGTCAGGTAACGCCAGGATGTCAGCCAGGTGGCGACCGGGAGAACAGCACGCTCCTTGACCCATTCCATCGCGCGGGCCGACGCGCGATTGTCATGTTCCTTGGGGTCCACATGGCCCACGTGGCTGAGGTGATGGGGAAGGATGAAAAACCCCTCAACCAATGACACCGCGAGGGTCAGCAAAAGCACCATTGGGATGAATTGCAGGGTCTGACCCATGTCGCCCGACAGGAACATAAGCGGGCCAAACACGCAGGCGGTGGTCAGGAACGAGGACAGAACGCCGGGCAAAACCTCAAGCGTGCCTTTCGTCGCCGCTTCCACAGGGCCAACGCGGGTGCGCCATTTCGAGATATTCTCGGATATCACGATGCTGTCGTCCATGATCAGCCCGATCGCCATCAAAAGGGCGACAAGCGTGATCATGTTGATGGTGATGCCAAACAGGCTCATCAAATAGAGCGAGCCCAGGAACGACACCGGAAGGGCCGCCGAAATCCACAACGCCTCGCGCAGGGAAAAGAACAGCCACATGGTGCCGAAGACCAACGCTAGCCCGAGGACGATGTTCCCCATTATCAGGTCAATTTGCTCATCGACAATGTCTGAGACGTTGTTGATCACCGTCAGCGTAAAAGGATCGCGATAGCGCGCGCGTTCCGCCGCCAAAACGGTCTCTACTGCTGCGGAGACGCGGATGATGTCGGCCTCTGCGGACTTGGTGATCTGCAGGATCGCCGTGCGTTGCCCATCGATGAAGCTTTGCAGATTCTCGTCGCTATCGACTAGTGCGACCTGTCCGATATCACGCAGGCGGACCAGCCCGCCGATGTCATCTTCCAGAATGATCAGATCTTCGAGCTCTGACTGGCTGCGGCTTGCGCCAGAGTAGCGCAATGTGACGCTGATCTCGCCCAATTCTATGGCCCCGAGCGGCTGACGCAGGCTGCGTGCCTCGACCGCGTTCACAACATCGCTGCTGGACAGCCCGAACCGTTGCAGCGCGGCCTGATCGAAGGTGATCTGAAATTCACGATCGGCAATGCCGGTCACCGTGGCATCAGATACCCCATCCAGTGCGCGGATGCGACCGGCCAGGTCTTCGGAATAGGTCAGCAGCCCTTCGCGCCCTGTGATGCCAGAAACGGAGATCAGGGCCACCAGACCAGTTTGGGACGCAACCTGGACAGTGGGTTGCTGGGCCGCGCCCGGAAACTCGTTGATCCCTGACACGGCCGAAAAAACATCGTTGAAAAACTGGATCAGGTCGCCGCCTTCGGCTAACTCAGCCGTGGCCTGGGCGCGGCTGTCGACGGACAGGCATTCAAAATCCGATAGCCTTTGGACAATGGAAACGGCATCCTCCAACGGGGCACAAATCTCGTCATCGACGTCGTGCGCCGAGGCACCGGGATAGGTCACTGTGATGCGCACGCTGTCCGACGCGTAGTCAGGGAAGGTTTCCCTTTCGATCCCGGTGATGACCGAGAACCCAAGCACCGCAAGCACGAGCATAAGTAGATTTGCGGCGACCGGGTGACGTACGAAATACCCGACCATATCAATTCTCGCCGCTAAAAGGGACCAGGATCAGGTCGATGCCCGGTATTGGTGGGTGTGGCTTGGACAAAATGAGTCTGTCGCCGGTTTGCAGGCCTTGGGAAATGGTGACCCGATCATCCAGCACGATCCCGGTGGTCACGGGTCGGATTTCCAGGCGGTCCTCATCATCAGCGACATAAACAAACGGTGCGCCCTGATCGTCGCGATGGAGGATGGCGCGCGGGATGGCAATCACACCGTCTCGTGCGGGGGCCACCAAATCAACAGAGACGAAGGCACCAACATTCAGCGGCAACCGTCCGCTTTGCCGATTTGCCACCAGCGGGTCGTTTACCTGAACGGTAAAGCCGATTGTGCCGGTTTCCGCGTTCACAGTGCCACGAAACCGCACCAATTGCGCGCGATACGATCGTGTCCCGCTGGCCTGCTCGAGCCCCACGGTCGCTGTAACGCCCGCCTCTGTCAGAACCTCGATTGCGCGCGCCGCATCGATATCGCTGCCCGCCATGAAATTCGGGCCAAAGACGCTTGCTGCGAGGGGCAAGAAGGCTTGCGGCTGAATTTCAGCGGTGACCTCGACCGCGCTGATGTCATGCAGCGTCAAAAGGCTTTCTCCGGTGCGAATGAACTGGTCCTTTTGCACGGGGCTCGCGGCGATGCGGCCCCTGAAAGGCGCGGTGATGGTAGTGCGCGACAGGTTCGTTTCTGCCTCTGCCAGGGCCACCCGCTGCGCGGCCAGGGCGGCCTCTGCGGCTGAGCGTTGCACCGGAACGAGGTCTACTGTGTTTTGCAGATTCACGACAGAACTCTGCTGCGCCAGATAGGCGCTTTGCGCGTTTTCCACAGCCGCGCGGGTGCCTGTGCCACTTGCCAAAAGCTCCTCCGCGCGGTCGAGGTTGATCTTCGCCAGGTCGAGAATGCCTTGCTGCACGCCAAGGCTGCGCCGGGTGTTCACCTCTTGCAGGTCAAGTTCCTGCAATGAGGCTTCGGCCGTCGCGACGTTGGCCTTCGCCCGCTGGACGGCCAAATCGTAATCGGTGCGTTCGACGCGGACCAACACCTCGCCTGCCTCGACGATCTTGCCCTCGGACAGGCCATCAGCCAGTTCCGTCACGCGCCCTTGCACCTGGGAAACCGCGCTCCATTCCGTTGCTGCAACCACGCGGCCATATCCTGTGGCTGTGACCGAAACGGGTGCCTCAGCCACAGTCGAAACCCGCACCGCAAGCTGCGCAGTTTCAGCGGCCTCAACAAGCGGGGCCTCGCGGCTGTTCATCCACATCAATCCCCCGATGCCGATGGCAAGAGGCGGAAGGAGCAAAAGGGATTTGATGTTCATGGCAGGACCTTTCGGGGGCGCATATGAGCGGCTATCGCGTGGGCTATAAAGCAGCGGGCGCCGCGTTAACATGCCAATTTCCTCTGGCAGGCGTCGGGGCAATCGCAGTCGCCCGCGCATCGGATATTGGTAGGGCGCCGCTTGCGGCCATAGGTCTGGCCCCGCTTTGCATGGCTCTGGCAATGTCAGTAACTGTTGTGCCTTGCAACGGTTGCCTCCGAGGTGGTTTTCAGCCTGCGGTTCCGTTGATCGGAAGACATTGGCTGCATTTCAAATGGAAGGCAACAGGGGCTCGCGCCGCGGCCAACTGGCACCTTCGGTCAGGGCTTGGGGCCGGTGCCGCATTGGCGGATCAGGGCCTTCAGCACCGCGTCGGGCATCGGCTGGCCGGGCCAAAGCTGGACGTGCCGGCCGTCCTTGCCCTTGCCCTTCAAGACGCCTTCCGGGTCATCGAGCCGCGCCCCGTGGACAAAGCCCAGATGGGCGTGATCCTTGCCGCCGTACAGATAGACTTGGGGTTGCCCTGCCACGGTCCAGACCGGCGCGCCCCATTTCATGCCCTCTTCGGCCCCGGGCAATATCGCCCGAACCATGGCGCGCAGGTCCTCCAGCAGCGCCCGCACTTCTGGGGATCGTTCGGCGATGTACAGATCGACGGTGGGACGGGCTTTTGCCATGGGGGGATACTAGAGCAATTCCAGTCTGACCGGAATCAGGAATTCACGCTGCACTCCGAGGCAGCGTATGCATCGCATGCGCGTTTGGGGGGGCAGGGTGAATGCGATTGGATTGGGAATGTTTCAGCAGGTTTCGGGGTGACGCCCATGACCCGGGTCAAGTAGGGTCAGGGCATGAGCGTTGCGCAAACCGGCCATATCTCGATCGACAGTCCATTTGGCCGGCTGACCGTGTGGCGTGACGGGCGCGCCATCACCCGGCTTGACTGGACCGGATTGCCGCCCGAGGGCGCCGACGATCTGCTTGCCCGGGCCGCGCAGCAGCTGCAGCAGTATTTCGCCGGCACACGGCAGGATTTCGACCTGCCGCTGGCGCCTGCCGGGTCGGCGTTGCAGCTTGCGGTTTGCGACGCGATGTCGGCGATCGCGTTTGGAGAGACCCGTACCTATGGCGACATCGCCCGTGATCTCGGGGTGTCGGCGCAGGCCGTCGGGCAGGCTTGCGGCGGCAATCCCATCGCCATCATCATCCCTTGCCACCGGGTGCTGGCGGCGGACGGGCTGGGCGGCTTTTCGGCGCGAGGCGGGGTCGAGACCAAGGTGGCGCTGCTGAAACACGAGGGCGCGGCATCGCTGCTGATCTGACGGCGGGTCCGACAGAAATCCGACGCAAGTCCGACAAAAAGCCGACAGCCGATTGCCAGGCGGTTCAGTCGCCGTTGCGTTCAGGGATCAGTTGTTGCGCGATGCCGGCGAATGTCAGGTAGACAGAGGTCACGATCAGCCCCCAATGGGCCCAGCTTTGCGGGTGAAAATCGACCCAGGCGGCCCATCCGGCAAAGAAGGTCCAGGCCAAGGCGATCGGCAGCGATACCGGGCGCCAGCGGTCGGTGCGTACCGGGTGGATGAATTTCAGCTGCAGGAACATCGCCACCGTCAACACCACGACGATGCCGAGAATGGCCCAGAAATTCGGTTCCAGCGCGAACAGCACGATCACCACCATGTTCCAGCATCCAGGGAAGCCGGAAAAAGAATTGTCCTTTGTTTTCATGCGGGTGTCTGCGAAATAGACGGCGCTGGCGAAGGTGATCAGGATGATCGCGATCCAGCCGGTCCAGCCCGGCAGCAGGCCAGACTTGAACAACGCAAAGGCCGGGATGAAGACGTAAGTCAGGTAGTCGATGATCAGGTCCATCAGCACGCCGTCGAACTCGGGGGCGTTCTTCTTGACGTCGTATTTGCGCGCCAGCGGGCCGTCGATGCCGTCGACGACGAAGGCCACCACCAGCCACAGAAACATCAGCGACCAGTTTTCCTGCACCGCCGCCAGCATGGCCAGCATGGCGAACACCGCCCCCGTGGCGGTGAAGAGATGCACAAATAACGCTTTGAACCTGACTGTCATGCCCCCGTCATGACCCAAAACCGCCCCTGGCGCAAACACATAGCGCAGGTGGGTTCGGACCGCCGCTCATCAAGCCCTTGCGGGCTTTCCTCGCGGGGCGGCGGCTGCCGCCGGTGGCGCGGGGTCTAGCGTGCCCTTGGGTGAGCGGCGTTGTAAATTTCCATCAGGCGAGCGGTATCGACGGCGGTATAGGCTTGGGTGGTCGACAGCGAGGCGTGGCCCAGAAGCTCTTGGATGGCGCGCAGATCGCCGCCGGCGGCCAGCAGATGCGTCGCGAAGCTGTGGCGCATCGCGTGCGGCGTGGCGGTGGCGGGAAGGCCCAACTGCATG
Source organism: Paracoccaceae bacterium (assembly GCA_024226455.1). Taxonomy (GTDB): domain Bacteria; phylum Pseudomonadota; class Alphaproteobacteria; order Rhodobacterales; family Rhodobacteraceae; genus JAAELR01. Next base: position 7,160 of record JAAELR010000473.1, read on the forward strand.
CGCGCCGCCTGCATCGCCTTTTGCACCAGCCGCGGGTTCAGCGCGCCGCCGCGGGCACCGCGAAACAGCGGCGCGACCGGTTCCACCGGATAGGGGCAGAGCTGGACATAGGCCGCCACCGCCTGGCGCGCGGCGGGCAGAACCGGAACCACGCGTTCCTTATCGCCTTTGCCCGTGATGCGCAGCACCTCTGGCAGGGGATAGTCGGCCCCCGCCAGTCCCAGCGCCTCGGATATGCGCAGCCCGCAGCCATAGAGCAGCGTGACCACCGCCATATCCCGCGCTGCGACCCAGTTCTTCACCGATTGCAGTTCCACCGTGTCGATCATCGCGCGTGCCGCGTCCTCGGTCAGCGGGCGCGGCAGCTTCTTGCGAAACTTGGGGCTGCGGGTCGACAGGACCGCGGTCGGGTCGAAGCCCTGGCGCTCTGCCGCCCATGCGGTAAAGCCCTTCACCGCCGAAAGCGACCGGGCCAGCGACCGGGCCGAGACGCCGCGGCCGCGTTCGAACGCCATCCATGACCGCATGTCGGAAATCGAGACCCGCGACAGGGCGGCCAGACCCGTGGCTTGTGCAAAATGCGCCGTCAGAAACCCCAGATACCCGGCAACATCGCGGCGATAAGCCTCGGTCGTGTTGTCGGCGGCACCGTCCAGTGCGCGCAGCCCGTCGAGCCACAGGGTCAGTGCCTCGGCCAGGGCAGAGGAGATGATGATCGGAGGGGCGTTGGCAGCGTCCTGTGCGCTCACGACAGCCAGCGGCGCATGGCGCGCTCGAAGACCCCGGCCAGGAAGATCAGCAGATCGGTGCCATGGGTCGGTTTGAACTGGTGCGGATCCTCGGAGCCGAAGACCAGCATACCCGGCAGGCGGCCATCGCCCAGGTCAAGCCGCAGGCAGGCCTCGGACCGTATCCAGCCGGTCGCCTCGCCATAGATGATCTCGCAATCGGGCTGCACCTGGCGTAGCGTGACCTGGCGCACGGGGATGCTGCGGCCCTGGGTCAGATAACCCTCGACAAAGCCCGGCTCTGCCACGGTCAGCACATCGCCCAACCGCCGTACCGCCGGATCGTCGGAGGCAACCGCGCTTTCCAGTACCAGATGCAGCGAGTCGACGCGCAGGATCTCGGCAATCTCTGCGCCGAGATTGGCCAGAAACCCCTCGAATTCGGCCGGATCCAGCATGCGCAGCACGGCGCGGTGGATCTGGTTCATGCCGGCGAGGTTCTCATAAGCCGCGGCGATGACGTTGCGGTGGGTCTCCTCCAGCCGCTCCAGCCGCGCCTCGAGCCGCTCCATGGCGATGCCGCGCAGATCGACGATATTGCCGCCCATCACGCGCTCATTGGCGGCGATCAGCGCTCCCATCAGGTCGCTGTCTTCCAGAATGACTTCTGGCTCGGAAAGGATCTTGTCGCGCAGATCGTCGTTGATCGCGGCGTTTTCGCTGGTCATGCCTGCCTCGTATCTTCTTTGCTCGAGGGCATAGCACAGCCATCGGGCGTTTGTTGCCCCGTATTGCCCGGTTGGATGCAAATGCGTCCAGTTCTTTGTTCGACAGGGCCGCCGTGGCGGGCGAATTGGTCGAAAGCGGTGGCGCATAGGCCACATTTTCAATCCATTATACGCCGGTCTTCATCCTTTCTTGTTGGTGTCAGGCGACGATCTGGAGGCTTGTGGAACGCCAAAACACCGCGAGACCCTAATCGGCCAACCTCGCGGCACCTTGTTGCAGGGCCTTCTGCCGGTCTTGTCCCAATCGGCGAGGAACCCGTCCAGTCTTTGTCGAAATGTGCGTGACCTGCCCTCGGTTTTGCCCCTCGGGTGTCCGTGTCGCTACAGAACGCCACCATGGGGCGCTGCGCTTGCCGGACCTCTAGGCGGCGAAGCGCGCCGCTGCCGCCGGGCGGGTCAACAGATCGGCCAGAGCGTTGGCGATTGGCTGATGAGTGCGCATTTCGACCCAGGCCCATTGGCCGTGAGGGTTGATTTCGAGAAACACGTGGTCTCCCGACGGGTCCACGATAAAGTCGAACGCCCCGAAAACCAGGTTCAGCGCATCCAGCATAGCCCGCAGTTGCGCCTTGAGCGTGTCCGGGATGTCGTCCTCGACAACCGGCACGTCCTTGGCGACCTGATGCCGCCGCCAATCCAGCGCAGCCTTCTCATGGCGCTGGCTTTCAATGCGCGCTGTGAACACCTGGTCACCGACCACGGTCACGCGCAATTCATGGGATTTTGCTACATGCTCTTGCAGCATCGATGGGCAGTTCCTGACCGATTGCAGCAATTCATCTGCGGTGTCGGACGGTATCCGGTTGGTGTAGGTGACGCGAAATCCGTCTTCCAGTTCGAACACGGGGTTGCGGAAGGATTTGTAGACCACATCGCCACCCCATGCCGAATAGAACATCCGGGCCCGGTCCGGATCTGTTGTCACTATTGTCTCTGGGATCCGCATTCCCAGCCCCTGCGCCACTTTCAGCTGGTAGGGTTTGAAGTGAGCCAGATAGCCGGCATAGGGGCTGTTGACCCAAAATCCCGGATACGCGCCGAAGGCGCCACGGGTCATGTGGTCGACTTCTCTTTCGACGAATTCCCGTACCGTTTTGCTGTGCGGCAGTGTCAGTTCCTCAATCAATCGCGGCCGCCGGTACCAGATCGATGTGAACCCCTCAAGCTCGTGCCAATTGCCGTCATCACAGTAGATTGCCGTGCCGCAGCCAGCCTGGCCCGCCGTAAAGGCGATCGGTCGATCTTCGATCATGTTGACCGGAGAATACCCGACAACTTCCGCATTGCGTTTCAGAAGGTGCGGCATCAGGAAATCGACATGCGGGTCGTCTTGGACACTCAGAACAAGCACTTTTGTCATCCAAGCCTCCAAGACTAGTCTATTGGACCTTTCAGGTCTGGGCGCGTTCCGTCAATCAACGTTATTCATCAACGCCCGGTGTGTCCCGCTTGTGATTATAGGCCTTACAGTTGTTGTTTTTGTCCCACATCCAGCATTCAGCTGTGAGATAATCCGAATCCGTCCCGCGTGATGCTCCGGGAGTCTCTGCAAGTTTCACAGCAAGTACTTCATCTTGCCCAACCTCAGTTTCATTCTTTCTCATTCCAGCCATATCTCTTCCTCCACCTAAACGCTTATACATTATACATTGATTCGCCTAAAAGAGCAAGCATTCTATCGAGAGAGGAGCCCAGAAATCTTTCATGCCAAAAAGGGTATACTTGTATGCTGTGATTGTTATTATGTTTGTCAGATGGTTGATTTTGCCCAACTCACAAATAAAGCCCCCGCAATCAAGCATTGCAGGGGCGCTCTAGTTCTGGTTCCGGTGGAATCCGGTTGGTATCAGAGGATCGTCTGCCCCGTGGTCTCCCAATCGCGCATGAACGCCGCCAGCCCTTTGTCGGTCAGCACATGCTCTGCCATCTTCTTGATCACGCCCGGCGGTGCGGTGGCCACGTCGGCGCCGATGCGGGCGGCTTCGGTCATGTGGTTCACGGTGCGGATCGAGGCGGCGAGGATTTGGGTGTCGAAGCCGTAATTGTCATAGATCTGGCGGATGTCAGCGATCAGTTCCATGCCGTCGAGGTTCAGATCATCAAGCCGCCCGATGAACGGAGAGATGAACGTGGCGCCCGTCTTGGCGGCCAGCAGCGCCTGGTTGGCCGAAAAGCACAGCGTGACATTGACCATGCGGCCCTCGCCGGAAAGCACCTTGCAGGCCTTCAAACCGTCCCAGGTCAGCGGCACCTTGATGGCGATGTTGTCGGCAATCGCGGCCAGTTCGCGGCCTTCGGCAATCATGCCGTCGGAGTCGGGGGCAATCGTTTCGGCGCTGACGGGCCCGTCGATCATGTCGCAGATCTCTTTCGTGACCTCGCGGATATCGCGGCCCGACTTCATGATCAGCGACGGGTTGGTGGTGACCCCGTCAGCCATGCCAAGCTCGTTGAGTTCGCGGATGGCATCCACATCGGCGGTATCGATAAAGAATCTCATGGTCGGTCATCCTGTTGTCTGGCGCTTGCAGTCGCGGGTTGATACCCCAAAGCGGGGAACAGATGCAAAGCCCCAAGTGAAAGGACTGGACATGGATTTCACGGCCTGGCTGGCTTTCGGTGCAGCGACCACTGCGCTGTTGCTGATCCCGGGGCCGACGGTGCTGCTGGTGCTCAGCTATGCCATCGGGCACGGACGCACGGTGGCGGTGTCGACCGCACTTGGCGTGGCGCTGGGGGATTTCATCGCCATGACCTGTTCGCTGGCGGGGCTGGGTGCGCTGGTGCTGGCCTCGGCGACGCTTTTTCAGGTATTGAAATGGGTCGGGGCGGCCTATCTGGTCTATCTCGGCGTCAAGTTGCTGAAAAGCGCCCGGGGGACCGGGCTGGTGGTGACGCCCGAGGCGGACGCGGTGAACCAGCGCGGTATCTTCTGGCACGCCTGTGCGGTCACTGCACTGAACCCCAAATCCATCGCCTTCTTCATCGCTTTCGTGCCGCAGTTCATCCGGCCAGATCAGCCGCTTGCGGCGCAATTCGCGATTCTGGTGGCGACATTCGTCGGGCTCGCCGGGGTCAACGCGCTGATCTACGCGCTATTGGCGGCGCGCATGCGTCCGGTGATCGAAAGACCGGGCGTGATAGCCTGGCTGACCCGGGCCGGTGGCGGGGCGCTGATCGCCATGGGGCTGGCGACGGCGGCGCTGCGGCGGTCGAATGGTTGACGCGCGCGCGCTTTTCGCTCGCTTCGCAGCGCTCCTCGCGGCGAAGCAGGGCCGCACCGGCCGATGAGCCCGCCGTCGTTCCATGACGCCGGCGATCTGGTCGCTGTTCTCACCATCCAGCCGCTGGACCGAACGCTGGACTACAAGGCGCCCGAAGGCGGCTGCTTTGCCGGTGCTTTCGTCGAGGTGCCGCTGGGGCCGCGCAAGGTGATGGGGGTGATCTGGGGGCCGGGGCAGGGCGATTTCGACCGTGCCAGGATCCGCAGCGTGATCCGCGTGCTCGACGCGGTGCCGATGCGCCAAGAGATGCAGGAGTTCCTGACCCGGGCCGCCGACTATACCCTGACGCTGATGCCCGCCATGCTGCGGCTTGCCACCCGTTCGCCGGGGCTTGGCGATCCACCCTCGATGCGGAAGATCTACCGTCGCGGCGAGGGGTCGCCAGATCGCGACACGCAAGCCCGTCGCCGGGTGCTGGAGGTTCTGGGCGAATATGGCGGGCTGGCCTTTACGCTGGGCGAGCTGGCGCAGACGGCGGGGGTGTCCACCAGCGTCGTCAAGGGGCTGGTCAAGCAGGGCGTGGTGCGCGAAGAGGACAGCCCGCGCGACCTGCCCTATCCGCATCTCGACCCGGCCCTGGGCGGCGTCACGCTGGCGGCAGACCAGGCCGAGGCCGCCGCGACCCTGCGCGCCGGGATCCGTAGCCTCGACTATGGCACGACCCTGCTGAAGGGCGTCACCGGGTCGGGCAAGACTGAGGTCTATCTGGAGGCCGTGGCCGAATGCCTGGCCCAGGGCCGCCAGGCGCTGGTACTGCTGCCAGAGATCGCCCTGACGGCAGAGTTTCTCAAACGCGTCGAGGCCCGGTTCGGCGCCATGCCCACCGAATGGCATTCCGGCGTCACCATGACCGAGCGGCGCCGGGCCTGGCGCATGGTCGCCGAAGGCGGCGCACAGCTGATCGTCGGGGCGCGTTCGGCGTTGTTTTTACCGTTCCGCGACCTGGGGCTGATCGTCGTCGACGAGGAACACGACACCTCCTACAAGCAGGAGGACGGCGTCATGTACAACGCCCGCGATATGGCCGTGCTGCGCGCCTCGATCTGCAGCGCCCGGGTGGTGCTGGCCTCTGCCACGCCCTGCCTGGAAAGCTGGGCCAATGTCGAGACAGGAAAATATGCCAGGCTGGAGCTGACCAGCCGTTTCGGTGACGCGGAACTGCCCGAGATGCGCGCCATCGACATGCGCTCGGAAATCTTGCCGTCGAACCGCTGGATATCGCCCACGCTGCAACGCGCAGTGGAGCAGCGGCTGGAGGCCGGCGAACAGGCGCTGATCTTTCTCAACCGCCGCGGTTATGCGCCGGTCACGGTCTGCCGCGCCTGTGGCCACCAGATCGGCTGTGACCATTGCGACGCGCGCATGGTCGAGCACCGGTTCCTGAAACGCCTGGTCTGCCATCAGTGCGGTGAGACCAGGCCGATGCCGACAATTTGCCCCAGTTGCGAGGCCGAAGACCGGCTTGCCCCGGTCGGGCCCGGCGTCGAACGCATGGCCGAAGAGACGCAGGCACTGTTCCCCGAGGCCCGGCTGGCGGTGCTGTCGTCGGACCTCTTCGGTTCCGCCCGCGCGCTCAAGGCGCAGATAGAGGCGATCGCGGCGGGCGGGGCGGATATCGTCATCGGCACCCAGCTGGTGGCCAAGGGGCACAACTTTCCGTTGTTGACGCTGGTCGGCGTGATTGATGCCGATCTCGGCCTGCAAGGCTCTGACCTGCGCGCCGCCGAACGCACGTTTCAGCTGATGCGCCAGGTGGCGGGCCGCGCGGGGCGGGCCGAGCGCCGGGGCCAGGCGCTGCTGCAGACCCATCAGCCCGAGCACCCGGTGATCCGCGCCATCCTGTCGGGCGACGAGGAAGGCTTTTGGCGGGCCGAGGCGCAGGAGCGCCGCGAGGCAGGGGTGCCGCCCTACGGGCGGATGGCGGGGATCGTGCTCAGCTCACCGGACGTGCAGGAGGTGTTTGACATCGGCGGCGTTCTGGCCCGCAACGACATGCCCCTGCGGCAGATCGGGGCGCAGGTCTACGGGCCCGCGCCTGCGCCGATTGCCCGCATCCGTGGCCGGCACCGGGTGCGGTTGCTGGTCAAGGCGCCCAAGACCGCGCCGCTGCAGCCGGCGCTGGCACGTTGGGTGGCCCAGGTCAAACTGCCCGCCAGCCTGCGCTTGTCGGTCGATATCGACCCGCAGAGCTTTTACTGACACGCCTGCCAAGTGTCGCCCAAAGGCGTTGACTGTGGCCCGCCGCCCTTGACCGCCATCCCCCGTGCCTGCGGATGATCGACTATCTCGACCTCTATCAAGGTTATTTCGCCTGTCGCACAGGCTCTGGTTCTGCTCTTGCGTGGCCTCTGCGGGCGGTCAGGCCGCGACGCGGGCGATCCGTTGGTCGATGACGAAATCGGTGATCAGGGCGCCTGCCCACATGGCGGACAGGGCCGCCCAGGCGGTGCCGACGAAAATCGAGCCGCCGGTGACGCCTGCGCCGATGGCGCAGCCGCCGGCCAGCATGCCGCCAAACCCCATCAGCGCCGCGCCCAGCAGCGCCCGCTTCATCGACGACGCGCCCTCGAAACCCTGAAACTGCAGTTCCCGCGTCACCAAGGCTGCCAGAAACGAGCCCAGAAAGACCCCGGGCACAAGGCCGATATCGAACTCCAGCACCGCGTCATGGCTTAAAAAGAACATCAGCGTGTTGGCCGACGGGCCGGTGAAGGTGGCGCTTTCCACCTGCACCGGGTCGAAACTGACCTGCGACAGCCCGTAGGTCAGCACCCAGCCCACCGCCACGGCGAACCCGACGCCGGAACCGAAATACAGCTGCCGGCCATTGATCCGGTTTTTCGCCGCCAGCACCACCGCCACCAGGGCGCAGGCCAGGCCGATCACCATTCCGGTGGTGTCGGGCCAGCCCTCCAGCAGGTCGATATTGCGACCGCCTTCGGTGATCCACAATGCCGCCAGCCGGTCGCGAAGTGGCGACAGCCAGCCCGACAGGCTCATCTGCGCCACCACCGCAAAGACCAGCCCCGACATCACGCTGCGCAAGTTGCCCGTAGCGGCCAGCACCAGCAGCCGGCCCGAACAGCCGCGCGCCAGCACCATGCCTGCGCCAAAGACCAACCCACCCAGAATCGCCCCCGACCAGGATCCGGTAACTGCCATCATTCGCGCGTCGCTGCTGTCCATCAGTCCGAAAAGCTCGGCCGCCTGCACCCAGACCAGCGCGGTCGAGAAGGTCAGCAGCCAGATCGACATGCGCGGTCCCAGCTGGCCCCGGGCGAACTCTACCGCCGCGGCGCGCAGGCAGAACCGCGACCGCTGGGCCGCGACGCCAAAGATCATCCCCGTCGCCAGCCCGAAAAGCGCCGCAGCGGGCGCTTCGCCGATACGTTCGACAATACTCAGTATTTCCATGAACACATGTTCCCCGGGGCCGCCTTGCGCGGGCTTGCGCCCGCCGCCGCCCTGTCGCCTTGATCCAGATCAGGTTAACATGCGAAATGATGAATGCGTAGGGCGCTCGGCAAGCCCGTTTCGGGCTTTACTCGCTTGCGTCGGCGTGCGGACCTCAGCGAGGAGGGCCCGCAAGGGGCCGATGAGCGGCCTTGCGGACACCGGCCCAAGCCAGTAGGCGCGGGGCATGGGACGCATCGTACAGCTACCGGACGCGGGTGGGCTGCCGCTCTGGCGGCGGCCGGTGACGCTCTTGTTCCTGATGGCCTTTGCCATGCCGATAGCGTTTTCCACCTGGTCGGCCCTGTTGAACAATTTCGTGATCGAGGCGGCGGGCTTTACCGGGGTCGAAATCGGCTGGCTGCATACAGTGCGCGAGATCCCGGGCTTTCTGGCCGTTGGTGTGATTGCCATCATCATCTTCGTTCGCGAACAGGTGCTTGGAGTGGTGTCGCTGTTGATGCTGGGTGCGGCCTCTGCCGTGACGGCGTGGTTTCCCAGCCTTGCCGGGCTTTTGACCGTGACGATGATCTCTTCGATCGGTTTTCACTATTACGAGACCGTGAACCAGTCGCTGCAGCTGCAGTGGATCGAAAAGAGGAAGGCCCCCCAGGCCCTGGGCTGGATCGTCGGCATCGGATCGGCCGCGTCGCTGCTGTCCTATGGCTTGCTGGTAATGACCTGGAAGGCGCTGGGGCTGAGCTACAATTTCGTCTATCTCGCCTCTGGCGGGGTGACGGTAGCGATCGCGCTGTTCTGCCTGCTCGCCTATCCAAGGTTCGAGGCGCCGCATTCGCAAAACAAGACCATGGTGGTGCGCCGGCGCTATTGGCTCTATTATGCACTGCAGTTCATGTCGGGCGCCCGGCGGCAGATCTTCACCGTGTTCGCTGCCTTCATGATGGTCGAGCGCTTCGGCTTCGAGGTGCACGAGGTCACCGCGCTCTTCCTGATCAACTACTTGGCCAACATGATCTTCGCGCCGCTGATGGGTGGCGCCGTGGCGCGCTGGGGCGAAAGACGGGCGCTGGCCTTTGAATATATCGGGCTGATAGCGGTGTTTCTGGCCTATGGTGGTATCTATTTCTTCGGCTGGGGGGTGGTGCTGGCCGCCGCGCTTTACGTGATCGACCACATGTTCTTTGCCCTGGCCTTTGCGCTGAAGACCTACTTCCAGAAGATCGCCGACCCGCGCGATATCGCGCCGACCGCCGCGGTGGCCTTTACCATCAACCATATCGCCGCGGTCTTTCTGCCCGCAGCGCTCGGTTATCTCTGGATCGTGTCGCCCGGCGGGGTGTTCGCGCTGGCCGCGGCGATGGCCGGCACTTCGCTGGCGCTGGCATGCATGATCCCGCGCCATCCAGAGCCGGGCAACGAGACGGTGTTCAGCCGCCTGGCCCCGGCACCGGCCCAGTAGCCAGACTGCGCCCGGGCGCCTATACCTGCAGCATGGGACCGGGGAGGCGTGAGATGTTTCTGTTTCAAGGCAACAAGACCGATATGGTGGCGGCGGGCGACGCTATGCCTGGGCGGGACCAGCCGATCCCGACGGCAAAGACGCATTTTCTCAGTGGCCTGCCGCTGAAATCGCCGGTGCCAGAGGGCATGGCACAGGCGATGTTCGGCATGGGCTGTTTCTGGGGCGTCGAACGGCTCTTTTGGCAGGTGCCGGGGGTCTGGCTGACCATGGTGGGCTATGCGGGCGGCTATACACCCAACCCGACATATGAAGAGGTCTGCACCGGGCAGACCGGCCATAACGAGGTGGTGCGGCTGATCTTCGATCCGGACCGGGCAAGCTATGACGATCTACTGCGCGTCTTCTGGGAGGGTCACGACCCGACCCAGGGCATGGGTCAGGGCAACGATATGGGCACCCAGTACCGGTCGGGTATCTATGTTTTCTGCGACGAACAGCGAGTGGCCGCCGAGCGGAGCATGGCCGAATTCGCGCCGCTGCTGGCCGGGGCGGGCTATGGGGAGGTGACGACCGAGATCGTTGCGGCGCCGGAATTGTTTTTTGCCGAGGACTATCACCAGCAATACCTCGCCAAAAACCCGGGCGGCTATTGCGGCATCGGTGGAACCGGTGTGAGCTGTCCGATCGCAACCAGGCTTTCGTGACCGGCGAAAACCTCTGTTTTACCAATTGATGATAGCCTTTTCAGCATGAGCTATATCAGGACCGCATGACCATGACCCAGGAACGCCGTGTTCCGCGCCGCGGAGACTGTTTGCCTACCCATGACTATTCGAACGGGGTTGAGGGGTTTGAGTATGACTGGTTCGCGGTCAGGCGCAAAGCTCCGGACAAGGCCCGTTCCCCGCTGGTCTTTCTGGCACGGTTCCTTGCGGTCGCTGCGGTGTTGATCCTGCTGACCTTTGCCAATCTGGGCGCATACGACTATGGCGAGCGCATGCACAAGCTGCTGGATGCCGGTGGGCTGGATTGGGTTGCCGGCAAGGTGATGTCCTTGGGCGTTCTTGCTGAAGACGCGCTGATCGCGGTTGTGGTGTGGTTTTCCTGAGGCCACGGGTTGCAGTTGATGACGGGTGGGCGTTATAGCCCGGCTGATCCCCCGCATGGAGGCCGGGATGCCCACATTCACTGCATATTCGACCATTGCCGGACGTGACCCCGCCGAGGCATTGGGTGAGGCCATGGAACGGCTGACACCAGAGCCGCATGGCGTCGGTGTGTCCGAGATAGAAGGCGGCTCTGGCCAGTGGCAGATCGGTGGCTATTTCACCGAAGCCCCCGACGAGGCAGGACTGGCGTTGTTGTCGGCGAGTTTCGGGGCAAAGCTTTTCGTGGTGTGCGAACTGCCCGACACTGACTGGGTCGCGAAGGTGCAGCGCGATTTGCCGCCTGTCGAGGCGGGGCGGTTCTTTGTTTTTGGCAGCCACGACGCCGACCGGGTGCCCGAGGGCAAGGTGGCGCTGTTGATCGAGGCGGCGATGGCGTTCGGTACCGGGCATCATGGCACCACGCTGGGCTGCCTGCGCGCGCTCGACCGGTTGGTCGAAGCCGGAGAGCGGCCCGGTTCGGTGCTGGATCTCGGCTGTGGCACCGCGGTGCTGGCGATGGCGGCGGCGCGGGTTTGGCCGGTGACGCCGCTGGCCAGCGATATCGACGCGGTGGCGGTCGAGGTGGCGGCGGCGAATGTACTGGCCAATGGGCTGGAGGGACGGGTGAACTGTGTCGAGGCGGTGGGGCTGGAGCATCCCGGCCTGCGGGCGGCCGCACCGTTCGATCTGGTCTTTGCCAATATCCTCAAAGGACCGCTGATCGAACTGGCGCCGTCCATCGCCGCGGCCACGGCGCCGGGCGGATACCTGATTCTTTCCGGCATCCTGCATGACCAGGCTAAGGAGATTCGGCAGGTTTACTCCGATTCCGGGTTCAATACACTGGATGAAGAACGGATTGTTGACTGGATGACCCTGACTTTGCGGCGGAACCGGGGCGAATAGGGCGGAACCGGGGCGTATCTCGCATCCTGCCCCATTTCTGCCGCAATTCAGGCAGATCTTGCCACAATCGAAATGACGCAGTTGAAAGGCAAACCGATGCTGACCAGGGACATGACGATCCAGTTGCCCGGCTTCGCGATGCAGACCGAAGCAAAGAGCACCACGCCTTTGGCCTCGCTGGTTCTGGTGGTTGTCGCAGTGTTTGCCTTCAAGATCTTCCTGGCGGTCCAGATGGGCCCCGAACTCTATCAGATGTTGGCCGGTGACCTGGCGCAGGGCGATCTGGCCCAGCGGGTTGCGGGACATCTTCTGGTGCTTGACACGTTCTCAGAACAGGCGGCGCGGATATTGGCGCCCTGGCTGGGCTGACCCGCTCTAAACGACTTCTCTTTCACTCTCTCGACAGTACTTCTCTTTCACTCTCTCCAAAGCACTGGGTCCGCGTCTTAATTGACGCGGACCTTTTTTTGCCGCCAAAAAGCCCGAATGCGAGTTGCAATGCCACATTCTGCTTGTGGTCCGGCAACAGTCACTGCCCGTAAAGCCGCTTTGTTGCTGGCCGTTATACTAAATCTAGTAAAAAGCTATTGAGATCGCCCAACATAACGTATGCGTCCCGCTTTGCCAGATTTCTGCCACAATTAGGGCCCATTCCTGCCAGCCTCAGAACACGATCTACCCGGGGGGCTCGGAAAAAATGGAACTAAAACTAAAACAAAAAACGACGGGCGCGCCGGCTGGCGGGACAGAACTCGGTACGGCCTATTGTCAGATCAGGTCGCTGGAGAGCTTTCGCCATGACGGGGCAGAGATCGCCCGTATCAGGCCGCAGCGGCGTGAATGGCCGTTGCGCCATCTTCTGCTCTTTGTGCTGGCGGTGATGTCGTTCAAGATATTTCTTTATTTCGACATGGGTGCGGCGGCTTACGGCGCCAAGATCGAGGAACTGGCGCAAGGCGGCCTGACCGACCGGCTGGCGGCCCGGGCCATGGTGCTTGATCCGGTGTCGGAATGGTTCGTGGGCGGAGTTCGCTTCGGACGCTGGTAGGCGCCTGCAAGACCTGCCTGAAAACGAAAACGACCGCGTCCCCGGTGGGGCGCGGCCGTTTCCTTTGAAAGGGCGCGGATCAGCGGCGGTACATCGCCTCGATGTCGCCGCGCGACAGGCCCAGGTCGTCCAGCTCGTGGTTGGAAAGCCGCGACAGGGCGTTGCGGGTCACGCGGGCGTCGTTCCATACGGCGATGGCGGCGACGATACGCGCAAAAAAACTGTTGGGACGCACACCGAAGAGGTGACCGTCAGCCATCGGGCGGGTTGTGTCAAAAGAAGCCATTTCAGTAGTCCTTGTTCTTGGCGTTTCTGGTTCGGCGCGGTCGTGCGTCGTAGGGCTGAGCTAGGCCTGTTTCGGGTTTCGGACAAGCAGGCTTTTTTGCATGGCACACATGCAATTTCTGCATAGCGGATTAACGTGGTAACGCCTTGTAAACAAATGGGGAATTTGGGTGATAAAAGAGTCGTTTTCGATGCATTCAGGGTTTGAAAGCGACATCATTTCCGGCAAAAACATGGCCGTGGGCTTGGCGGATGTTCGCGCTTCGTGCTAGTCGGGGACAAAGCCATGGCAGGGCAGGGTGAGCAGATGCGCGTTTTGGGGGTCGACCCGGGGCTGAGAAACATGGGCTGGGGGGTGATAGAGACCTCGGGCAGCCGAATCAGTCATATCGAAAACGGCATCTGCCGGTCGCAAGGCGACGATCTGGCGGCGCGGCTGCTCTGCCTTTTCGACCAGCTTGCCGATATTGTGGCACGTCTGGCGCCGGATACTGCGGCGGTAGAGCAGACTTTCGTCAACAAGGACGGGGCCGGTACGCTGAAACTGGGTCAGGCGCGGGCGGTGGCGCTGCTGGTGCCGGCGCGGGCGGGGCTGGATGTGGGCGAATATGCACCCAACACGGTGAAGAAGACCGTGGTGGGCGTGGGCCACGCCGACAAGCGCCAGATCGACCACATGGTGCGGCTGCAATTGCCGGGCGTCGAGATCGCCGGGCCGGACGCGGCGGATGCGCTGGCAATCGCGCTTTGTCATGCGCATCATGCCCGGTCCTCTGGACGGTTGGCGGCGGCGCTGGCGAGGGGCGGCCCGCGCCTAGGCAGCGCTCGGGCAGCGCACAAGAAAAGGGGTGCGGCATGATCGGGCGTTTGGCGGGGCGGCTCGACTATCGCGGAACGGATCATGTGCTGATCGATGTGGGCGGTGTGGGCTATGTGGTGCATGTGTCCGAACGCACGCTGATGGCGCTGCCTGGGCCGGGCGAGGCGGTGGCGCTTTATACCGACCTGCTGGTGCGCGAGGATCTTCTGCAGCTTTTCGGGTTTACCTCGCCGGTCGAGAAGGAGTGGCACCGGCTGTTGATGAGCGTGCAGGGGATCGGCGCCAAGGCGTCGATGGCGATCCTGGGCACGCTTGGGCCCGAAGGCGTCAGCCGGGCGCTGGTGATCGGTGACTGGTCGGCGATCAAGGCGGCGCCGGGCGTGGGGCCGAAGATCGCCCAGCGGGTGGTGAATGAGCTGAAGGACAAGGCCCCGGCGGTGATGGCCATGGGGGCTGCTGGGGGCGGCGCGTTCGCGTCGGCGGGCGAGGCGGTGGTCGAACCCGCAGGCCCCGCCGGCACCGGCGCGACCGCCCCGCCACCGTTTGCGTCCCCCGGCGACGGCAGCGCAGCGGCCCAGGCCGAGGCCCTGTCGGCGCTTTCGAACCTCGGCTACGGCCCGGGCGAGGCGGCCAGCGCGGTGGCAGAGGCGGCGGTGGCGGGCGAGACCGGGACCGCCGGGCTGATCCGCGCCGCGCTGCGGCTTCTGGCGCCGAAAGGGTAGGCGATGGAACCCGACCCCACCCTGCGCCCCGAAAAGCGACCCGAGGATATGGACCGCGCCCTGCGGCCGCAAACGCTGGAGGCGTTCATTGGCCAGGCCGAGGCGCGGGCCAATCTGAGGGTGTTCATCGAGAGCGCCCGGCGCCGTGGCGAGGCGATGGACCACGCGCTGTTTCACGGACCTCCCGGGCTGGGCAAGACCACGCTGGCGCAGATCATTGCGCGCGAGCTGGGGGTGAATTTCCGCATGACTTCCGGTCCGGTGCTGGCCAAGGCTGGCGATCTGGCGGCGATCTTGACCAATCTTGACACCCGCGACGTGTTGTTCATCGACGAGATCCACCGGCTCAATCCGGTGGTCGAAGAGGTGCTCTATCCGGCGCTGGAGGATTTCGAGCTGGACCTGGTGATCGGCGAAGGCCCGGCGGCGCGCACCGTGCGCATCGAGTTGCAGCCCTTCACCCTGGTCGGTGCCACCACGCGGCTGGGCCTGTTGACCACGCCGCTGCGCGACCGCTTCGGCATTCCGGTGCGGTTGCAGTTCTATTCGGTCGACGAGTTGCACCAGATCGTGGCGCGTGGCGCCCGGATGATGGACATTCCGGCCGAAGACGGCGGCATCCGCGAGATTGCCCGCCGGGCCCGTGGCACGCCGCGCATTGCCGGGCGGCTGCTGCGGCGGGTGGTGGATTTCGCGCTGGTCGAGGGCGACGGGCGGCTGACACGGGCGATCGCCGACAGCTCGCTGACCCGGCTCGGGGTCGACCGGCTGGGGCTCGATGGTGCCGACCGGCGCTATCTGGGCATGATCGCCGAGAACTTCGCCGGCGGGCCGGTGGGGGTCGAGACCATGTGCGCCGCCCTCAGCGAGAGCCGCGACGGGCTGGAGGAGGTGATCGAGCCCTTCCTGCTGCAGCAGGGGCTGATCCAGCGCACGCCGCGGGGGCGGATGCTGGCCAGCAAGGCATGGTCGCATCTGGGGCTGGCACCACCGAAAGAACCCAAGCAAGATGACCTGTTTGAGGCGTGAATAGCCCTTGCGGGCCATGCCTGCGGCGGCGGCAATCTCGGCCATATGAAGGAACGGCGATGGGCCCGGACGAAATCGAAGCGCTGTTTTCGCGGACCGATGGGTCCTATTTCTTTGCCCGCTGGGGCCGGCCTGTTGCGCCGGTGGTGTTCGGGGTAGACGAGGCGACATTGCAGGTGGTCAAGGGCGCGGCAGAGGCGCTGGCGACGCTGGCGGGCCACCAGATGGCCGAGACCGACCCGGAACTGGGCGCCAATCTGATGTTGTTTTTCTTTCGCGACTGGGTGGAACTGACCCAGGTTCCGGATCTGGACCGGCTGGTGCCAGATCTCGGGGCCCTGGTGGCGCGGTTGGCGGCGCGAGGGGCCAACCAGCACCGGTTTTTTCGCTTCGACGACAGCGGCGCCATCCAGGCGGCGTTTGTCTTTCTGCGCATGGACGAGGCGCTGTCAAAGCTGCCCGCCGAGGAACTGGCGCTGGGGCAGATGGTGCAGGTGATGCTGGCCTGGTCCGACCGGGCCTTTGCCACCCGCTCGCCGCTGGCGCTGGCCGGCGGGCACACGGTGCTGCGCCCCGACATTGCGGACCTGATCCGCGCCGCCTATGACCCGGTGATGCCGGTGGCGGCGCAGGACGCAAGCCACGCGCTGCGGCTGGCGGCGCGGATGGAGCGGCGAGCGGGATACGGGGATGAGGGGCGTGGGCGATAACAGTCGTTTTTTTCCGGTGACCGAAACGTATGGGTTTTTTCTATTCCACCCGGGCTTGTGA
>JAAELR010000474.1 GCA_024226455.1 Paracoccaceae bacterium
CCACCTTAGAGCATGCTGCATGCAACCTGCTGAGAACAGCCCCTGGCAAAAAGAGTTTGCCGATGAAACGCCATTCAGCCGCCTGGGATGACGGCTATCTCGAAAGGGTTATCATGCCGTAACGTTCAGTCGATTGCCCTGAACCACCGAACTTGACGTCGCTGCGCCAGCGTGGCCTAAGAGCGTCGGCAACGGGCAGGAAACACATGATCAGGCGGCTATACGACTGGACCCTTTCGCTGGCGCAGTCACGCCACGCTCTTTGGGCGCTGGCCGTGGTCGCTTTCGTGGAAAGCTCGGTGTTTCCGATCCCTCCCGACATTCTGATGATCCCGATGATCATCGCCGCCCCGCGCCGTGCCTTCATGATCGCCACCGTCTGCCTGTTGGCCTCTGTCGCCGGCGGCATGCTGGGCTATTTCATTGGCTCGGGGCTGTTCGAGACCGTGGGCCGCCCGGTGCTGGAATTCTACGGCAAGGCAGAGGCGGCGGAAAACTTCAGCCAGCGTTTCAACGAATGGGGCGCCTGGGCGGTGCTGATCGCGGGCGTCACGCCCTTCCCCTACAAGGTGATCACCATCATGTCGGGCTGGACCGGATTGTCGCTGCCGGTCTTCATTGTCGCCTCTTTCGTGGCGCGCGGATTAAGGTTCTTCGTCGTCGCCGCGCTGTTGTGGAAATTCGGCGCACCAATTCGTGATTTCATCGAGGAACGCCTCGGCTTGATGTTCACGCTGTTCATTGCCATTCTGTTTGGCGGTTTCCTGGCGGTGAAATACCTATGACAAGAATTCCCCTGACCCGCGCCCAGTTGATCGTTGTCGCCGCTGCCGGCTCTGCCGCGATGCTGATCGGCGCCTGGATCTTCCAGTATTTCGGTTTTGCGCCCTGCAAGCTGTGCATCTGGCAGCGCTGGCCGCATGGCATTGCCGTACTGATCGGAGCGGTGGCCCTGGTGCTGCCGTATACCCTGCTGGCGCTGCTCGGCGCGCTTTCGGCGGCCACCACCGGTGCCATCGGGGTCTACCATTCCGGGGTCGAGCGCGGCTGGTGGCAAGGCCCGGCCAGTTGTACCTCGGGCGATATCGGTGGGCTATCGACCGACGAGTTGATGGAGACGATCCTGGCCGCCCCGCTGGTGCGCTGCGACGAAATCCCATGGCAAATGCTCGGCGTATCCATGGCCAACCTGAACGCGCTGATCAGCTTCGGCCTGGCGGTGATCTGGCTGTTGGCGGCCCACAAATCCCGCGCCTGACGAACAGGCGTGGCGCACTGCGCCACGCTGAAATCTGTCAGTAACGCCTTTTGCCGCCCCTTCTGGCGCGATCAGCCGTCCAGAGCGCGCAGCCGCTTGATCAGGCTCGATGTGTCCCAGCGTCCGCCGCCGATCTTTTGCACCTCTTTGTAGAACTGGTCGACCAGTGCGGTCACCGGCAGGCTGGCGCCGTTCTCGTCCGCCGTGTCCAGCACGATGCCCAGATCCTTGCGCATCCAGTCCACCGCAAAGCCATGCTCGAAAAAGTCGTCCAGCATGGTTTCGTATCGGTTCATCATCTGCCAGCTGCCTGCCGCGCCGCCGCCGATCACTTCGATCACCGCACGCCCGTCCAGCCCCGCCTTTTCGGCAAAATGCAGACCCTCGCTGAGACCCTGAACCAGCCCGGCGATGCAGATCTGGTTGACCATCTTGGACAGCTGGCCCGCGCCGCTGTCGCCCAGCCTGCTGCAAAGCTTGGCATAGGCGCCGATCACCGGCTCGGCCCGGTCATAGACCGCCTGATCGCCGCCGCACATCACCACAAGCTGGCCGTTCTCGGCCCCCGCCTGCCCGCCAGAAATCGGCGCATCGACAAAGCCGATACCGGCTCCTGCGGCGGCGGCAAACATCTCGCGCGTCACCGCTGCCGACACCGTGGTGTGATCGACAAAGACCGAACCCTCGCCCATGGTCACGAAAGCCCCGTCGATGCCGACGCACACGCTGCGCAAATCGTCATCGTTGCCAACGCAGGCCATCACGAATTCCGCGCCCCCGGAAGCCTCTCGGGGCGTCGCTGCCGCCGAACCGCCATGCTGTGCAACCCAGGCCTCTGCCTTGGAAGGCGTGCGGTTATAGACCGTCACCTGGTGTCCCGCGGCGGCCAGATGCCCCGCCATTGGATAGCCCATCACCCCAAGGCCAAGAAATGCTACTTTTGCCATGCCGCCAACCCCCCCATTGCCTGCTGGACGCTCACTCGGTAACTAACGGCTCCAACCTCACCGTCAACCGGGAACACGTTTCATGGCGCTTACCTTTCGATGGCTCCTGCGCATTTTCACCGCCCTTGTGGTGCTTGCTGCGCTGGTGCTGACGGTGATTTACTGGTTCGCCTCGCGCTCGCTGCCCGACTACAGCGGCACCTTCAACGTGCGCGGGCTGGAGGGCCGGACCGAGATCGTGCGCAACAACGCCAACGTGCCGCATATCTTCGGGCAATCGGACGCGGACGTGTATTTCGGCCTCGGTTTTGCCCATGCCCAGGACCGTCTGTGGCAGATGACCATGCTGCGGCGCACCGCTCAAGGCAGGCTAAGCGAGATATTCGGTGAGCGGACATTGAAGATCGACGAACTTTTGCGCCGCCTCGACATCTACAACCTCGCGGTCCAGTCGGTATCGCATCAGGACGCGCAGACCACCGCCGCGCTCCGGGCCTATGCCGCCGGGGTCAATGCCTGGCTTCTGAAGATCAACGAGGACGCGCTGGGCCGGGGCGCGCCAGAGAACTTTCTGTTCTCCAACCAGATCGCCCCATGGCACCCGGCCGACTCGCTCGCCGTCATCAAGCTGATGGGCCTGCAGCTTTCCAGCCACATCGAGGAAGAGGTGCTGCGCGCACGCACCTCGCTGCTGCTGAGCAACGAGCGGCTCGGTGATCTGCTGCCCGACGCCCCCGGCGCCGGCATCGCCGCGCTGCCGGAATACGCAGCCCTGTTTCCCGACCTGCCGCGCTATACCAGGGCCGCGCCCCGCGATTTCGACCGGCTCAGCCCCAACCGCCCCCGCGGCCTCGGCGGCGCCTCGAATGCCTGGGCCGCAGCACCCTCGCGCAGCGCCTCGGGCGGCACTCTTCTGGCCAATGACCCGCATCTGACCCTGACCGCGCCCTCGACATGGTATCTCGCCCGGCTGCAGCTGAAATCCGGCGGCGTGATCGGCGGTACCATCCCCGGCATGCCCATCGTGCTGGTAGGCCGATCCGAGGGCTTCGGTTGGGGCCTGACCTCTTCCTTTCTCGATGACCAGGACGTCTATATAGAGGAACTGAACCCCGAAAACGACGCCGAGGTGCGTACTCCGGACGGCTTCAAGCCGATGGCCGAGCGCGCCACGATCATCAAGGTGCACGACGCCGATCCTGTCACGATAACCCTGCAATGGACAGATAACGGCCCCGTCCTGCCCCCCCATCTCTACGATCTGGGCACCATCACGCCGCGCGGCCATGTAACCGCGCTGGCCTGGACCGTGCTGTCGCCCGCCGATACCTCGATGAGCGCCGCCCTGACGCTGATGCAGGCCAAAAGCGTGGCCGAGGGGCTGGCAGCGGCGGAAAGCTATATCGCCCCCAGCCAGAACCTGGTGCTGGCCGACCGCGACAGCATCGCCATGAAGACCATCGGCGCAATGCCGGAACGCGCCGCGCTGCACCAGACGCAAGGCCGCCTGCCGACACCCGGCTGGGTGGCAGAGAACCGCTGGCGGGGCCGGTTGAATTATGCCCGCAACCCCGAATTCATCGCGCCCGTCGGCGGTATCCTGGGCAACACCAACAACAAGACCGTCGAACGCCCCTTCCCGCTGCATGTCAGCCACTCCTACGGCGACACCCAGCGGGTGCAGCGCTGGCGGTTCCTGATGCAGAACCGCGAGGTGCATACCCGCGAAAGCTTTGTCGAGGCGCAGCTTGACGAGGTCAGCCCCACCGCCCGCGCCCTGCTGCCGCTGGTGGCCAAGGACCTGTGGTTCGCCAGCGAGGCCGCCGCCGGGGGCACGCCGCAGCGGCTGCGCCAGGACGCGCTCAGGCTTCTGGCCGACTGGAACGGCGAGATGAACGAACACCGGCCCGAGCCGCTGATCTATGCCGCCTGGATGCGGGCCCTGCAGGACCGGCTGATCCGTGACGAACTGGGCCCCCTGGCGCGCGAATACCGGCATCTGGAGCCGCTCTTCATCGAACGCGTCTATCGCGACATCTTCGGCGCTTCGGTCTGGTGCGACGTGCTGCAATCTGCGCCGAAAGAGACCTGCACCGACATCGCCCGCGCCGCGCTTGACGACGCGCTGATCTGGGTCAGCGAGACCCATGGCCGGGCGCTGGAAAGCCTGCGCTGGGGCGACGCGCACCAGGCCACGCATGACCACCCGGTGCTGGGCGGCATTCCGGTGCTGAACTGGTTCGTTAACATCCGCCAGTCGACATCCGGCAGCGACAACACGCTGCTGCGCGGGCGCACCGTCGGCCGCGGCCCGAACCCGTTTCTCAGCGTGCACGGTGCGGCCTATCGCGGCGTCTACGATTTTGCCGACCCCGATAGTTCGGTCTTCATCATCTCAACCGGCCAGTCGGGCCACCCGCTCAGCCGTCACTATGACGATCTGGGCGAAATGTGGCGCCGCGGCGAATACATCCCGATGTCGCTCGACCCCGACCTTGCCCGCGCCGCCGCCGTGGGAGTGACTGTTCTGCTGCCCCAATAGCCCCGCCTCTGGCAGGCAGCCTGCATTGCAGGCGAATAGATCTGTGCCGATTCACGCAGCAACCGCCTTGATATGTTTGCGATCCATGTTAGCCTTGGTGCAGACAGGACAAGCTCTGGGAGGTGGTAATGTTCAGACTATTCAGCACGGTGTGGACTGCGGCAGCGGCGGTGGCCCTGCTGTCGGCGGCGCCCGCCGAGGCCGATCTGCGGCTATGCAACGAGGCCTACGAGGAACTCTACGCAGCATACGGCTACAAGGAAAACGACCTTTGGGTGGCCGAAGGCTGGTGGCAACTGACCCCCGGCGAGTGCGCGACGGTGGTCTCGGGGCCGCTGTCCAGCCGCTACTACTATGTTCGTGGCGAGGGTGTGGACGGCACGGTCTGGGGCGGCGACACCTATTTCTGCACCATGTCGAACCGCTTTTTGCTCACCGACGACCCGAACTGCATGTCTTCCACCGTCGATCGCGAAGGCTTTGATACCATCGACACTGGCGAGGCCCGCGACTGGACGCAGAACTTCACGCCGTAGGGGTCGTGCCGGATGGGTGCATGCCCCCCGCACCCTGCTCGCCGGGCGGGACATTGCATTGGCCCCGCCCTTCCGCCCCGAGAGCCCCTGCCACGACCCGCCATGCTTTCCGGGTCACCTGACACCCCCCAAGGTTTTCCCTGGGGGTTTTGGTGTACCCAAGTGGTTGACCCTGAAAATCTTCCGAGAAATGCGAAGACAGAGCCGCTCTCGCCGAATTGGTTGAAAGTTGGGCGTGGCTGCCCGCCCCAAACTTGCTGACAAAGATCGGCGCTTGGTGGCGGCGAGCCTGCGGGTTTCACAAATTCCCGGACAAGGTTTTCAGTAATTACGGGACAGCGATTTCAGTAATTCCCGGACAGCAATCTGCTGGGATTTACGTTGGTCTTTTCTCGCCACGCTACGGCACCTTTCCGGCTTTCTCAGAGG
>JAAELR010000475.1 GCA_024226455.1 Paracoccaceae bacterium
AGGCGAGGTTCTCCAGTGTCTGGCTTGAAACGTCTGCAGCCACGATAGGCGGCGACCGTACCACGTGCGGGCAGATCGTACCATGACCCTGGCGCCCAGCGCCCAACCCTGTCTTGAAGAGGGTGCCGACACTCCTTTTCGCTGCCCGCCAGCGGAGGTAGAATCACCCGGAGCCACGCTGAGCACGATATGGAGATCAATCCGTGAGCTCGGGCCCGAGCTCGACCGGGCACCGAGTATTTGATGCGAATCCTGGTGGTCAAGAAGACTTCGATCGGCGACCTGGCGCATACCCTGCCGTTGGTCTGGAGCCTCACGCACCGCAAGTGGGCGCTACCGAATGGAGTCGCATCGCCGGGCTGCGTCCGGCGGTCGATCTCCTTCGATCCTGATACTGACTCCACCCCGCATGTCGACTGGATGGTTGGGCCCGAGGCGGCACCCATCGTCGAGCTGCTGCCGTGGGTCGAACATGCGATCGTGGTCGACACCGTGCGCTGGAACCGGCGTCAGGCTGTTCGAGAATGGTGGCAGGCAGCGGTCCGGCTCCGGCGCAGAAGCTATGACCTGGTGGTGGACTTCCAGGGTCTTGCCCGCAGCTCACTGTGGACGATCATCTGCGGGGCGCCGCTGCGTATCGGCCGCGGGCGCTGGCCATGGCTTCATTATCGGATCTCGATGTACGATCCCGCCACTCTCCACGCGATCGAGAATACCGCCCGCTGCCTGGCACCGCTGGGAACCGACCCACGAGCTGTGCTGCGACCGTTTCTGAGCGATGGCGCGGCTCAGATCGTCGAGCCTCTGATCGAACGCGGCCGCCAGCTGCGGCAGCAGCTGGCGCTGCCGGGTCCGCTCTGGGCTTGGATCCCGCAATCGCGGTGGCCGGCCAAGACCTTGTCGTTGCAACATCTCGAGCTGGCGCCCGAAGGTGCCAGCCACGTGTTGCTGGCAGATGGCAGTTGGCAGCATGGTGTTCCGTCGACCGGGCGCTGGGTGAGTCTTGCGGGGCGCG
>JAAELR010000476.1 GCA_024226455.1 Paracoccaceae bacterium
CCAGAAGGCCTGTGGAGAACAGGCATTCCAATGGCGATAATCATAGCAGAGCTACTCCCGTTCGTGTGGCTCATCAACCGCTTTTTTTCTCATGTTGCGGGGCGTTGGACTTTAGGACATTGGTGCCCGTGTCACCTCCCCGTAAAGCCGAGTGAGGCGACGACAATTTGGCGATGCCAATCAAACCGGGACGGTTTTCGCCGGTCAAGCGGCCTGCTGCTGCGCCGAGGAGGCCTTCTTGAAGACCACAGCCTGGGGGAGTCGCTTGCCAGGGGACTGCCCGGGGCTGCGGCCCGGTGAAACACCCCGGGGTTTGGGCGACCGGGCCGGTGTGCCGAACTGGCGAACAATTCGTTCGAAGTCCCGCTGCACCAGCGAGGGCCCCAGCGGCGTGTCCGGGCCGGCGCGGGCCACCTGGGGCTCCCAGGGGTTGGGCAGGACCTGGGCCAGGGGCTGGGCCAGCCACAGCTGGACGTAGGCCAGGGCGGCCAGCGACCACCAGTGCTCCTCATGCTCGACCTCCGGGGTCTGGTAGCTGCCCAGCAGCAGGCGCTGCTTGCCGAAGCGAAAGAAGTGCTCGAGGTCGTAGCGCTGGCGGTAGGCCGACCAGGCCTGCTGCGCGGTGACCTCGGCGCGCCGCGACCCCAGGATGATCAGCCACATCGCCCGTTTGTACACCGGTCGGCCCCGGGCGTCGGTGACCGTGCATCGCACCAGCGTGAAGGGGTGGAGGTGCATGGGCAAGTCGCGCTTGCCTCGCTGCCTCATGTCGAACCACACCTGGAGGGTCACCTGGCGTCCCGGTCGGTTCGGGTCGGGGAAGCTGACCGTCTGGTCGGGAGCACCCCAGGTCGCCGAGTCCCCCAGGGCGAAGCGCGCGCCGTACCACAGCGGGTGCCCGGGTCCGGCGTGCCGCGCACCGGGGTCGGGGCTGCGGTACACGACCCGGTTGGCGGGCAGGCGCGTCACGGTCACCAGATTGGGCAGCTCGCCCACCTCGCACGTGTACACCCTGGCACTGTAGGCCGAGTCGGCCACGTCCACGGTCAGCTGGTGCGCGAACGGCAGCTGCCCGTCGGTGCACAGCGCCTTCAGCTGCGCGGCGCCCACGGCCAGGCCCGAGGTGGCGGTGGGCACCCGCGCGACGCTCAGCGGCACCACCCAGGGCGGGGCCTTGGCCACGGGCTTCTCCGGCAGCGCCGCCACCACCGAGTAGCTGTGCCCGACCGCGATGGGCCGATTGCCCGGTGCCGGGTTGGGCGCGTACACGACGCCGCGATCGGCCAAGGTGCGCGCGAACGGACGCGGCGCCGGCGTCACGTCGGTGCCCAGCAGCCAGAACGGACGCTTCTCCGGCTGCGCCAGCTGCTCGCCGATGAGCCGACTCAGAGGCGCCCACTGGTCGTGTTGCCAGCCCTTGGCTGGCACCTCACCCCCGACCGGCGCATCGCCCTTGGCGGACTCCTTGCCCTTGGCTGGCACGTCGCCCCCGACCGGCGCATCGCCCTTGGCGGGCTCCTTGCCCTTGGCTGGCACGTCGCCCCCGAGCGGCGCATCGCCCTTGGCGGGCTCATTGCCCTTGGCTGGCACGTCGCCCCCGACCGGCGCATCGCCCTTGGCGGGCTCCTTGCCCTTGGCTGGCACGTCGCCCCCGA
>JAAELR010000477.1 GCA_024226455.1 Paracoccaceae bacterium
AAGTCATGGCAACCGTCGCCGACGTGCACGAAGTGGAGCCCGAAGAATATGTGGGGTTTCGATCGCTGGCAGCAGGGCGGGAAATGGCGGCGTTGCTCTGCCGCCGCTACACGAGCGCGACACTGGCACAGCTTTCCGAACGCTTTGGTCTGGGGCACCCCGATAGCTCGGCCAACCTGGTGCGACGAGCCAAGAGGCGAGAGGAGGAATCCGCCCTCTTTCGCCGCCAAATTGCACGCGCTGAATCGCAACTGGCAATGAAAACGGAAAGCGGAGGCTGATCGCAACGGCGCCAGCGCTGACGCCGGTGAGTGCATCGCCGGTACTCTGGGAAGGGATTCCTTTCCTGCGTAAGTCCGTACTCAGCTCATGGCCGACGCACTTGTACGATTTCCGGCAATAACCAAGAGACACCCGGAATCCAGCACGCCTTGTCGGTCAGCGAAGGCGCGTGGGTCACATCGACCTCTGAACTTACGGGGGGGGCAGTCAGCACTCGGCGCGCCATCACATTGACCACAGAAG
>JAAELR010000478.1 GCA_024226455.1 Paracoccaceae bacterium
CGGGCTGCCCACCCGGACTACAGCCAGCGCCAAGGCGTCTTAGAGGTCTCTGTGTTACAAGATCTCTCATCCGAAAAACCCAAGGAAAATCAAACGGATACCCCAACTTTAGCGCCACCTGCGTTACAAGATCTCTTACAGGCCCAACCCCTTATCCTGGCGGGGCTGATCGCCCAGTTAACCGGGGAGACGTTACAAGATGACATAGCCTTGGCGTGCCAGCGCCTAGTACTGTTGGGGCAGGACGTACTTCGTCAGGGAGCGACCGTGGAATCTTCCGAAGGAGAAGACAATGCCTGTGAAACGAGTTCTGTGTGCCCATCGCCTGCGCCAGGTGCCGCGCCAGTTCAGCTGGATCGACCAGCGCCTGGTCAGTGACCGGCACATCCGGCGCTGTGACCCGCCGGCCCTGGCGCTGTACCTGTTCCTGGTGACCGTTGCCGACGCCCGGGGGCTGAGCTACTACGGCGAGGCCAGCATCGCCAAGCAGCTGTCGCTCGACCGGGCGACCCTGCGCCAGGCCCGCCGGCGCCTGCTCGACGCCGGGCTGGTCGCCTACGAGCAACCGCTCTACCAGGTTCTGGCCCTGGAGGAGGAAGTGGCTTGCGGGGCGTGCCGCCCTGCCGCGCGGACATGGCCCGGCGCCGCGCTGCGCCGGGCCCTGTCGGGGGGCGCCCATGATTGACTACGACGCCTTCTGCCGAATCAAGCAGCTGGCCGAGCACGAGCGGCTGAACGCGACGCAGATCGCCGACACGCTGGGCCTGGACGTTCGCACGGTGGCCAAGTGGCTGGCCACCGAGCAGTTCCGCCCCCGGTCGGCGTCGCCGCGCCAATCCAAGCTCGACCCCTACAAGACCCGGATCCAGCGCTGGCTCGAAGCGCACCCGTACACCGCCACGCAGGTCTTCCAGCGCCTGCGCGAGGCGGGCTACCACGGGGGGCAGAGCATCGTCAGGGCCTACGTGCGCAAGGTGCGGCCCCCGCGCCGACCGGCTTTCCTGACCTTGACCTTCGCCCCCGGGGAATGCGCCCAGGTCGACTGGGGCAGCTACGGCACGGTCGCGGTGGGCGAGACCCGCCGGCGCCTGAGCTTCTTCGTCATGGTGCTGTGCCACAGTCGCATGATGTACCTGGAGTTCACCGTCTCGCAGACCCTGGAGCACTTCCTCACCTGCCATCAGCGGGCGTTCGAGTTCTTCCGGGGCGTGCCGCAGAAGATCATGGTCGACAACCTCAAGAGCGCGGTGCTCCAGCGCCCCACCGGTCAGGAGCCGGTCTACCAGCCGCGCTACCTGGACCTCTCGAGGCACTACGGGTTCACCATCCGCCCCTGCGGGGTCGGCAAGGGCAACGAGAAAGGGGGCGTGGAGAACGCCGTGGGCTACGTCAAGAAGAACTTTCTCAACGGCCTGGACATACCGGACTTTCGCATGCTGAACACCGCGGGACGGCTGTGGCTGGACACCATCGCCAACGTCCGGATCCACGGCCACACGCGCCAGAAGCCCACGGAGCGCTTCGCCGAGGAGCGCCCCCGCCTGATCCCGCTCGCCGCCGTGCCCTATGACGGCGCGCGCGTGGTGGCCGTGCGCGCCACGAACCGCTTCCGCGTCACCTTCGAGACCAACCGCTACTCGGTGCCGGCCGAGTACGCCAGCGCCTCGCTGACGCTCAAAGCCTGGCCGGACCACCTGTGCGTGTACCACCGGGACCGGCTCATCGCCCGCCATCCGCGCAGCTACGACCGGAATCGGGACTTCGAGGATCCCGAGCACCCGCGCGCGCTCCTGGCCCAGCGGCGCAACGCCCGCGAGCAGCGCCTGCTGATGCGCTTCCTGGCCCTGTCGCCCAAGGCGCAGGAGTTCCACGACCAGCTGAGCGTGCGCCGCCCCAACGCCCGCGAGCACATGCGCAAGATCGTCGCCCTGAGCGAGATCCACGACCCCGGGGACGTCGCCCGCGCGCTCGAGGACGCCGTCCAGCTGCGGGTCTTCGGCAGCGACTACATCGCCAACCTGCTCGAGCAGCGCGCCCGGACCCTGCCCGAGGCCGGCGCC
>JAAELR010000479.1 GCA_024226455.1 Paracoccaceae bacterium
CCCCAAACAATGGGGCTCCATCAAAGCCCATTGTTCGTCACTGATCATGAATCGATCACTCAGCATTCAAGCCTCCCTTTTGGAAGCTTGAATCAGATATCAGCCAAAAGGGGAATCCTGAATATCAACAGGCCCTAGCTGATCCGCGCCACCACGTAGTCTGCCAGATCGTGCAGCATGTCGCGCAAGTCATGGCTCGGCAGGGCCGATATCGCCGCCTTCGCCTTCGTCACCCAGCCCAGCGCCTCGGCCCGGGTCGCCTCCATCGCGCCATGCCGGGCCAGCAACTCCAGCGCCTGTTCCAGATCGCCCTCGCGTTGGTCGCCTTTCTCGATGACCCGGCGCCAAAACGCCCGCTCTTCGGCGTCGGCCAGGGCCACCGCCTTGATCACCGGCAACGTCAGCTTGCGCTCGCGGAAGTCATCGCCGACGTTCTTGCCGGTGGCCGTGGCGTCGCCGCCGTAATCCAGTAGATCATCGACGATCTGAAACGCAATTCCCAGCGCGTCGCCAAAATCATAAAGCGCCCGAACATGCGCCTCGTCCGCCCCGGCGATCACGCCACCGACCTCTGTGGCGGCCGAAAACAGCGCCGCCGTCTTGCCGCGCACCACCTGCAGATAGATGCCTTCGTCGGTTGCCAGATCCTGCGCCGCGGTCAGCTGCAGTACTTCGCCCTCGGCAATCGTGGCCGATGCGTTCGACAGGATGTCGAGCACCCGCAGAGACCCGGTCTCGACCATCAACTGAAACGAGCGCGAGAACAGGTAGTCGCCGACCAGAACGCTGGACTTGTTGTCCCACAACAGGTTCGCCGTGGGCCGTCCGCGGCGCTGGCCGCTTTCGTCTACCACGTCGTCATGCAACAGCGTTGCGGTGTGGATAAATTCGACCGTCGCGGCCAGATGTACGTGGAACGGGCCCTGATAACCGCACATCCGCGCCGCCGCCAGCGTTAGCATCGGTCGCAGTCGCTTGCCTCCGGCCTCGACCAGATGCGCCGTCACTTCGGGAATGCGCGGGGCGTGTTCCGAGGCCATACGCGCCCGGATCGTTGCGTTGACCGCGTCCATGTCACCGGCCAGCGCCTCGGCCAGCCGCTCATGCGGTTTCGTCTGAACCTGATCCAGTCCCATCACCGTCCCGTCAGTGCTCTCGACAAACCCCTGCCCGGCACCCTACATCATGGATCATGAAAGAGCTTCTGCGCAGCAACGACCCGACCGTGGTCGCCCTCGCCTCCGCCCTGCTTGACGGCGAAGATATAGACTGCTTTCAGATGGACGTCCATATGAGCGTGCTCGAAGGATCGATTGGCATATTGCCGCGCCGGCTGATGGTTGCCGACCGCGACCTTTTCCAGGCCAGCGCAGTGCTGCGCGACAATGATTTCGACCTTGGCAAGTGATAGCGACCTGACCCGCAACGCCTTTCTGGGTGGGCGGCTGCAGATCTGGCAGCCGCGAAAGGGCTATCGCGCCGGTATCGACCCGGTGCTGCTGGCGGCGGCGGTGAACGCAGAGCCTGGCCAGTCGGTGCTGGATCTGGGCTGCGGCGCCGGGGTCGCAGTGCTGGCGCTGGCGCGGAGGGTCGCAGGGCTCGACGCGGCGGGTCTCGAACTGCAGCCCGACTATGCGGCACTTGCGCGCCGCAATGCAGCAGAGAACGGCCTGCCGCTGGAGGTGATACCGGGCGACCTTCAGGCCATGCCGGCAGGGCTGCGCGGCCGCAGCTTCGACCATGTCATCGCCAACCCACCCTACTATGACCGCAACCATGGCACCACCTCGGGCGATGCCAGTCGCGAGACGGCACTGGGCGAGCGCCTGCCGCTGGCCGCCTGGATCGACGCCGCCACGCGGCGGCTGGCGCCCAGGGGATATCTGCATGTCATCCAGCGCGCCGACCGGCTGCCCAGGCTGCTGGCGGCCTGCGACGGGCGGCTTGGCGGCTTGCGGCTGCTGCCACTGGCGCCGCGTGCCGGACGTCCGGCGGAACTGGTGATCCTGCGCGCCAGAAAGGGCGCTCGCGGAGCCTTTGGTATGCTGGCGCCGGTGGTGCTGCACCGGGGCAACCGGCACCAGGAGGATGGTGAAAGCTACACGCCAGAGATCAGCGGGGTTTTGCGCAATGGAACGCAATTCACGGTAGATTGGCGCTGAACCACGTCCGATTAACCATTCTTTTACCCGGCAACACAACAGTTGGGTGACAAGGGCCGGAATATATGCTGCAGTGCATCACACAAGCCAAAACAGGAGGATTACGGATGAACTTGGGTTCGCATCTTGAGGAACTTAAGAAAAAGCACGAATCCCTCGCCGCCGAGGTGGAAGACGCCTTGCGTCACCCCGGCGTGGACGACCTCCATATTACCGAGCTCAAGAAGCAGAAGCTTCGCATCAAGGAAGAGATTCACCGGCTGAGCGGCGAGACCGCCTGACGCCGCCCCGCACGGTTGGGGGCCTCGCGTCCTTGCCGTCCGGACTTCGACACATGAAAAGGGCCGACCCGTCGGGATCGGCCCTTTTTTGCCGTTCGGCGAGGGTTAGACGGGCTCAGACGAAGAACTGAGCCCCGTTGGCCGAGATGGTCGAGCCGTTGATGAACCCGGCGTCGTCCGAGGCCAGGAAGGCCACGCAGCGGGCGATCTCTTCGGGTTCGCCCAGACGGCCGGCGGGGATCTGGCCGATGATGGATTCGCGCACCTTTTCCGGCACCGCCATCACCATCTCGGTGGCGATATAGCCCGGGCAGACAGCATTGGCGGTGATGCCGGCGCGGGCGCCTTCCTGGGCCAGCGATTTGACGATGCCCAGGTCACCGGCCTTGGTTGCGGCATAGTTCACTTGGGCGAACTGGCCCTTCTGACCGTTGATCGACGAGATCACGATGACCCGACCGAACTTGCGCTCGCGCATGCCGGGCCAGACCGGGTGTACGGTGTTGAACACGCCCGTCAGGTTGGTGTCGATCACCTGGTTCCACTGCTCGGGCGTCATCCGGTGGAAAGGTGCGTCTCGGGTGATGCCGGCATTGGCTACGACTACATCGATCGGGCCCAGATTTGCCTCGACCCGGGCGATGCCGGCCTTCGATTCCTCGTAATCGGCGACGTTCCACTTGTAGGTCTTGATGCCGGTCCCGGCGGTGAAACTCGCGGCCGCTTCGTCGTTGCCGGCGTAGGTCGCGGCGACGTTCATGCCTTCGGCCTTCAACGCCTTTGAAATCGCTTCACCGATGCCGCGCGAGCCGCCGGTGACGAGTGCAGTTCTAGCCATGGGTCTTCTCCAGTCAAATTAATCCGCTGGTAACACTGTTACGCAACCGAGCGCGGATACGCAACATTGTTGCGCGAACAATTTCGCCGCACGGATTGTCTTTCCTGCGGCGGGGATATGCCGATACAAAACGGGCACCTTGAGGGTGCCCGTTCCAAATCTTGTGCTTTGCGTCAGGGAGTTACGGGCGTTCGAGGCACATGGCCACGCCCATTCCCCCGCCGATGCACAGCGTGGCGAGGCCCTTCTTGGCGTCGCGGCGCTTCATCTCGAACAGCAGCGTGTTCAGGATGCGGCAGCCCGATGCTCCGATCGGGTGGCCGATGGCGATGGCGCCGCCGTTGACGTTGACGATCGACGGGTCCCAGCCCATGTCCTTGTTCACCGCACAGGCCTGGGCGGCAAAAGCCTCGTTGGCCTCGACCAGGTCCAGATCGCCGACCGACCAGCCGGCGCGGTCCAGCGCCTTGCGGCTGGCATGGATCGGACCGACGCCCATGATCGACGGGTCGAGCCCGGCGGTGGCGTAGCTGGCGATGCGTGCCAGCGGCTCAAGCCCGCGCTTTTCGGCATTCTCGGCGCTCATCAGCAGGGTGGCGGCGGCGCCGTCGTTAATCCCGGATGCGTTGGCCGCGGTGACCGTGCCGCCGTCGCGCACGAAGGCGGGGCGCAGCTTGGCCATGTTCTCGATCGTGGCGCCGTGGCGAATATATTCGTCCTTGTCGACCACGATGTCGCCCTTGCGGGTCTTGATGGTGAAAGCGACGATCTCGTCATCGAAGCGGCCGGCCTTTTGCGCGGCCTCGGCCTTGTTCTGGCTGGCCAGCGCGAACTCGTCCTGCTGGTCTCGGCCGATCTGCCACTGGTTGGCGACGTTTTCCGCCGTTTGCCCCATGTGATAACCGTTGAAGGCATCCCAAAGGCCGTCCTTGATCATCGAGTCGATGTATTTCATGTCGCCCATCTTGTGGCCCTGGCGCAGGTTGGCGACATGGGGGGACATGGACATGTTTTCCTGCCCGCCAGCGGCGATGATATCGGCGTCGCCAAGCTGGATGTGCTGGGCGCCCAGCGCCACCGCGCGCAGACCGGAACCACAGACCTGATTGATGCCCCAGGCAGAGCTTTCCACCGGCAGGCCGGCGTTCACATGCGCCTGGCGGGCGGGGTTCTGGCCCTGACCGCCGGTCAGCACCTGGCCGAGGATGGTCTCGGAGACCTCGGACTTGTCGATCCCGGCGCGGGCCACCACGGCCTTGAGCACTGCGGCACCCAGATCGTGGGCCGGGGTGTTGGCGAAAGAACCGCTGAAACTGCTTACGGCGGTTCGGGCGGCTGATGCGATTACGACGTTGGTCATGCGCGTTCCTCTATCCGTCAGATCCTGTTCGGCCGGAACATAGTTCGACCGCGCCCCGGGGAACAGGGCGGAAGTTGAAACCTCTTCTGGGAACGCTGGTACATGCTGCAGTGCAGCAAATCAAAGGGACACTCTGTCTCATGCGATCTGGCGGGCAGAGGACGAACCCGCGCCGGTCAGCCGACGCGGCGCGCTTGCTGTACGGCGACCCAGCTTGGCCGCGTGGTAGGAACACCGAAAAAGTAGCCTTGCATGCAGTCGATGCCGATCTGGGTCAGGAACTCTGCGTCTTCAGCCGATTCCACAAATTCCGCCACGGTAAACATCTCGAAATGCCGGGCGATTGACAAAAGCGCCTGCACCAGAACCTGGTCATCGGGGCTTTTATGGATGCCGCGGATAAAATGCCCGTCGATCTTTAGTATGTCGAAATAGAAGTCACGCAGATAGCGGAACGAAGTGTAGCCCGAGCCGAAATCGTCAAGCGCAAAGGTGATGCCACAATGCTGCAGGTCTCTCATGAAGGCCTGTACCACGTCAGGCACCAGCATGGCCGACGATTCGGTGATTTCCAGGATCAGCCGCTCCGCCACCGTGGGCGACAGCGCCAGCCCGCGTTTCAGTGTATCCATCCAGGCGCGGTAGCCGACAGAACGGGCCGACATGTTGATCGCCAGCCGCAGTCCCGGCGTGGCGGCCAGCGTTTCTAGCCCCAGCTTCAGCGCCAGACAGTCGATCCTTCGCCCCAGTTCGTGGGTTTCGATTACTTCGATGAAATCGCGGGCCGGGATTACCCGCCCGGTTTGGTCGAGAACCCGTATCAGCCCCTCGTAGAACGCCACCCGGTCGGGTTGGGCGGTCTGCACCACAGGCTGAAAGGCCAGCAGCACATTGCCGCGCGCCACCGCATCCCGCACAAGGTTCAACGTATCCCGGTCGCGTTCCGAAACGGCAGCCGCCAACGGGCTGCTTTGCCTCTCTGCCGGGGCGCTGGCACCGTGTGTTCTGGGATCGGACATGAAACTCTCCACCGCAAGCCCGCACACCATGCCTGCATAGGAATGAATATCCGGTAAATATTCGCGGTTTGTTCCAATTTGAGATAAACTGCAGGGAATCGGGAATTCACTGGGTAAGGGATTGAGAACGCATGGAGAACCGCTGTGGATGGTGTGGAGAGGATCCGTTTTACGTGGCTTATCACGACTCCGAATGGGGTGTGCCGGAACATGACAGCCGGGCGCTTTGGGAAAAGCTGATTCTAGACGGGTTCCAGGCCGGGCTCGCCTGGATCACGATTCTGCGCAAGCGCGACAACTTTCGCGCCGCCTTTGCCGGGTTCGACCCCGACGTGATTGCCGGCTGGGGCGAGGCAGAGGTGGAGCGGCTGCAGGGCGACAAGGGCATCGTGCGCCACCGCGGCAAGATCGAGGCCACCATCGGCAATGCCCGCGCCTGGCAGCGGCTCGAGGCGGAGGGCGGGTTTGCGCCTTTTGTCTGGAGCTTCGTCGGCGGCAAACCGTTGCAGAACCGGTTCGAGGGGCTCGATCAGGTGCCCGCCGAAACGGTCGAATCGCGCGCCCTGTCAAAGTCGCTGAAGGTGGCGGGGTTCCGGTTTTGCGGCCCGACCATCGTATATGCCTGGATGCAGGCCTGCGGGCTGGTCAACGACCATCTGGTGACCTGCCCGCGCCATGCTGAAGTTGGCTCCGGCCGATAGGCCGTCAGGTGGCCAGCGTGGTTCCGACCAGTGCGATGATGGCGGCAGAGACACTGCCCGCCCCGCCGGTGATCTGCATCACCGCCTGACCGTTGAAATAGATCACCGCGTCGCTGCCCGAGGTCTCGACGCCAAGCGTCGGTTCGGTGTCGTATTGCTCGGGGTCGTAGACCACTGACAGCACGTCCTCGGTCGCGCTGAAATCGGTAATCACCGCCGGGCTGCCCGGGGACACCCAGGTGCCGCCAATGAAAACATCGGCCCCCGCGCCGCCGGTCGCCTGGTCGCCTGACCCGACATAGAGCGTATCGTCGCCATCGCCGCCGGTCAGTGTGTCGGCACCGGATTCGTCCACGGTATGACTAGCCGCCGCGCCGTATAGTGTGTCGTCATCCGCGCCGCCGTCGAGTTGATCCTCGCCG
>JAAELR010000480.1 GCA_024226455.1 Paracoccaceae bacterium
CAACCCGATGGCGATCGCGCGCAAAAACTGCGCGAGCTGCTGCCGGGTATCGCCACGCCATGCAATCCGCAAGACGTGACCATGGCCGTGTGGAACCACAAGGAACGACAGCGCGATATTTATGCGACGCTGCTGGAGCAAGGCTATGACACCGCACTGATGGTGCAGAATTATCCGCGAGACGGCATGTGGGATGTTTCGGAATACGAGGCCCAGGTCGAAGCCCTGGGCGAAGCCTGCGCCGGGTGCGATGTCGCCGCGCTGCAACTGGCGCCGATGGTCGACTGTTTTCCGGCCCACGCGCGCGATCACACCCAAAGCCTGGGCCTTGCCGCGATGCAGGGGCTCGAGGAATGCATCGCCGCGCTAAGTCATGCGCTGTGGTGGCGCGAGCGCCGGGCCGAGTTACAGAACGAAGGAATTGAAGCGCTGGCGGAGGTTGATGGCCAGCCGCCGCTCAAAGGATTGCGGTTGGACGAAGCCGAGGCCAAGGCCATGTTAAGGGTATCGGGCGTTTGCGTACCGGAAGGTCGCGTGACCACGCCCGATGGCGCAGTCGGGGCGGCGGCCGAGATCGGGTTTCCGGTCGCGATCAAGGCGCTCGATGCGCGGCTGTTGCATAAAACCGAATGCGGCGCCGTCAGGATCGGGTTGACCGATGGCGACGCGGTCTTGGCGGCGGTTGACGAGATGCG
>JAAELR010000481.1 GCA_024226455.1 Paracoccaceae bacterium
AAGATTGGCGGCAAGCCGCAAGAACATGTCGAAGTGGATGAAATGTGGGTCGGTGGACGGACCCAAGGCGAAGGCCGGGGCGTCCATCACAAGGTTCTGGTCTCTTGCGCCGTAGAGGTGCGTCACCGCAAGCCGGGAACCCCGCGAACATTTCGCAGCCTTGCCCCCAAGCAGGCGCCACCTGGCAGGACGGGAAACTTCACTGTTCCCATTTGCACTTATCTGCGGTAATGCCCGCGGCATCTGAAACGTGACGCTCAGGGCCCCGGGGCGCGTGCAATAGGATTGGGGCGGCGGCAATGGGGCCGCCATTCAAAACGGGAGACCCGGGATGGGCCCGGGAGTGCTCCCAGAAGGATACAAATACATGTTCGACGTAACGACGAAATCCATCCAGTGGGGCGAAGAAACGCTGACACTGGAAACCGGCAAGGTTGCCCGTCAGGCAGACGGTTCGGTCATAGCAACGCTGGGCGAGACCCGCGTGATGGCCAACGTGACCTTTGCCAGGGCACAAAAACCGGGGCAGGACTTCTTTCCGCTGACGGTTCACTACAACGAGAAATACTATGCGGCCGGCAAGATCCCGGGCGGCTTTTTCAAGCGCGAGGCGCGCCCGACCGAGAAAGAGACGCTGACAAGCCGTCTCATCGACCGCCCGATCCGCCCGCTGTTCGTGCCGGGCTTCAAGAACGAAGTTCTGGTGATCTGCACCGTGCTCAGCCACGATCTGGTCAACGACCCCGACGTCGTGGCGATGATCGCGGCCTCTGCTGCGCTTACCATTTCCGGCGCCCCCTTCATGGGTCCGATCGCCGGCTGCCGCGTCGGTTTCGAGGGTGGTGAATACATCCTGAACCCCGAAGTCGACGACATGCACAACCTGCGCAACAACCCAGATCAGCGCCTCGATCTGGTGGTTGCCGGCACCAAAGACGCCGTGATGATGGTCGAATCCGAAGCCTATGAGCTGTCCGAGGCAGAGATGCTGGGTGCGGTGACCTTCGCGCATGAACAGATCCAGCCGGTGATCGACCTGATCGTCGACCTGGCCGAAGACGCCGCCAAAGAGCCATTCGACTATCAGCCGCCGGACTATTCCGATCTCTTCGGCGCCGTGAAAGCCGCTGGCGAAGACAAGATCCGCGCCGCCTATGCGATCACCGACAAGCAAGAGCGCACCAGCGCCGTTGCCGACGCCAAAGAGGCCATCAAGGCCGCCCTGACCGAAGAACAACAGGAAGACGGCAACCTCGGCACCGCGCTGAAAAAGCTCGAGGCGACGGTTCTGCGCGGCGACGTGGTCAAGACCGGCAAGCGTATCGACGGCCGCGCGCTCGACACCGTGCGCCCGATCGTTTCCGAAACCGGCCTGTTGCCGCGAACCCACGGGTCGGCGCTGTTCACGCGCGGTGAAACCCAAGGGCTGGTGGTAACCACACTGGGCACCGGCGACGACGAACAGATCATCGACGCGCTGCACGGCAACTTCCGCTCGAACTTCCTGCTGCACTACAACTTCCCGCCCTACTCGGTCGGCGAGGTTGGCCGCTTCGGCTTTACCGGGCGCCGCGAAGTCGGCCACGGCAAGCTGGCATGGCGTGCGCTGCAGGCGGTGCTGCCGGCGGCGACCGACTTTCCCTACACCGTGCGCGTGGTATCCGAGATCACCGAGTCCAACGGCTCCAGCTCGATGGCCTCGGTCTGCGGCGGTTCGCTGTCGATGATGGATGCGGGCGTGCCGCTGAAGGCGCCGGTCGCCGGTGTCGCCATGGGCCTGATCCTGGAAGATGACGGCTCTTACGCTGTCCTGACCGACATCCTGGGCGACGAGGATCACCTCGGCGACATGGATTTCAAGGTCGCAGGCACCGAGAACGGCATCACCTCGCTGCAGATGGACATCAAGATCGCCGGCATCACGCCCGAGATCATGGAAAAAGCGCTGGCCCAGGCCAGGGAAGGCCGCCTGCACATCCTGGGCGAAATGGCCAAGGCGCTGACCGAGGCCGGAGAGTTCTCGGTCCACGCCCCGCGCATCGAGACCATGCAGGTCCCCACCGACAAGATCCGCGAAGTGATCGGCTCGGGCGGCAAGGTGATCCGCGAGATCGTCGAGGTCTCGGGCGCCAAGGTCGACATCAACGACGACGGCATCATCAAGATCGCCTCGCCCAACGGCGAAGCCATCCAGAAGGCCTATGACATGATCCACGCGATCGTGGCAGAGCCCGAAGAGGGCGTGGTCTACAAGGGCAAGGTCGTGAAGATCGTCGATTTCGGCGCCTTCGTGAACTTCTTCGGCAAGCGCGACGGTCTGGTACACGTGTCCCAGATCGAGAACCGCCGCCTGAACCATCCTTCCGACGTTCTGAAGGAAGGTCAGGAAGTCTGGGTCAAGCTTCTGGGCTTCGACGACCGCGGCAAGGTGCGGCTGGCGATGAAGATGGTCGACCAGACGACCGGCGAAGAGCTCCAGAAAGAAGACTAGGCCGACGGTTGATCTTCTTCACGGGCCGACAACGGCACGTTTTCAAAACGAAATGGCCCCGCTAATGCGGGGCCATTTCTGTATTAGCCCGGATTTCCCAAGTAGTCGCGCGATTTTGCTTCGCGAGGTCTCCTTTTAGTG
>JAAELR010000482.1 GCA_024226455.1 Paracoccaceae bacterium
AAGCGCTCGCGGGTGTAGCGTCTGCGCTTGAGCCAAGTGTATGCGAGGAAGGTCAGGGACAGCAGCAGCAGCCCCAGAAAGGCGAACATGAGGACGGACGTCATTGAGAGCGCCTCCCTGAGGTGTTGGAACCGGACGGAAGCGGGCGCCATCGCGGGCTGTTGGTTTCAGGGCCGGGTCTGGCGTCCGTCGTCATGCCGATGCTGTGTGCTGTGAAACGACCGCGAGCGGAGATGTCCGCAGGCCTCCGCACTCGGCGCGGACAGGTTCGAGGGTGTCGAGCAACTCCCGGAGTTCGCGCCGCGACCAACGGGGGCTGGCTGGCGGCTGATGCCGCACCCACGATGCGCGCAGCATAGAACGGAACAGCGACCCGCGTCCACCACCGAACATGGCGCTCGCCTCGGGGCGGCGACCAGAACCCGGGCGCCAGGTGGCTTGGGGCGTGTTCCGGGTCATGTTGGGAAGAGCGGGTTTGGCAGGGCTCGGAAACGAGGCGGTGCGGGTGCCGCGCCCGGGGCTCCGGACGCGTGGCAGGGTCGGTGTGCGAAGGGGCGTGCACGACCGCGCGTCCGGCGGTTGCGGCAAGCTGAGGATGTTGGGCTTCGTCCCTCAGCCCAACCTACGGTTCACGGGCGCGGCGGAGCCCCCAAGCCATGCGAACTCCTGGCTGTGCTTCGCCAGGAACCGACCGGGAAAGCGTGAATGCGCCTGCGGCGGCACGGTCCAGGACGCGACCGCCGTTCGCAGGGCAAGCCGCAGTCGATGC
>JAAELR010000483.1 GCA_024226455.1 Paracoccaceae bacterium
CCGCGGTCGGCCGCGTGCTGGCGGCAACGGTCGACGCCCGCGCGTCGGCGTGAAGCATTCGCGGTTACGCCACAGACTTCGCGGCGGCCGCGAGCGCGTTGGCCGTGGGCGCGGCGGCGAGCCGCGATGCCGCATTGGCGGCTATGGCGCACCGCGAAAAAACCAGCCGCTCCCGTCGTAGTAAGACTCGCACGAACGGTCATCCCCGGCATTCCGCATCACGCAACGCAACGCGGCAACGCCCGCGCGCAAACCTTCTACAACGACGACGACTACCGGTTCTATCTCGACCTTCTGGCAGAGCACACCAAGGAAGCCCCTCAAGCCGGTAAAGTCGCAGCCGAAACCATAATCGAATAAAACGCAATCGACATTATCGAATTGAATGCACTGTCACCGCAATTGGTAACTGCTCACCCCTATTTTTCCGGTTCAAGAGCGCTGGAAAGTTGAACGTTGACTTTGTAGTTTCCGACTGATTCAAGCTTTGGATGACTCCCGAAGCCCTTGATTCGCTGGACAAAAAGGAATTGATCGATCTCGTTCTGGCGATGGCGGAACAGATCACCGCTTTGCAGGCACGCGTAGCGGAATTGGAGGCGAAGCTGGGCGAGCCGCCCAAAACCCCGGACAATTCCTCATTGCCGCCGTCCCAGGGCCAGAAGGCCAACCATGCCGAGGGCAAAACGAAGCAACGCCGCAAGGGCCGCAAGGGCACAACCCGGAGGTTGGCCGAGAACCCCGATCACACCCGTGATATCTACGCTGATAAATGCGACAAATGCGGTCACACACTGATGCCCGAAGACCAGCCGGACGTGCACGCCTATGATCACATCGACATACCGCCGGTCAGGCCGGTGACGACCCGCGTGAACCTGCACAAGGGAAGCTGCCCGTGCTGCGGCGGAAGCATCAAGGCAGAAGCGCCCGCCGACATGCCTGTGGGGAGCCCGTTCGGGCCGAATATCGCCGCCATCGTCACCTATCTGCACGCCCGGCACATGGTCAGCTACAATCGGCTCGGCGAGATCATGAAGCTCCTGTTCGGGCTGAATATCAGCGAAGGCGCGATCTCCAATATGCTGGAGCGGGCGGCGATGCCCTTTGCCGCCGAGGCGACACGCATCGAAGCCGTGGTGCGCAATGCGCCGGTGATTGCCTCGGACGAAACCACGGCCAGGGTTATGGGC
>JAAELR010000484.1 GCA_024226455.1 Paracoccaceae bacterium
ACTCACGAAGTAGATTACACCAAGTATGAGAATAGTATATGGAGTGTAACAAATATACACACGTTCGATGAAGACCTGGAAGACATGAAACATCTCTTGGGAACGTCCTATAATTTGATCAAGGAGGCGATTAGTTATTTTGATGACGTGCGTCCCGTCCTCCAAGCCACATTGAGCAAGTCTTTGATACACAATGATATCAATCCAGGCAATGTTCTGTATGACCGGAACGGAAATCTTGCAGGCATAATTGATTTTACTGAAATATGCCACACGTATAGAATCTGTGAAGTTGGTGTCGCTCTTGCGTATATCATGCAAATAAGTGGCAATGACTATTTGGCCGCAGGGCGGGGGTTTATAAATGGGTACGCAAAGGGGTATGATCTTAGCGCGTCTGAAAAAAAGTATCTATTGTTGTTTATTAAACTTCGGCTGTCCATCACCATAATATACAACACAAGGCATTTGCATTTGGACCGGTTGTTAACTAGCTCTCAGGCTGGGTTTATTCGTCATGCGAAAGAATTGCTTGCCAATCTATCAGATGCAGCCAACGATGGCTTTATCAAAAAGATGTTCTCGCCTCGTTGATAGCGGCATAGCGGCCTCGCCAGCCCCTTCGAGGACGAGCAGGGGATCCTCCGCACATGCGGCGACAGATCCTGCCGGTAGGCCTTGCGCTCCGGAGTTGCAGCGACAAATCGCGTTCGCGACACCTACGACGAAACCCTGGTCGAGGAGCTCGACGGCGACCGAACCTGTATTTAGGTGCCACCTAAATCGGTTATGCCACGTGACTCGGCTTCAAACTCGGCCATTGGCGGAGGTCAAGGCATTGACCTCCTTGGCTGCCACTTCGAGAAAGGCGACGGGGATATTGCGGGGTTGAGGCCGGGTCACCAGGAATGCCTTCCGGATGTCGTGCAGCTGGCCCAGCCCCACCGCGCCATGAGGCGAGGGCGGGCAGGCCGCGGTCACCTGCCCCGACACAGGGTGGAGTATGATGCGCTCACGGCCGACCCGCGAGGGTCTCAGGACGCCGGCAGGACGCCCTGGACACCCGATTCGGCCGGCATCCCGAGTGTCGGGGAGCCACTCACCTTCAGCGCTCGCCAAGAATGACCCACTTTTGTTCGCCCAAGTAGGCCAAGCGTGCCAAGCTCTCTGCTCTCCATCCCTGCCGCAGGCGGGCCAGATTGTGCTGATTCCGCGGTCGAGAACCTCGCATCGGGGCAAGGCGCCACCTCGTCGCCGGCCGCGCCGGTCTGCAATACTCAAGCGGCCATGGAGGACGTGCGCATCCCACGCGCGCTGGTGGCGGCCGCGGTGGCCGTGCCACTGCTGCTCGCCGCGTTGTGCTGCGGGCTCTACGTGTTTCGAGCGCTGGACGCATTTCGCGTGAGGGGCGAGCTCGGCGGCGCCGATCTATTCGTGCTGCTGCGGCCGGTCGTGACCGACTTCGTGTGGGCAGGCGTGCTGTGTGTCTGGCTCGCCCGCCGCGGTTGGCACCGGCAGCTTCTGACCGGCACGGTGGTGTGCCTGTTCCTGGGCGTGCAGATCGCCCAGTACCTGGCGGTGGAGAACGCCACGGCCTTTCTGACCGGCGAGCTGCTGGCGATGGCATCCCTCGCCTTCTACGCACTGAGCGGCGAGGCCTACCTGATGCTGGCCGCGGCGGCGGCGGTCGCGGCGGCCACCTGCATCGGGCTGGTGCGGCTGGGCCGTCACCCGGCTTGGACCTGGCGTGCACGCCTCGCCGCGACGCTGGCGCTGCTCGTGCCTCTGGGGATCGCCTGGTTGCCGCGCGGCGCCGACCGCATCGAGCGCCTGGAGGCGCAGCACGGCCTGACGGCCGCTTCGCCGGTGCTTGCCCTCGCCGGCGCCCTGGGTGAGCTCGGCGGTCGGTCCCATGCCGCTGGGCCGCAGGAGGAGGAAGAGGCCGGCGCTGCCGAGGGGTTTGGCGAGCTTCACCTCGCCGAGGCCGAACGCCACGGCATCTCCCTGCGCCCGAAGCACGAGTTGCCGTTCGTCAAGGAGCATGTCTACGAACAGCCGCTGCCCTTCGCGCGCACGGCTGAGGTGGAGCAGCCCAACCTCGTGCTGCTCATGGTCGAGAGCCTGTCGGCGGCCGTGCTGTCGCCCTACGGGGCGCGCGCCGACGTCACCCCGAACATCGGCCGCTTCGCGCAGGGCGCGCTGCGGGTGGACGACTACCTGAACCATACGGCTCCGACGGTGGCCGGTGTGCGCGGCCAGCTGTGCTCGTCCTATCCGGCGGTGGGGCACGGCCGCTGGAAGTCCGACGAGAAGCCCGCAACCGGCAGCATGTTGTGCATGGCGCATGTGCTCCGGGACGCGGGCTACGACACGCTGTACCTGACCCACTCTCCGAGGGACGAGTACTTCATGGCCGATCAGGTGCGCGAGCTCGGCTTCGCGCGCGGGATGTTCGCCGACGACGTGCTCGGTGACCTGCTCGGGGGCGAGCGGCCGCGCGGGTGGCACGGCAATCAACCCGACGACGTGCAGATGTTCCGCGCGCTCGATCGCCTGGTGCGCAGCGAGCGCCTGCGCGAGCCGTTCTTCGTGACGGCGAGCACCGTCGGCACCCACACCGGCCAGGACACGCGCAAGGACGGGCCCTACCACCGGTTCGACAACCGCGTGCGCAACGTCTTCTTCCGGATGGACGCGAGCTTCGGCGCGTTCTGGGATGGCTTTTCGAACACCGAACGGGCACGACGCACGATCGTGGTGCTCACGGGGGATCACGCCATGTTCGCGAACGACGCGCTGCGCAAGGCCGCCGGGCCGCGCTTCCGCGACAACAGCTTCGACTACATGGGCCTGCTGATCCGTGACCCGGTGCACGAGTTGCCCGCGACCCTGTCCGCGCGCACGACGTCGATCGACCTGGCCCCGTCGCTGCTGCAGTTGCTCGGCGCGCCCAACGTGCGCAATCCCTTCCTGGGCCGAAGCATGTTCAGCGACCGGCCAGCGGGCAGCCACGGCCATGGGCTGATTCGCGGGCGCAAGTTGCTCTACTGGAAGGACGGTCAACCGCACGACATCCGCCGCCAGGACTGCGAGACACGCGAGTACCCCTGCGCCATGTTCCCCCTCTTACGGTTTTCCCTGCAGATGGCAGAGGCGGACCGGTTGTGGGCGCCCTGAGCTGGTCGACGATGCC
>JAAELR010000485.1 GCA_024226455.1 Paracoccaceae bacterium
CCGGGCGGGTATCGACCGGGCGCGCCAACTGCCGCGGTCGGCCGAGGTCCCGCAGGCGGTCGCGGTCCTGGGCAACGGCACCCGGGTCCTGGCCCAGGACACGGTGCCCTTCTGCCTGTGGTGCGCGGCGCGGCACACGCGAGACTTCGAGGAAGCGATGTGGGCGACAGTGTCCGGCTTCGGCGATCGCGACACCACCTGTGCCATCGTCGGCGGCATCCTGGCCGCGAGAGACGAGGCCGGCTCGATCCCGCCCGCCTGGACGGCGGCGCGCGAATCGCTCGACACCTTCCGGGGCGTCGGCCTGGTGGACGCTCGGTGATCCCGGTCACCACCCGCCGCGCAGCCCCGGCGTCGATGTCGCTCCGCTCGTAACCGGCACGCTTAGGCCCGACCGGTCGCTAGCTTGGCGGTCATTCCGGGAATGCGCGAACGCGCAAGCCCAGCTTGGCGGTCATTCTGAGGTTTCGCAAACGCGCACGGCTGGTCTGGCGGTCATTCCGGGGATGCGCGAACGCGCAAGCCCGGCTTGGCGGTCATTCTGAGGTTTCGCAAACGCGCACGGCTGGTCTGGCGGTCATTCCGGGGATGCGCGAACGCGCAAGCCCGGCTTGGCGGTCATTCCAGCTTTTTGGTGGCGACCGGTAGCGGGCTTGGCGGTCATTCCAGCTTTTTGGTGGCGACCGGTAGCGGGCTTGGCGGTCATTCCGGGGATGCGCGAACGCGCAAGCCCAGCTTGGCGGTCATCGCGGTCAGACCGGAGCGTCTCGCCATGTCCGCATCACTGACATCGAATCCGCTTGCGAGTCGCGTTGCCCTGGTGACGGGCGTCTCGCGGCGCCAATACCATCCTGATCTTCGACGAGAACGGGCAGCTCCACTTCGTTGACAGGTCGGGACCGTGACGGTGATGCTGATGATGATGCTCCCTACCCCACGCGCATTTTTCTTCTCCCCTTTATCGATAAATCTGTCAGACCAAAAATGCGCGTAAGGATATAGGCGTCATCATCAGCATCACCGTCATCAGGGCCGACAGAGCTTTCTCCCGCCGGCGGGCAAAAGCTCTGGGATGGCGGCAAGATCGGGGGTGACGCGGGCCTCCCGGTGTGACGCGGGCATCACGCCGCGGACGGCCGGAGGCCGCTTTGGCGCCTGGAGACCCCCTTTCCGGCGCCGCGGAACGCGTTCTTCCCCAGGGAAGACCCCTTTCCGGCGCGGCGGAAAG
>JAAELR010000486.1 GCA_024226455.1 Paracoccaceae bacterium
GATCCATGTGGGCCGCCCAGGGCGACTGCGCCGTGAGATCCGTCGCCGACACCGCCAAGCTACGCGGCCAATCCTCATGGGAAACCATCAAAACCACCCTGGCCTGAACCCAAAACCACAAAGGGGGGGTGAGTAATTACCGGGCAAGGGACTGTGCCCCTATGGTCATCGCGCTGGCGCTCGAAAGTCACCCAATCCGAAGAACTGCCCGACATATCGCAAGAAAAAACGTGCTCGAATTATGAGTCAGACTCTGATCCTTTCGACTGCCACTCTGTGTGCGGTCTATTGGTATGTTTTCGAGCAGGATTGGGTCATGGCGCTGCTGTTCGGCGAATACATGGGCTGGGCTTATCTGGGGCTCGTGACATTCTGCGTCGCCGTCCTGACGGATGTCGCGTTGAACCGGGCGCGCGCTACTACCAGAGGCCTGAACCTGCTTTTCAACATGCTTGGCGTGCCAGCTACCCTCATGCCTTGCTGAATTGCAAGGCGCGGCTTTGCCGCGCGGCGCCCGGGCCGGTAACAATAAAGTCTTAACCGGCTTGACTT
The DNA here is from genome assembly GCA_024226455.1 of Paracoccaceae bacterium. Classification (GTDB taxonomy): domain Bacteria; phylum Pseudomonadota; class Alphaproteobacteria; order Rhodobacterales; family Rhodobacteraceae; genus JAAELR01. The sequence continues at coordinate 553 of JAAELR010000486.1, forward strand.
ATTCCCGAGGGGCGCCGATATGGCGCGGGAACGGTCGCGCCTTGCTGCGTGAGCAAAGGGCGCCATAGCGCCGAACGCCCGACCGTCGTTAGAGAGTTTCCCATCATCACGCGAGGGGACCGGCGCCTTGGCGGCCATCGGGGCAATCCGGCCTCGGGTCAGGCCAGCGCGCAACCCTGAACGCCGACGGCCGCCCGCGACGGGTCGGCCGCGACCTATATCTGTGCCCCTGGAAGGGGCGAAAGGACCGATCCTAGATGGATTTCGACATGTTGGGGCTGAAGCCCCGCCTGGTGGCCAAACTGGCCGAAATGGGCATCACCAAACCGACCCCGATACAAACACAGGCCATCCCGCACGCCATGAACGGCCGCGACGTGATGGGGCTGGCGCAGACCGGCACCGGCAAGACTGCCGCCTTCGGGCTGCCGCTGATCCACGCGCTGACCTCTGCCGGCGTGAAGCCCCGCTCGAAGACCGCGCACGGGCTGATCCTGGCGCCGACACGTGAACTGGCGCGCCAGATCGCCGACAATCTCAGCGCCTTCACCAAGGGCTCGCATATCCGCGTCGCCCTGGTGGTGGGCGGCCAGTCGATCAACCGGCAGACCGAGGCGATGAAGCGCGGCGTCGACCTGCTGATCGCCACGCCGGGCCGACTGATCGACCTGATCGATCGGCGCGCCGTGTCGCTGGGCGAAACGCGGTTTTTGGTGCTGGACGAGGCCGACCAGATGCTCGACCTGGGTTTCATCCACGCGCTGCGCCGCATCGCGCCGCTGTTGGCGGATGAGCGTCAGACCATGCTGTTTTCGGCCACCATGCCGAAACAGATGGCCGAACTGGCCGGCGCCTATCTGACCGATCCGGTGCGGGTCGAGGTGGCGCGGCCCGGCAAGACCGCCGACAAGGTGCGACAGTCGGTGCATTTCGTGGCCCAGGATGCCAAGCAGTCGCTGCTGATCGAACTGCTGGACGGGCATCGCGACGATTTGGCACTGGTCTTCGCGCGCACCAAGCACGGCGCCGAGCGGTTGATGAAAAACCTCGACCGGGCCGGGTTCGCTGCCGGATCGATCCATGGCAACAAGAGCCAGGGCCAGCGCGACCGGGCCATCAGGTCTTTCAAGTCGGGCGAGATCCGGGTGCTGGTGGCCACCGATGTGGCCGCACGCGGCATCGATATCGAGGGCGTTGAATACGTCTATAACTATGAGTTGCCCAATGTGGCGGAGAACTATGTGCACCGCATCGGGCGCACGGCGCGGGCCGGGCGCTCTGGTCAGGCGGTGGCGTTCTGCGCGCCCGCCGAGATCGGCGAGTTGAAGGCGATCGAGAAGGTCGTCGGCCAGCCCGTGTCGGTGGCCAGCGGCAACCGCTGGGAGGAAGAGCGCAGCGCCAAACCGGCGCGGCGACCGCAGCGCCGGCGCCGGTCTCGCGGTGGTGGACCGCGCCGCAAGGCGGCGTGATCGGCGGGCTCCTTGTCGACAAAGGCGAGTGTTTCGGGCCGCGCCGATTGCCCCGGTTGCGCCCGCCTTCGGCGGTCGCGGTGGCCGAGGGGCCCTGCCCCTCGCGCTCGCCAAAGTAATTGTAGCCAGATGAAAGAGCCCGGGTTGACGTCTTGCAGGTGTTTCGCGATAGCCGCTTGCCATGAGTGAATTCGAGCATCCCAACGGCGCTCCGTGGCGCAATCTCTACGGTCGCCGTCACGGCAAGACCCTGAAGCCCAACCAGCGCGTTGCATTGGACGAGGATCTGGGCGGGTTGACGCTTGCCGGTGTGGAATGGGACGAGAACCCATCCAGGGAGCCGCTCGATTTGGCGGCGCTTTTCGGCGGTCGGCGGCTCTGGCTGGAGATCGGCTTTGGCGGCGGTGAGCACATGGTGCATCAGGCCGCGGCGAACCCGGGCGTGGGGTTCATCGGCTGCGAGCCCTTCATCAACGGCGTGGCGATGCTGCTCGGCAAGCTGCGCCGGGCGGGGGTGGACAATGTCCGCATCCATCCCGGCGATGTGCGCGATGTTTTTGACGTGCTGCCGGCAGGTTCGGTAGCGAAGACGTTTCTGCTCTACCCCGACCCCTGGCCGAAGAAACGCCACCACCGCCGCCGGGCGGTAACACCGGAGTATCTGGATCCTCTGGCGCGGGTGATGGCGCCGGGGGCGGAATTGCGGGTGGCGACCGATATTGCGGACTATGTGCGTCAGACCCTGGAAGAGGTACCGAAGGTGGGGTTCCAGTGGCTGGCCCAAGGCCCGCCGGACTGGCGCCAGCCCTGGGGCGACTGGCAGCCGACCCGCTATGAGCAAAAGGCCCGGCGCGAGGGCCGGGTGCCGCACTACCTGACATTCAGGCGGGTCTGAGGCAGAGGCGGTGCTCTTCAAGCCCTTTCGGGCTTTCCTCGCAGCTACCATCGCATTTACGCCAGCGAGGAGAGCCCGAAAGGGCTCGATGAGCTACCCCGCAGTGGCGGCCAGTGCCAAGGGGGGGCATGACGAACAGCGAGGAGGGACCGGAAGGGACCGATGAGCGGGCTTCAGGTGGTTCAGGGCTTTCCCTTGCCCCGCGCTCTGCCTAAAGGGAAGCGGCAACGACAGGAGACGCGCCCCATGTCCGGCCACGGCCCCGCCATTCCGATGACCTCTCGCCGGTCCGGCCCGTTGACAGGTTCCGCCCGGGTTCCCGGCGACAAGTCGATCAGTCACCGCGCGCTGATCCTCGGCGCGCTAGCGGTGGGCGAGACCCGCATCACCGGGCTGCTGGAGGGGCAGGATGTGCTCGACACAGCCGCCGCGATGCGTTCCTTCGGGGCCGAGGTGACCGATCATGGCGGTGGTGAATGGTCGGTGCACGGGGTCGGCGTCGGCGGCTTTACCGAGCCCGGGGACGTCATCGATTGCGGCAATTCCGGCACCGGAGTGCGGCTGATCATGGGGGCTATGGCCACCACGCCGATCACCGCTACCTTCACCGGCGATGCCAGCCTGCGGTCGCGCCCGATGGGGCGCATAACCGACCCGCTGGCGCAGTTCGGCACCCTCGCCCACGGGCGTCAGGGCGGGCGGTTGCCGATGACCCTGGTCGGTGTGGCCGACGCGGTGCCGGTGCGCTATACGCTGCCGGTGGCGTCCGCGCAGGTGAAATCGGCGGTGCTGCTGGCCGGGCTGAACTGTTTGGGGCAAACGGTCGTGACAGAGCCCACGGCGACCCGCGACCATACCGAGCGCATGCTGCGCGGCTTCGGTGCCGAAGTGAATGTCGAAGTGGGCGCAAGGGACCGCATCATCACGCTGACCGGCCAGCCTGAACTGCAACCGCAATCCATAGCCGTCCCCCGCGACCCTTCGTCGGCGGCCTTCGCGGTCTGTGCGGCGCTGATCGTGGAGGGCTCTGACGTGCTGGTGCCCAATATCGGGCTGAACCCGACGCGGGCCGGGCTGTTCACCACGCTGCAGGAGATGGGTGCAGACCTGACATTCGAGGACCCGCGCGAGGAAGGCGGCGAGCCTGCCGTCGATCTGCGGGCGCGCTTTTCACCCGGCATGAAAGGCATAGAAGTGCCGCCAGAGCGCGCGGCCTCGATGATCGACGAATACCCGGTGCTGTCGGTCGTCGCCGCTTTCGCCGAGGGCGCCACGTTGATGCGCGGCGTGCACGAACTGCGGGTCAAGGAAAGCGACCGGATAGATGCCATGGCGCGCGGGCTTGAACTGAATGGCGTGACCATCGAAGAGGACGAGGACAGCTTGACCGTGCACGGGCTGGGCGCGGGCGGCATGCCCGGTGGCGGGTGCGCTGAGGCACGGCTCGACCACCGTATCGCCATGTCGTTCATGGTGGCCGGTCTGGCGGCGAAAAAACCGGTCTCGATCGACGACGGCAGCCCGATTGCCACCAGCTTTCCGGTCTTCGAGCCGCTGATGGCCGGGCTTGGGGCGCAGTTCACCCGGAACAATGGCTGAGGGCGGCTGCCCCTGCGGCGCCGTCACCCGCCGGCCCGCGCGGCTCAATGGGCCGATGCTGGTCCGCCATTGCGGGCAGTGCCGCACGCAATCGGGGCATTTCGTGGCCCCGGCCCCGGTCAGAACAGATCTGACCAAAAAGGGCGAGCCACGATGGTACAGCGCCTCAGCCTTCGCGCGCCGGGGCGCCGCCGGAACGCTCGAAGCTCCGACGGGGCTGCAACTGATGCCCCATATGCACTATGGCGACAAGGGCGACTATTACCGCGCCACGGACCGGCTGGCCTGCTATGATGAATGGAAAGACAGTACGGAGATAACCCCATGAAAACCGGTTCCTGTCTCTGCGGCGCTGTGCGCTATCGCGTCGATGGCCCGCTGCGCTCTGTGGTTGCCTGCCATTGCGTGCAGTGCCGCAAGACCTCTGGCCACCATGTCGCCGCCACCTCGGCGCCGCGCGACAGGGTGAGCGTCGATGGAGAGGTCACCTGGTACCACGCCTCGGACACCGCCCGGCGCGGGTTTTGCGCCACTTGCGGGTCGAGCCTGTTCTGGGACGGACAAGGCGACAACCTGTCGATCCATGCCGGCACGCTGGACGGTGAGACAGGGCTGAAACTGATCGGCCATATCTACTGCGCCGACAAGGGCGATTATTACCAACTGGACGAAGACCTGCCGCAGGCGCCGGTCCGCGACCCCAAGCTGACCACGATGGTGCCGTGACATTGCGGGCCGTCACCTGGGGTTTGCTGGCCGCGACCCTGACGCTCTATCTGGTGATCGTGCTTTGGTCGCTGGCGATCATCCAGAAAGACGCCGGCGGGTTGGTGCCTTTCGACATGCGGCCCATGGGCTATTCAGAAAAAGAGGCGTGGGCCTTCCTGGCGGCGCTGGGGCCAAAAGGGTTGGCGCAGTATCTGGGGCCGCAGAAACTGCTCGATCTGATCTACCCGGCGCTTATGGGGGTGACGCTGGCGCTGATCCTGTGGCAGCTCTTGCCGCGCCGCTGGGCGCTTGGGTTCATTGCCGTGGTGGTGATCGGGGCGGTCTGCGACTATGTCGAGAACGCTGCGGTGGCGGGGTTGCTTGCGGCGGGGGCCGACCGGATCGACGAGGCGGCGGTTTCGACCGCGTCGCGGTTTTCTGTTCTGAAGGCGTTGGCCACGACGGTGGCGATGGCCGCGGCATTGGTGGCGGCCTGTCTCTGGCTCTGGCGCAAATATCGAGGGACAGGTGCATGAAGATCACCGTGGCGATCGACGGGCCGGCGGCGGCGGGCAAGGGCACGATAGGCAAGGCCGTGGCAGAGCGGTTCGGGATGGCGCATCTCGACACCGGGTTGCTTTACCGCGCGGTCGGGCGGCGTGTGATGGCGGGCGAGGATGCGGTGGCGGCGGCGCGGGCGCTGGTCTCCGGGGATCTGGCGCGCGGCGATCTGCGCGCCGCCGAGGTGGCGCAGGCGGCCTCCCGAGCCGCCGTGATCCCCGAAGTGCGCGCCGCGCTGGTCGACTTTCAGCACGCTTTTGCCCGGCGCGAGGGCGGCGCGGTGCTGGACGGGCGCGACATCGGTACGGTGATCTGTCCGGGCGCCGAGGTTAAGCTCTTCGTCACCGCCTCTGACCAGGTGCGCGCCGAGCGGCGTTTTCTGGAACTGGCGGCGAAAGACCCCGGGGTGACGCGCGACAAGGTTCTGGCGGACGTCCGCGCCCGCGATGCCCGCGACAGCGAACGGGCGACGGCGCCGCTGAAACCTGCCGCGGATGCGGTGATCCTGGACACATCCGGGATGAGCATCGAAGCGGCCGTCGAAGCGGCCTGCAACCTGGTAAGCTCGGTGCTGGACCTATAGCCCGGATTATTCATGACGCCCCTGTTTTTGGGCGGATTCAACCGGCTGGGGGTGGCTTGGGTTTTACCAGGCATTAGGTTTTCGTTGCGCTGGCTGGTGCGCTTGCGAATGGTTTGATGGCTTCGGTTTCGGGATGTGCGGGGCTGATGC
>JAAELR010000487.1 GCA_024226455.1 Paracoccaceae bacterium
AAAATCCGGAACGCTGGTCAGGCAATACCCGAAACTGGCAACCGGCCGGGCCTGTCTGGCTCAACCCCGAAACCGAAATAGGCGCCACTGAAATCAGAGACGCTGCATGAAATCGGCGGACAACTACTTTGACAAACACCGGCCCGCTGACGCCGATACTCTGACCCGGGTGATCGCTGCCGCCTATGCGGTCTATTCCGGGCTTGTCGACGATCTTCCCGACGTGGCCGCAGGTCTTGGCAGCGAAATCGGGATGCACTCGGTCCTTGCCGCGTTCGACGACGAAACGCCCTTGGGCGTCGCTGCTTTGGTCCGCGGCGAAAACGCCCATCTGGCGAATTCTGCGAAACATCCGGGCGCCGGCGGCAAGGGGGTCGCAAACGGGGAGGAGCGGCAACAAGGTGGATGTGCCAAAGCCGCTTTGAGGCCGGGCGTTCCGGTTGGTCTTTCATCCCCGGGCGTGTCGCCTTAGACCCAAACGGGAAGGAGCGCGTCATGAGCATCAACACATTTGGCCATCTTTTCCGGGTCACCACCTGGGGTGAGAGCCATGGGCCGGCGCTGGGGGCGACGGTGGATGGTTGTCCTCCGGGCGTGCCTTTGCGGGCAGAGATGCTGCAGCATTGGCTGGACCGGCGCAAACCCGGGCAAAGCCGATACACAACGCAGCGGCGCGAGGCGGACGAGGTAGAGATCCTGTCTGGCGTGTTTGAGGGGGCCACCACGGGTACTCCGATCCAGCTGATGATCCGCAACACCGATCAGCGTTCGAAGGACTATGGCGATATTGCCGAAAAGTTCCGGCCCGGGCATGCTGACTTTACCTATTGGCAGAAATACGGCGTGCGCGACCCGCGCGGCGGCGGCCGGTCCAGCGCACGCGAAACAGCGGCGCGGGTGGCTGCGGGCGGCGTGGCGCGCGAGGCGATCAGGGCGCTGCTGCCGGGGGCCGGGATATCAGGCTACATGGTGCAGATGGGGCCGCATGGCATCGACCGGGACCGGTTCGATGCCGAAGAGATCGAGCGCAATCCGTTCTGGGTGCCCGATGCGGTGGCCTCAGGCGAGTGGGCCGCGTATCTCGACGGGCTGCGCAAGGCCGGCAGTTCGGTGGGAGCGGTGGTCGAAATCGTGGCGCGGGGCGTGCCCGCGGGACTGGGCGCGCCCGTCTATGGCAAGCTCGACACCGATCTGGCTGCCGCGATGATGAGCATCAACGCGGTGAAAGGCGTCGAGATCGGCGAAGGCATGACTGCGGCGGCGCTGACCGGCGAGGCCAATGCCGACGAGATATCCATGGGAGAGCATGGCCCCGAGTTCAGTTCGAACCATGCCGGAGGCATACTTGGCGGGATCAGCACCGGGCAGGATGTGGTGGTGCGGTTTGCGGTGAAGCCTACAAGTTCCATCCTGACCCCGCGCAGGACGATCACCAGGGGTGGCGAAACGGTCGAGATCGTCACCAAGGGCCGGCACGACCCCTGCGTCGGTATCCGCGCGGTGCCGGTGGGTGAGGCGATGATGGCCTGCGTGATCCTCGACCATCTGCTGCTGGACCGGGGCCAGACCGGCGGGCAGCGCGGGGCGATCGGCTGACACGTGCTTGATAACATGGCGATCCTCGCCATGGTGGCGTCGGGCACGTTCCTCTCGCAGGGCGAAAAGGCGGTGCCGGCGGTGTCGGGGCCAGCATCCGGGCGCTGCCCGATGATCAGCTATGGTCCTTCATTAGGCGGGCCTTCTGGCGTTGCCAGTCGCGCTTTGCCTCTGTCTGACGCTTGTCGACGGTCTTTTTACCCTTGGCGATACCGATCTTCAGCTTGGCCCTGCCGCGGTGGTTAAAGTACAGCACCAGCGGCACCAGCGTCATGCCCTTGCGTTGGGTCTCTGACCAAAGCCGCGCCAGTTCCTTCTTTGAAACCAGTAGCTTGCGGCGCCGCTTTTCGATATGCGGAAAGGACCTGGCTTTGTTGTAGGGGGCGATGTAGCTGTTGACCAGCCATAGCTCTGCACCGGCGACTTCGGCATAGCTCTCGGCGATGTTGGCGCCGCCCTCGCGCAGGCTCTTGACCTCGGACCCCTCCAGCACGATGCCGCATTCGATATCGTCCTCGATCGCGTAATCGAAGCGCGCGCGCCGGTTCTCGGCGACAACCTTGTAGTTGGGATCTGTCTTCGGTTTGGCCATGGTCTGCGTGACATAAGGAGACAGCGGGCATCTGTCCAGACGGCTTGACCCCGCGCCCCGCCCGGTGTTGATCAAGGACATGCTGGTGCAACTGGCCATCGGATCGGCGCTGATCGTCGTCACCATTCTTGTCGCAGGCGCCGGATTCATGGTGATGGAGGCACTGCTGTCGCACCGGCGGGCCTGGCTGTCGCGCCCGCCTCACCGGCCCAAGCTGTTGATATTGCTGTGCGGCGTGGTGCTGTGGATCCTGCTGATCGCTACCGCCGGGGTCTGGTTCTGGGCCGTGACGTTCCTGTGGCTCGGTCTGTTCGAAACCCTGGAGCAGGCGGTCTATTTTGCTTTGGTGGTCTATACCACGCTGGGCTACGGCGACGTGCTGCTGCCGCTGGAGTGGCGGCTTCTGGGCGGCATGTCGGCGATCAACGGGCTGCTGATGGTAATTACTCACCCCCCCTTTGTGGTTTTGGGTTCAGGCCAGGGTGGTTTTGATGGTTTCCCATGAGGATTGGCCGCGTAGCTTGGCGGTGTCGGCGACGGATCTCACGGCGCAGTCGCCCTGGGCGGCCCACATGGATC